>ONAL01000005.1 GCA_900315785.1 uncultured Eubacteriales bacterium
GTTTTGTCAAGCCTTTTATTAAAAATTTCTTAAAATTGTTTCAAAAAAACAAGGCACCCACTTTTCGTGAGTGTCTTGTTTCTTAACTAAATGATATTGCCTTTCGGGAGCCTCAATTTTTTTGCTTATTTATTCTTTTTTCTGCCGAGCATTACGTTGGTAAGGATACCGAGGATAAGCGCGCAGGCAACCTCAGTAATTGTTACGTTACCGAACTTGAGCACCATTCCGCCGACGCCTGCGATAAGGATAACAGACGCGGTGAAGAGGTTGCGGTTGTCGTCGAGGTCAACCTTCTGGAGCATCTTGAGACCCGATACGGCGATGAAGCCGTAGAGAGCCACGCACACACCGCCCATTACGCAGGACGGAATTGTGGAAAGGAAGCCGACGAAGGGAGCGATGAACGAGATAAGCATAGCTTCAATCGCAGTAACAATGATTGTTCTTACGGAAGCGTTCTTTGTGATAGCTACACAGCCGACGGACTCGCCGTAGGTTGTGTTGGGACAGCCGCCGAATACAGCGCCTACCATTGAGCCGATACCGTCGCCGAGGAGGGTGTTGGAGAGACCCGGGTCCTCAAGAAGGTCGTGCTCGATGATTGAAGAGAGGTTCTTGTGGTCGGCGATATGCTCAGCGAACACAACAAACGCTACAGGGATATACGCAACGGCGATAGTGCCGAAATATGCGGGTGAAAACTGACCGAAGGAACCGAACGCCTTGAGGAAGGTGAAGTCGGGAACCGCGACAAAGCTCTTTACGGAAATATTTTCAAACAAAGAGGTAAGCGCGGTATAGTCGATAACCTTGAGCGCGTCGTTGCCTGTTGCGTTTCCGATTACAAAGAATACGGAAGCCGCAGCGTAGCCCGCGAGAATACCGATGATAAAGGGAATGAGCTTGCCCATTTTCTTGCCGTAAACGGAGCAGAGCATTGTTACGGCGAGAGTGATTACACCGCAGATGATTTTGACATACACATTTACGGGAGTTGCCGCAGCGGCAAAGTTTGCCTCGTTAGCGCCGAGGTCGCCGATAGCGTTGCCCGCAAGCGAAAGTCCGATAATCGCAACTGTAGGTCCGATAACAACCGCAGGCATAAGCTTGGAAACCCAGTTTACGCCGACCGCCTTAACGATAATAGCGATTACCACATACACAAGACCCGCAAGAACCGCACCGATGATAAGTCCGAGATATCCGAGTCCGACTGCGACACCGCCGCCGAAAGCGGAAGCCATTGAGCCGAGGAACGCGAAGGACGAGCCGAGGAATACAGGGCTCTTAGCTCTTGTAAAAGCCACATATACCAGTGTACCGATACCCGCGCCGAAGAGCGCCGCAGAGGTGCTCATACCGTTGCCTACAATCATCGGAACCGCGATTGTAGCAGCCATAATAGCGAGGAGCTGCTGGAACGCAAAGACAAGTATTGCCGGGAACTTCGGCTTGTCTTTTACGCCGTAAATCATTTTCATTTTCTTTTCCTCCTTATTGATTATAGAGTTTTTGGGTTTTTGACCCTCAACGAAACATTATATATGAAAATTCGGCATAATACAACATTTTTCTGTTTAGTAATTGTTGTTTCTAACTTTTTGTCATTTTTCGTTGACTTTATTCCCCGTTTTTTGTATTATTATATAAAGGAAACTATGATTTAGAAAAGAAAGGACACGATAATATGGATAATGTTGTTTATATGAACCACCCGCTTATCAAGCATAAAATAACAATGCTCAGAAAGGAAAGCACAGGCACAAACGAATTCCGCAAGCTTGTTGAGGAAATCGCAATGCTTATGGGTTACGAGGCTCTCGCTGACATCAAGACACGCGAGGTTGAAATCAAAACCCCGATTGAGGACACCGTTCAGCCCGTTATCGACGGCAAGAAGATGGCTATCGTGCCTATCCTCAGAGCAGGTCTCGGAATGGTCAGCGGTATGCTGGCTCTCGTTCCCTCGGCAAAGGTCGGTCACATCGGTATGTACCGCGACGAGGAAACCCATATCCCCCACGCTTATTACTGCAAGCTTCCTCCCTTCATCAGCGAAAGATTAATCGTTGTTGTTGACCCGATGCTCGCGACAGGCGGCTCGCTCATCGACGCGGTTAACGAAATCAAGGCTCAGGGCGGTAAGAACATCAAGTGTATGTGCATTATCGCGGCTCCCGAGGGAGTTAAGGCTTTCACCGAAAAACACCCCGACGTTCAGCTTTATATCGGCGCGCTTGACCGTTGTCTCAACGAAAACGCGTACATCTGCCCCGGTCTCGGCGACGCGGGAGACAGAATCTTCGGAACGAAATAATTATTGCGGGACGGCGGTTGCCGTCCCCTTTTTTCATAAAAGGCGGTGAAAAAATGACTGACGAAAGGCTCAGATACTTAAAGCTCCTTTCGGAGAAATACCCGACTGCGCGCTCCGTTAAGCGTGAGATAATCAACCTGACCGCTATCCTCAATCTGCCTAAGGGCACGGAGCACTTTATGAGCGATATTCACGGCGAGTATGAGGCATTCTGCCATATTCTCAACAACTGCTCGGGCGTTATCCGCGAAAAGGTTGATATGCTGTACCGCGGAACGCTGTCGCACGAGGACAGAAAAGAGCTCTGCACGCTGATTTACTATCCCAAGGAAAAGCTGACGAAGCTGAGACGTTCGGGCGAGGGAACGCCTGAGCGCTACCGCGAAATCATAAACCTTTTGATTGAGCTTGCGAGGACGCTGTCCTCAAAATACACGCGCTCAAAGGCGAGAAAGGCTATGCCCGAGGACTATGCCTACATCATCGACGAGCTTATGCACGCGCAGAAGGACGAGGACGACAACCAGGTCCGCTATCACAACATCATTCTCGACACGGTAATCGACCTCGACGCGGAGGATTTCATCACCTCGCTGTCGGGACTTATCAAGCGCCTTGCGGTTGACCATCTGCACATTGTGGGAGATATTTTTGACCGAGGCGAGTCCGCCGACAAAATCATCGATATGCTGATGAAGCACCATTCGCTCGATATTGAATGGGGAAACCACGATATCCTCTGGATGGGAGCCGCCTGCGGAAGCAAGGCTTGTATCGCGAATGTCGTCAGAAACGCGATAAAATACCGCTCCGTGAGAATTCTCGAGAGCGGCTACGGCATAAGCCTGAGAAACCTTGCGCTGTTTTCCGAACAGCTCTACCCCGATATGGCGCCTATGGACGCGGCTCTCAAGACAATCAGCGTTATCCAGTTCAAGCTTGAAGGACAGATTATCAAGCGCAATCCCGACTTCGAGCTCGACGACAAGCTCGTTATGCAGACGGTCAACCTCGAGGACGGAACCGTTGTTTGTGAGGGCAAGACCTACAAGCTCAACGACACAAATCTTCCGACGTTCGACCCCGATAAACCCTACGAGCTGACCGAGGGCGAGACCAAGGTTATCGACGGTCTGAAAAATTCTTTCCTGAGCAGTCTGAGGCTTCGGGAGCACGTCGATTTCCTCTACGAAAACGGCGGAATGTACAAAATCCACAACGGAAATCTGCTGTATCACGGCTGTGTACCGCTCAGAGAGGACGGCGCGCTCGACGAAATCTGTATATTTGACAAAATGCTCAGCGGCAGAGAATACTTTGACTTTGCCGACGCGAAGGCGCGCTACGCGTTTTACGGCAAACACAGAACTCAGCGCGATATCGACTTTATGTGGTACCTTTGGTGCGGCAGAAAGTCGCCGCTCTGCGGCCGCAACATCAAGACGTTTGAGCGCGCAATGATTGACGACAAAGCCGCGCACACGGAAAAGCAGAATCCATACTACGACTTCTACAAAACCGAGAAAACCTGTCTGGAAATCCTTGCAGAGTTCGGTCTGAGCGGCAAGCTGAGCCACATCGTTAACGGTCACACGCCCGTGAGAACAGTTATCGGCGAGCTGCCGATAAGGGCTAACGGAAGGCTGCTTGTGATTGACGGCGGCTTCTGCCGTGATTATCACGAGAAAACGGGAATCGCTGGTTACACACTGATTTACAACTCGCACGGACTAAGGCTCAAGGCGCACAAGCCGTTCGAGAGCATTGACGAAGCGATTGCCGACAACAAGGATATTCACTTTGAATCCGAGATTGTCGAGACCGAGAGCCACAGAATGATGGTCGCGGACACCGACAACGGCGGCAGAATCAGCCGCGAGCTTGACGACCTAAGAGAGTTGCTGGAGCTGTACAGGAACGGAAAATAACCCCATAAGGCATTAACTGAAAAACTCCGCCCGAATCGGGCGGAGTTAATTTTATTTTACGGTGACTTTGCAAAGAAGCTCTATGCCGTTTGTTTTTACGGTTACGGTAGCCTTTCCCCTGCCGACAGCCTTTATCCTGCCCGCCGAGGAAACAGTAGCGACCTTTTTGTCAGAGGACGTAAACGTCGCTCTGCCGACCTTGCCAGTAACCCTCAGAGCAAAGCTCTTGCCCTTTTTGAGGGAAACCTGAGACTTGTTGAGAGAGGGATTCCTGACGGTCACGGTGAAGCTCGTCTTGACGCCGTTGTTCCTGACCGTGATTGTCGCCTTGCCCTTTCTGAGAGCCTTGAGCTTGCCGTTTGAAGCAACCTTGACCACCTTGCTGTTGGAGCTGAGGTACTTTGTCTTGCCCTTCGCGTTGCGGATTGAGGGCTTGACCGTCGAGCTTGCGCCGACGTACATTGTCCTGTTCTTTATCTTCTGGATATATGTCTGCTCGTAAGGAATGTTCTTGGAGTTCTTGAGAGGAACGAAGTATGCCTTTTCGACAACCATCTCTTCCTCATCGTCGTCATCTTCATCATCTGAATCCGACTTTTTTGAGAAGATGTCAAAGTCGAAGTCGTCGTCCAACTCGTTAGTGGTAGCCGTGAAAGCGATGAAGCAGCCGGGGAGAGTTACGCCGAACACAGCCTTGTTGGAGCCGCTGATAAGCGATGTGGTATACTCCGCGGGAGTCGCCTTGTCGGTCTTGGGGTTGTAGATAAAGGTGTCGCCGAGACCGTCGATAAACGCGCCGTTGAGGAAAACTCCGCCCTTGCCAAGACCGATGTTTCCGTCGTAGATATCTATCCAGCCCGCGAACTCGCTTTCAGCCTCGGACTTGTCGTCGCTCACGCACTTTACGGTCGAGGTCTTGAAGGTCTTGCCGTCAAAGGTGATAATCGGGGGCATTTTGCCGTCCTTCTGAGCGCCGTACGCGCCGACAATCAGACCGTTGTACTCGTAATATCTCGCGAAGGCTCTGCCCTCGGGGAGAGTTGCGCTGAGAAGCGTGAAGGATTTTTTGGATGAATTATACTTGTAAACCTTGTCGGAGTAGGTGTTCTTTGCTCCGTCGTAGCCGCCCATAAGGTAGAAGCCCGAGCCGAGAGTTACAAGTGAAGCGCCCTCATAAGGGATATCGGGAAGAGCGCAGAGCTTGTAGGACTTCTTCGCCTTTACGTCATAGCAGCCGAAGATGTTATCGTAGCCAAGTGTTCTTCCTGTGCTCGACTGAACCTTGCCTATTGCTGCGAAGTAAATCTTGCCGTTCTTGTAGGTAACACCGTCGTAGTTAACCTCGGACTTTTTCTCGAGGAACTTCTTGATATTGATTTTGCCGTAGCTCTCGCAGAAATAGCTGTTTGACGCGGCGTCGTATCTGAGCACAGTGATGTCGCCTGTGTATCTGTCCACGAAGAACGCCTTGTCGCCTGCGTTCACAGGGAACAGGCTCTCGGTAGCGGTTGGCATACCGTAGACGTTCTTGGCTTCGGGGAACACCTTCTGCTTTGTGAGGTGAGTTTTGAACCTGGACGAGCCGAGCTCGTTGGTGACTGTGATTGTGACGTCCTTGACGTTGTAGTTGTTGTCGGGGATAACGATTCGGCTGTCGGTTACGCTCTTGGGAGCGACGACCTCGCCGTTGACCTTAATCTCCGTAACGCCGTCGAGACGACCCTTGATAACGACGCTCTTTCCGTTTGAGGAGAACTGAGCCGAGGTAATCATAGGCGGAATCTTGTCGGTGTTCTCGAGAGAGAGCGACATAGCGTTCTCGACCTTGCCCTCGAGGGCTTCGCTTCTTCTGCCCGAAAGCTTAATCATCGCGATGATATCCTTCGCCTCTGCGTCGGGATATGCGCGCTTGAGCAGAGCCGCCGCGCCCGCGACATAAGGCGTCGCCATAGATGTGCCGCCGTAGAAATCGTACTTGCCGAACTTCTCACGGTCTACGCCCTGTTTGCTGACAGCGAAATCATCAATTTCAATCTCATCTCCGCCGTTGGCGTATACATAAATCTGAAGCTTGCGCTCTGTGCCCTTTATGTAGCCTTTCGCCTTTGTGGGATCAACCTCAATCTGATAGTGATCCCACTCGTCGATTCCGTAGCCTCTGCCCATAGCATTGACTCCTGCGTCATAATCGCTCGAAATAGGCTGAGCGTCGGCGGTGGTATCTACAGCCAGCCACTGGATATCCTTGGTGCTGCTTGTCATAAAGCTGAGGGAATATTTTTCATTCTTGTTTTCAATACTGAAGGGAATCTCAAAGCAGTAGTAGTATAGCTCCTCTTCTTCCCCCGACTCATTATTGAGTTCGATTCGCTTGTCGGTAAACTTGACTCTGACCGCCTTGCCTGAGGTTCCGAAGTAATTGTCAGTGAGCGAAACCTCCGCGTTCCGGCTGAGAGGATAAAGCTTGGAGCTCTCGGCGGTAACGACGGGATAACCTGCGTCGCCCGCCTTGACCTCGCCGTTATAATCCTGAAGCAGAGAAACAAGCTGAGCCTTCTGTTCGTCGGTGTAAATCGACGGGTTGAAGCAATTCTCGCATACTGTCGAAAGGATGCAGGAGCCGGGCGCAGCCACGTCAACGTACTTTTCGGAGTAATTTGAGTAGCTCGCGAGCTCATCCTTGCCGTTTGTCGCGCCTACAACAATTACGTTGTCGCAGTCAACTCTGGCGGGAAGCACCAGTCCGCTATCCTCAAAAATTCCGCCTTCCTGTTCCTCGGAAATATCAACGCTGTCATTACCTGCCGCAACCGCGATGATAACACCCTTCTTCTCGAGCTCATTGAAGATTTTTTCGAGGAGCTTTTTCTCGGAGTTGTCGCCTGTTCCGCCGAAGGAGCAGTTTACAGCGTCGACCTTCGCGCCGAGCTTAACCGCACGTGCGAGGTATTCGAAAGAGGCAATCTCTGTGTCGAGCTCACATTCTCCGTCTGCGTCGAAGCACTTGACGGGCAGAATCTTGACGCCCTTTTTATTTATGCCCGAAATACCCTTTTCGTTGTCGCCGATACCCGCGATAATTCCCGAAACGTGGGTGCCGTGACCGTTATCGTCCCGAGGACGACCGTCGCGGTTAGCGCCCGTGAAATCGTAACCGTGCTCGCCGATGAGCTTGCTGCCGTAGGGATTTGTCCAGATTAAGTCCTGTAAATCCTCGTGCTCAAAGTCGATACCCGTATCGATAACGGCAACGAGCGACTCCGAGTCGCTGTCCTTGGTTTTATCCCAAAGCGTCTGAGGGTGAATGTCACAGCCCGCGGTGCCGTTGTTCTGTCCGTTATTCTCAAGAGCCCACTGGAAGGCGCTGTAGGTGTCGGACGTGATTGAGCTGATTTTTGACTTGAAGTTGGGAACAACGTAGTCTATGCCAGACCTGCCCTCAAGCCTGTCTATAAGCTGAACGGTGGAAAGCTTGTCGGATTTGACGACTGCGAGCTTTACGCTGTCGTTGTCCCTTGCGTCTGCGTCAATCTCAAAAGTATTCTTGAGCTTAACGCCGCTGCCGTATGCCGCGGCAGACTTATTCTTGTTGGTGTAGATGGAGCTCGCGTTGTCCTTGAGCACAACGACAGCCTCGCCCTCTACATAATCGAGACCCTCGAGACGGTTTTTGTCAAAGACCGAAGCCGAAGCGGGGATAATCGCTGAGGAGCTCAGAATAACGAGAGCCAGAGCGGAAGCAAAGATAGCTTTTAGCTTTTTCATAATACATTCCTTCTTAAATTTTGTTATCTGTATTATAGACGCGGTCAGCCGCGAATTTTAGAGTAAAGCAGAATAATTATTCAGAGAGCTTGTAGATTTTGATGCACCCTGTGGTGCAGACCTTGACGCACTCGCCGCACGAGGTGCATTTTTCGTAGTCAATCTCGGCAAGGTTGTTTTTGACCTTGATTGCGTCGAACTGACACGCCTTTTCGCACTTTTTACAGCCGATACAGCCGTTCGAGCAAGCCTTGCGCGTTGCGGCGCCCTTGTCACGGTTTGAACAGCTGACGACAGTTGTTGAGGTCGTCTTGTGAAGTGAGATGAGGGAATTTGGACAGGTCCTGACGCAGATTCCGCAGCCGATACACTCGGGCGGATAGACCATAGCGATTCCCTTGCTGATATAGATAGCGTCCTGAGGGCACGCCTCGGCGCAGTCGCCGAGACCGATACAGCCGTAGCCGCATTTGCCCTTTCCGCCGAAAATCATCTTTGCCGCGGCGCAGCTTTCCATTCCCTTGTAGTCGACGGCGTCCTCGGTAGCGTCGCAGTCGCCGAGACAATGAACCACAGCAGCCTTGGCTTCGACCTCGGCAAACTCAACTCCGAGAGCGTCGCTGAGCTCGCGCGCTACGCCTTCGCCGCCGGGAACACAGAGATTCGCGGGGACGGAGCTGTCGTCAACAAGAGCCTTTGCGTAGCCGTCGCAGCCCGCGTAGCCGCACGCGCCGCAGTTGGCTCCGGGGAGGCACTCACGAACCTTAGGAAAACGCTCGTCCTCCTTGACAGCCATAAGCTTTGACGCGACAACGAGCATAGCCGCGCAGAGAATTCCGATTATCACAACGGGGATAACAGCCGTTAAAATTGCTTGCATAGACTGACCCCCTTATTTACCGAACATATTCTCAATGACACCGCCGAAGCCCATAAACGACAGCGAGGTGATTGACGCGGCGATGAGGGTAATCGGCAAGCCCTTGAAGGATTTGGGAATATCCGCGCCGTCGAGCTTGGAGCGGACGCCCGAGAACATAACCATAGCAAGGAAGAAGCCGAGACCCGAACCGAGCGAGTTAACCATAGCCTCAAGGAAGGTGTAGCCCTCGTCAATGTTGAGAATTGTAACGCCGAGCACGGCGCAGTTTGTTGTAATCAGCGGCAGGTAAACGCCGAGCGACTTGTGAAGCGAGGGAATGTACTTTTTGAGCACAATCTCGACAAGCTGTACAAGCGCCGCGATAACGAGGATAAATACGATTGTCTGCAGATACTCGAGGTGATTCGGGATAAGCAGATACATATGTATCGGGTAGGTTACCGCCGTTGAAATGAGCATTACAAAGATTACCGCAAGGCTCATACCCGTGGCGGAATCGAGCTTTTTCGAAACGCCGAGGAACGGGCAGATTCCAAGGAACCTTGACAGTACATAGTTGTTGATGAATACCGCGGAGAGCAGGATAATAATAAGCTTAGTCATTATTTACCTCCCCCTCGGCGCAAGCGCCGCCGCAGATTTCAGCCTGAGGACAGCCTGCACAGCCTAAGTCCTTTTTCTTAGGCTTGTTCTTGAAGAAGCGGTTCACAACCGCGATTAAAAGTCCGAACACAAAGAAGCCGCCCGGAGCCATTGTGAGAATGGAGATGTGGTTCTCCGAAAGGACGGGAATCGGAAGTCCCATAAAGGTGCCGTTTCCGAACACCTCTCGGATTGTCGCCATCGCGACCAGCGCAAGCGTAAAGCCCGCGCCCATTCCGAGACCGTCGATTGCGGAGTCAATGACCTTGTTTTTCTGAGCGAACATCTCGGCGCGTCCGAGAATGATACAGTTAACAACAATCAGCGGCAGGTAAATACCGAGCGACGCGTCCAGAGCGGGAGCGAACGCCTTTACGAGAAGCTGAACCATTGTTACAAAGCCCGCGATAAGCACGATAAAGCAGGGAATCCTGACCTTGTCGGGGATAACCTTTCGCAGAGCTGAGATTACGATGTTTGAGCAAAGGAGAACGACCGTCGCCGCGACGCCCATTCCGAGCGCGTTTGTGACGTTAGAGGAGGTCGCGAGCGTCGGGCAGGTTCCCAGCACGAGCACAAGCACGGGATTCTCTTTTATCAGTCCCTTTGTAAAGTTCTGAACCTGGTTCATCACGACGCCTCCTTTACAATTTTGTACGCGTCAAATGCCGCTGAAATGGCTTTTTTGTACGCTGTCGAGGAAATCGTCGCGCCTGAAATCGCGTCCACCTCGCTGAAGTTGTCGGCGGTCTTGCCGACATAGTTGTCGCGGTAGCCGCCGTCGTTATCAACAACGCGCGAGCCGATTCCGCTTGTCTCCGAATGGGAGAGAGTTTTGCACTTTTCGATTGAGCCGTCCGACTTGATACCGCACATCAGCACAATATCGCCGCCGTAGCCCTTGACGCTGAGCTTGAACACATATCCTGTGTCTTTCTTTGCCTTGAAGGCCTCCTTGACCTCGTCGGGGAGCTTTGCGTCGATTGTCTCGAAGCCGTCGGCTTCGCTGAGCACCTCGGCTCTCGCCTCAGCCGCCGCCTTGTCGTCGGCAGCCTTGATAATCGGGGCGGTGATGAGATTTACATACGCAAGCAGAGCCGTGACCACTAGGCAGATGCTTCCGAGCACGAGAATCGGCTTTACGACTTCTGAGAAGGTGTTCTTTTTCATCTCTTACCACCTCCCGCTCCGAAAGGCTTTGAACGCGTGAGCTTTGTAATATACGGTGTGAGAATGTTCATAATAAGAATGGAGAAGCTCACACCTTCGGGGAAGTTGCCCCAGAAACGGATAAGCACGGTGATAAGACCGCAGCCTATACCGAAGATAACCTTGCCCCACTTTGTGGGCGGAGTTGAGGAATAATCGGTCGCCATAAAGAGCGCACCAATCATCAGACCGCCTGCCATAAGCTGGTACAGAACGTCCTTGCCGCAGACAAGCGACATAACCGCGACAGTTCCGATAAACGCGACGGGCGTGTGCCAGGAGATTACTCTCTTCACAAGCAGATAAACGCCGCCGAGCAGAAGCGCCAGTGTGCAGGTCTCGCCGAGACAGCCGCCTCTGTAGCCGAGGAACATTTGCAGATACGAGGGCAAGCCGTCGAGGTTGCCCTTGGAAATCATCGCGAGCGGCGTAGCCGTGGAAATTGCGTCGGGAAAAACCCACGTAGTCATCGTTCCCGAGAACGCCGTCATCATAATAATACGCGCGGTAATTGCGGGGTTAGCGAAGTTCTGACCGATACCGCCGAAGAGCTGCTTGACCACGACAATCGCAATCACGCTGCCGAGAGCCGCCTGCCACAGCGGAATTGACACGGGCAGGTTGTACGCAAGGAGCATTCCCGTTACCACCGCGGAGAGGTCGGAGATTGTGTTTTCCTTCTTGCAGATTTTTTCAAATCCCCATTCCGAGAAAACGCAGACCGCAACGCAGACGCCGATAACGAGCAGCGCGCGCCAGCCGAAGATAATCGTCGCCGCAATTCCCGCGGGAACGAGCGCAAGCACAACGTCAAGCATAATCTTCTGAGTTGTCAGAGGACTGTTGACGTGAGGAGATACGGACGAAATAAGCTTTCTCATTTTTTCTCCTCCTTTGCTTTTCTTGCGTTCTGATAGGCTCTAAGCTTTTGCTTTGCCATTTTATTTGTCTGTACAAGAGGTCTCTTCGCGGGACAAACGTACGAGCAGCAGCCGCACTCCATACAGATATCCACGCAGAGCTCCTCGAGCATTTCGCAGTCGTCAATATTATACGCGTGCATAATTCCCTTGGGGTCGAGCCTGAACGGACAATGCGAAAGGCAGTTGCCGCAGTTTATGCACTGGGTGGTTTTCGGCGGAGCCGCTTCCTTTTCGCCCATAGCGATAATCGCGTTCGTCATTTTGAGAATGGGAGCGTCAAGCGACGGCACTGAGATACCCATCATCGGTCCGCCGTAGATTACCTTCGCGGGGTCTTCCTTCAAGCCGCCGCAGGCGTCGAGCAGATTCTGAATTCTTGTGCCGATGGGAACAATAAGATTTGTGGGTTCCCTGACAGCAGAGCCGTCAACGGTAACGCACTTCTCGATAAGCGGAATACCCGTTTCGAGATACTCGGCGATAGTCGCGATAGTTGTTACGTTGCCGACGATTATTCCCACATCGAGCGGAAGTCCGCCCTGAGGGATAACCTTGCCTGTCGTGTTATACACAAGCACCTTTTCGCCGCCCTGAGGGTACAGAGACGGCAGAACGCTGACCTCTACTCCGTCAGCCTTTGAAGCGTACTGCTTCATTACCTTTATTGCTTCCTTCTTGTTGTCCTCGATACCGATGATAAACCGCTTTACGCCCATATATCTGCGAACGGCTTCGATACCCTTGAAAACATAGTCGGGCTTGTCAATCATCGTTCTGGTGTCCGAGGTTATGTAGGGCTCACATTCAGCCGCGTTGATAACAAGCGCCTCGATTTTTGATAAGTCGTTTACGTTGACCTTGATAAACGTCGGAAAGCCCGCGCCGCCCAAGCCGACAACGCCGCTGTCCTGAACAGCCTTTACGAAGCTCTCAAAATCGGTAACAACGGGAGGGGTGATATCCTCTGCCATCTCCTGTTTACCGTCGGTTTTGATGAACACAGCCTGAACCTTCTGACCCGCCGACATCGTGATTTCGTCAATCTTGCTGACCGTACCCGAAACGCTCGAGTGAATCGGCGCGCTGACAAATCCGTCGCGCTCGCCGATGAGCTGACCGACCTTGACGGCGTCGCCCTTTTTGACGACAACCGAAGCGGGTTTGCCGATGTGCATCGACATCGGGATAACAACCTCGTCGGGAACAGGAAGTCTGACGGGAGCTGAGGCGGCGGTATTTTTTCTGTGCTGAACTTTTATACCGTGAAGTTTCATTTCTACCTCCATATCTATTTTTATGCCTGAGAGAATCAGGCGGAAAAAGCAAAACTGCATACTCGAATACATTATACTACAAAACTTCCTGTCAGCCAATAGCTACAGCCAAAAAATTTATCAATACATTTACGCATACAATCGCTTGTGCCTATTGTTTCGAAAAAAACTTTATGATATAATTAAGGTACCACATAAAGGAGCCTGAAAATGACACTTTACGAAGCTATTCTCGCGCGTCATTCCGTGCGCGCTTACAAAAATATTCCACTCTCAGACGACCACCTTGCGGCGCTCGAGAGACTCATACTCACCTACAACTCGCTCAGCGGACTTCACATCCAGCTCGTTGCCAATGAACCGAAGGCGTTTTCGGGCAGGCTTGCGCGCTACGGCAAATTCAAGAACGTCAATAACTACATTGTTATGATAGGCAGAAAGGGCAAGGACCTTGACGAGCTCGTCGGATATTGGGGCGAAAAGCTCGTTATCGAAGCCCAGACGCTTGGGCTCAACACCTGTTGGGTAGGTCTCACCTACAAGAAAATCCGCAGAGCGTACAAGCTCGACAAGCACGAAACGGTTGTCGCGGTAATCGCCATAGGCTACGGCGAGACCGAGGGCACGCCTCACAAGAGCCGTGAGTTCAACGAGGTGAGCGGCACAATCGGCGCGATGCCCGATTGGTACGCAAAGGGTGTGGAAGCCGCCTTGCTCGCCCCCACCGCCGTTAATCAGCAGAAGTTCTGCTTTGAGCTCAGACCTAACGACAGGGTCAGGGCTACCGCCAAAAAGTCACCTTACTCAAAGGTTGACCTCGGAATCGCAAAGTATCATTTTGAGGTCGGCTCACACAAGGACGAAACAATCTGGATAGAAGAATAAACGCGCAACCGAAGGCTAACACCAATAAGGGTGAATTAAAATCACAAGAGTAGCAGCCGATTTGAAACCATAACAAACTGAACAGCGAGCTTTTATGTTTGTCATAATGGTTCGCTGTTTGATTTGGCGCAATAAAAAGGAGAGCAATATGAAACGAACAGTCGCTTTATTATTGATTCTGGCAGTATTATTTTCCGTAACCTCCTGCGGAATCAATTCCGATAAAACAGAGCAAGCCGAGGAAACGACCGCCGCCGCGAAGACAGACGCCGATCTTGCCGCCTACATAGAGAACCAGCTTGCAGACATAAAGTATGACGGAATCATTTATGTCACACATAACGGTAATATCGTGTATCAAAGAGCAACAGGTACGGACGCAAACGGAGATCCTTTGACGATTGATACATCGATGTATATCGGATCTGTGTCAAAGCAATTCTGTGCCGCCGCTGTGATGATTCTGCGCGATCAGGGCAAGCTCCGTCTTGACGATACAATCAACAAATACTTTCCCGAGTATGACAAAGGCAAAGATATTACAATCAAACATCTGCTGACTATGCGTTCGGGAATCCGCGATACAGTGAACGAAGGCTATGCAGACACACTGCCACATGAAAACAGCGAGGAAGAGAACACCTCTTTGATTAAAAAATGGATCTTCAATCAGACTTTGCTGTTTGAACCTGACAGTGCTTACAGATATTCCAATTCTAATTATATCCTGCTCGCCGACATTGTGGAACAAGTTTCCGGTCAGTATTATAACGATTTTTTGCGAGAGCACATTTTTGATCCGCTGGATATGAAGCATACAGGCTTGATCACCGAAATACCGGATTCTCCCGCGTGGGCAGAAAAACTGATTTACGACGAAGAAGTAAATGAGGTCAAGATTAAGGGAATCGCAAAAGGCGCCGGAGATATTGTTTCCAACGCTCCTGATATGGTCAAGTGGATGGAAGGCTTATCCGACGGCAAGATTGTCACCTCGAAAACCTTACGGGAGATGGTCACGGATTATTCACCCGATTCAGGCCAAAGATACGGTTACGGATTGATGCCTATGTTCGCGGAAGGCGCGGGGCACGAGGGCGCTATCTCCTCCTACTCTTCTACGGAATATTTTAATCCGAAAAGCGGATATTGCTTGTTTTGCGACAGCAACGGAAGAAATCCCGGAAGTATGGCATGGTTGCTGCTCGGTGAATATCTGTATGAATAGTGATACACTCTTAGTGACAGAAGAATAAACGCAAAAGGAAAGTCGCCGCTTTTGAAGCGGCGACTGATTTATTTGCTCTTTTTCTCTAATTCTTCTTTTCCGACGGCAAGCATAAGCTTGATTCGGTTTTCCTGGTTTACCTTGGGAGCGCCAGGGTCATAGTCGATTGTTACGATATTCGCCTTGGGGTTGAGCTCCTTGATACGTCTCACGGCGCCCTTGCCGTTGATGTGGTTCGGCAGACAGCCGAAGGGCTGTGTGCACACGATGTTCTCATATCCGCTCTCGGCGAGCTCGAGCATTTCTGCTGTCAGGAGCCAGCCCTCGCCCATTTTTGAGCCGTGACCGATGACGGGCTTGACGAGCTTTTTGATATGTGAATACTGACCCGGCGGTGTGAAGCCGTACTTTCTGGTGTACTTGATTATCATTGCCTCGAGCTTTGTGAGGTAGTTGAAGAGCACCGAGCAAGCCTTGAACTTGACCGCGCTTCCGCCATAGAGCTTGATATCCTCAAGGCGGTTATCGACCTTGAACAGCGCAAAGCCCATAATACCGGGAAGGTTGACCTCGCAGCCCTGGTCTGCAAGGAATTTTTCGAGGTCGTTGTTGCCGAGACGAGCGTATTTTACATAAATCTCGCCGACAACGCCCACCTTTACCTTGGGAACCTTGTTGAGCTCTATCTTCGAGAAGCTCTCGCAGATTTTGTCGAGATACTTATTGATTTCCTTGATACGGTAGCTGTCGCCCTTGGCGAAGTCGTCCGTCAGGCGCTTAATCCACTTGTCGACAAGGCGCATACTTTCGCCCTTGTTGACCTCGTAGGGCTTGGTCTGGTTTGAGAGCAGCATAAGCGCGTCGCCGTAAACGAGACCTGCCGCAAATCTTCTGATAAGCGGAACGCTGAGCTTGAAGCCGGGGTTCTTTTCCATACCGATAGACAGCGAGATAACGGGCACCTGCTCCATTCCCGCCTTTTTGAGAGCCTTTCTCAGCAGGAAGATGTAGTTGCTGGCGCGGCAGCCGCCGCCTGTCTGAGTAATCATCAGCGCGGTTTTGTTGACGTCGTACTTGCCCGACTGAAGCGCGTGGATAAGCTGACCGATAACGAGCAGCGCGGGATAACAAGTGTCGTTATGTACGTACTTGAGACCCGTCTGAGCGATTTCGGGACCCGCGGTATCGACAATCTCGAGGTTGTAGCCGTCGTGAATGAATACGTTCTTGATGATTGTAAAGTGAATCGGAGCCATTGAGGGCGCAAGAATTGTGTAGCCCTCGTCCTTCATCTCCTTTGTAAAGAGAAGTCGTCCGTTTTCGTCGTATTTTAACTCTGCCACGGTATCACCTCTATTCCCTGCCGATTGCCGAAAGCAAGCTTCGGATACGGATTTTGACCGCACCGAGGTTTGTGATTTCGTCTATTTTAATCTGAGTATAAATCTTGTTGTTGCGCTCCAGAATTTCTCTGACCTCGTCCGTTGTAATCGCGTCAACGCCGCAGCCGAACGAAACGAGCTGGATTAGCTGCATATCCTTTCGCGTGCTGACATACTCAGCCGCCGCGTAAAGACGTGAATGATATGTCCACTGGTTGAGCACCTTGGTGTGAAACTTCTCGGCGCGAACGCTGACAACGTCCTCGCTGACAACGCTCACGTCAAAGCCCGCGATGAGCTTGTCGATTCCGTGGTTGATTTCGGGGTCGACGTGATAGGGACGACCCGAGAGCACGATTATCTCTCTGCCGTCGTTCTCAGCCGCCGCGATAATCTCGTCGCCGCGCTTTCTGAGCTTTTCAAAATATTCCTCGTATTCCTTATACGCCGCCTTAGCCGCAGCCTTGACCTCGCCGAGCGTGAGCGTGCTGAAATACGGTTTGAGCTTTTCGAACGCCTTTTTGGGGAAGTCCTTTGGTCTGTGGATTCCCAGATAAGGCATAATGAAGTTGATATCTCTGATACCCTTCATATTGTTCTTGATGACCTCGGGATAGTACGCGACAACGGGACAGTTGTAGTGGTTGTCACCCATTCCCTCATCAAAATTATATGACAGACAGGGGTAGAAGATGTTCTCCACACCCTTGTCGAGCAGGTACTGAACGTGACCGTGCATAAGCTTTGCGGGGAAGCAGACGGTGTCGCTCGGGATAGTCTGCTGACCCTTCTGGTAAATCTTGCGGTTCGAGTAGGGAGAGTGAATGACCTTGAAGCCGAGGTCGGTAAAGAATCTCCACCAGAACGGCAAGAGCTCGTACATATTAAGTCCCATAGGCAGACCGATTGTGCCGCGCTTGCCCTCGACAGGCTTGTAGCCTGAGAGAAGCTCGAGCTTGTAGGCAAAGATGTTTCGGTTGTTTTTGGGAGCTTTTTTCGTAATGGGACGCTCGCAGCGGTTGCCCGCGATGAACTTCTTTCCGCCCGAGAATGTATTGATTGTGAGGCGGCAGTTGTTGTTGCAAAGTCCACAGTTTGTTACCTTGATTTCGTGGACAAAGTTTTCGAGATACTTTTTGCCCGCGATTGTGGACTTGGGATTTTCCTTGTCCTTGACCTTTTCCTTCGAATAGAGAGCGGCTCCGAACGCGCCCATAAGTCCCGCGATGTTGCTTCGGATAACCTCGACGCCCATTTCCTGCTCAAACGCTCTGAGTACGGCGTTGTTGAGGAAGGTGCCGCCCTGAACGACAATCCTTTTGCCGAGCTCACCGGGAGAGGTCGCGCGGATAACCTTGTACAAGGCGTTCTTTACGACGGAGAGCGAAAGTCCCGCCGAGATATCCTCGATTGTCGCGCCGTCCTTCTGAGCCTGCTTTACCGAGGAATTCATAAACACGGTACAGCGCGAGCCCAAATCTACGGGGCGCTTCGCGAAAATCCCCTTGTTCGCGAAGTCCTCGATAGAATAGCCGAGGGCGTTCGCGAAGGTCTGCAGAAAGCTTCCGCAGCCCGAGGAGCACGCTTCGTTTAAGAAGATGTTATCAATCGCGCCGTTGTGAATCTTGAAGCACTTGATATCCTGACCGCCGATGTCGATAATGAACTCGACGTCGGGCATAAAGTGCTTGGCGGCTGTAAAATGAGCCACAGTCTCGACAATTCCGTAATCTACGGAGAACGCGTTCTTGACGATGTCCTCGCCGTAGCCTGTGACCGCCGAGGAAGCAACCTCGATGTCGGGGTTAATCTCATATACCTTCTCAAGGAAGCCCTTGATAAGACTGACGGGGTTGCCCTTTGAGGGCATATATTCGGAATAGAGCAGGTCGCAGTTCTCCGACAGCACAACCGCCTTGACGGTAGTCGAGCCCGAGTCCATACCTATGTAGACCTTGCCCTTGTAATCCTTCAAATCCTTGGTTTCGACAAACGCCTTGTTGTGGCGTTCGATGAACTTGTTGTATTCGTCCTCGTTCTCGAACAAGGGAGCGTTGAACGCAAAGTTGCCCGAGCCCGTGTAGGTCTTGACCTTTTCAATAATCTCGTCAAAGTTTATCGGCTTCTCGGCACAGAGAGCTGCGCCGCAGGCGACGTAACAGAGCGAGTTTTCGGGACAGATTCCCGTGGTGTTAAGCGTTTCGTCAAAGCATTTTCTGAGCTCCGACATAAACGTCAGAGGTCCGCCGAGATATACGACCTGACCCTCAATCTCACGTCCCTGAGCGAGACCCGCGACGGTCTGGCTGACTACGGCACGGAAAATACTCTGAGCGATGTCCGCCTTTCTGGCACCCTGATTGAGAAGCGGCTGGATATCGGTTTTTGCAAAAACGCCGCAGCGCGAGGCGATTGTGTAGGTTTTTTCGTATTCCTTGGAGAGCTCGTCGAGCTCCTCAAGAGGAACGTTGAGAAGCGTCGCCATCTGGTCGATAAACGCGCCCGTTCCGCCCGCGCAGGTTCCGTTCATACGAACCTCGAGTCCGCCCGAGAGGAAAAGGATTTTTGCGTCCTCGCCGCCCAGCTCGATTACAACGTCGGTGCCGGGGATAAAGGTATTTGCCGCGATTCTTGTGGCGTAAACCTCCTGCACAAAGTCGATTCCGCAATCCTCGGCTACGCCCATTCCCGCGCTGCCACTCATGGCAACGTCGGCGTTCTCCGCACCGGGGACAGCCTCGCGGACCGTCTTGAGGATTTCGCCGATTTTCTCGGTAATCTGGGAGTAGTGGCGCTGGTAGGTGCTGTATATTATTTTGTTCTCATCATCAAGAACTACGCATTTAATCGTAGTAGAGCCGATATCAAGTCCTAGCTTCATAAGAACCTCCGATTATAGCAATTCAGATTATTATATCATATCAAAAAGTAAAATTCAAGCTATCTTTCACTTAAAAATATGAACCCGAACAAGGCTTTTTTCCTTGCTCGGGTCAGTTTTTACTTAGTATTCCGAGAGCTGTTTCGCCGTCGCGCTTAATCGCCGCTTCAAGCTCTGAAAGGTTTAAGAACCTTTTTTCAGGTCGGATAAACTCCTTGAGTCTTACCTCTACCTTCTTGCCGTAAAGGCTGTCGCCGCTGTATTCGGGCATCCACGTTTCACAGTTTGGCGCATTGCCCTCGCCGACTGTCGGCTTGACGCCGATGTTCGTGACGCCGGCGAAGCTCTTGTCGCCTACCGTAACGATTGACGCGTAAACGCCGAACTTGGGCAGAAGCGCGTCGGAACGGAACGTCAGATTAATTGTCGGGGTTCCGATAGCGGAGCCGATGTGGTTGCCCTCTATCGAACGGCTGACGAGGAAGTAATCGTAGCCGAGCATTTTGCCCGCCGATTTCACATCGCCCGATTTGAGAAAACCTCGGATTTTGGTTGAGGAAACGAGCTCGCCGTCCACGCTGACGGGGGCTTTGACCGTTGCGTCTATGCCGTGCTTTTCGCAGAGCTTTCTGAGCGTTTCGCCTGTGCCCGCGCCGTTCTTGCCGAAGTGGTAGTTATAGCCGCAAAAAGCTTTTTTCGCGCCGAAAACGCCTTTCAAAACCTCGGTGACAAATTCCTCGGGCGACTTCTCTCTGACGAGCTCAAAGTCGATTATGTAGAGGATTTCCACGCCGAGCTTTTCGAGCATTTCGACCTTGCTCTCATAGGTCAGAAGCTGGTCGCGCTCGGTGCCTTTTTTCGGGGTTTTCGCAAAGGTGAACACGGTCGGCGTCAAGCCCTCGCGCTTACACGCGACAGCAGCGTCGATGACGGCTCGGTGACCGATATGGATACCGTCAAAATATCCGAGTGCTACCGCCGTGTCGCATTCGCACGGCTTGAGCGAACGGAAAATCCGCATATTCGAAAACCTCCTTTAATATAATTCTACTGAGTTTAAATCTTGCCCGACTTCATAAGCGCGTGGAGCTTGAGGATTGCCGTCTGGGTTTTTGCGTCGGGAATCTGATTGTTGAGAACCATCTCGACCGCCTTGTCCATCGGGATTTTGAGCAGGTTGAGGAACTCGTCCTCGTCGGGCGACTGCTCGCCGACCTTGCTGACTCTGCACGCGTAGAGGTGGATAATCTCGTCCGTGTAGCCTGTGCTCGGATAGAGCTGACCGAGGGAAATAAACGAGTAGCCCTCGCAGCCTGTCTCCTCTTTGAGCTCGCGCTTGCCGTTTTCGAGGGGAGTTGAGCCCTTTTCGAGCTTGCCCGCGGGGAGCTCGAGCGTAACCTCGCTGTAGGGATAGCGGAACTGGCGCACAAAGAAAAGGTTGTTATCGTCGTCGAGCGGAGCTATGCACACGCCGCCCGAGTGCCGCACAATCTCCCTTTCGGCAGTTTTGCCGTTGGGAAGCTCAACCGTATCGAGATAGTACTTGATGACCCTGCCGTCGTACACAAGACGGCTTGAGAGGGTTTTTTCAGATAAATTATCCATAATTCCTCCGAGGTGATTTTTATTAACACTTATAACGCCGCACCCGACTTTCGTCTGCAGGAGGCGGCTGCCGATAATCTATGTTCAAAGTTTAACTTTCTCAGAAAGTCCGTTATCGGGAAGAGCCTTTGCGGCCGCCCGATTACCGCGCTGACTGTCGGAAACCGCTCAAACATCGCGCTATACGCGGCGGCGTTCCACGGTTCGGAGTGGCTGAACACACTGTTTATGCTCCGATTTCTCGAGGAGCTGTGCGTTATGTACTCCGAGAAAAGCCGGTTTGACGGGACGAATGTGTTCACGGCACTGCAGAAGCGCGGGCTTATGGTGATACCCTGTGTGAACCCCGACGGAGTTGAAATCGCGCTTAACGGCAGCGAAAGCTGTCAGAAGTTCAAAAGCCTGATTGACGGTATCACAAGCAATACCGAAACGTGGCAGGCAAACGCGCGCGGAGTTGACCTCAACCACAACTTCAACGCAGGGTGGAAGGCTCTGCGCGAGCTTGAAAAGCGCTCGGGAATTAACTCACCGTCAGCAACTCGCTACGGCGGAAGGTCTCCGTTTTCCGAGCCCGAAACCATAGCTCTGCGAAATCTTTGTCTGCGCGCAAAATTCCGATTTGCCGCGGCGTTTCACAGTCAGGGACGCGAGGTCTACTGCACCTATCAGAACACTCCCGAAAGCTCGTTCAGACTTGCTCAGATGTTCGCGACCTTGTCGGGCTACGCGGTGTCTCTGCCCGAGGGTCTGGCTGTCGGCGGCGGTTTCAAGGACTGGGTAATCGGGTATCTGAAAACCCCCGCAATCACGGTCGAGACAGGTCTAGGCAAAAATCCTCTGCCGCTCTCGGAGTTTGAGGGCGAATACAAAAGGATAAGAAAAGCGCTTTTTTCCTGCGCGCTGTCCTTTTAATATTTAGCTGAGGCTGACCCGCAGGTCAGCCTCTTTTTCTTATGATTCTAAACTGTCGACGTCGCTGAGAATGCTGTCGATTACATCGTCGCGGATAATTCCGTCGTTATCGGTGATTTCCGACTGCTTGGTGATGTCGATGAACTCCTCGTGAGGTTCCTCGGCGGGAGCTTCGTTATCCTCCTCGATGACGTGCTCGTCGTCCTCGTCCTCTTCCTCGGAAAAATCCATCTCCATGGCGTACTGCTCAGCCTGCTGGAGAGGTGTGAGCGAATCCTCGGGAAGCTTTCCTACTATGCTGTCGGTAATTGTATGGAACTTGGAAGCGAGCGCCTCCTCGCCTTCGTAAGCGTCCTCAAAAGCGTCCTCGACGTTGTCGATTGCGCCCTTGGAGTAACCGTCGTCGGTGATGCCTTCCTTAGCCGCAAGCTCCGCCTGAACCTTGGCGATAGCTTCCTTCTGCTTTCTGAGCTTGCGCTGAGCCTCAGCCTTAGCCTTGAGCTCTACGAGGTGGTTCTGAGGCTTCTTGACCTCGGGCTCTTCCTCGTTGAAGTAGATGTTGTACCAGACGATGAAGATGTAAATCGTCCAGACCTTGCGGCTGTTGTCCTCCTTGCCGCTGAAATGCTCATCAAGCCATGCTACCAGCATTTCGGGGTTGAAGAACTTTCTCGCGGTTTCGCTCTCGAACGCCGCCTTGACCACGTTGTAGTACTTCTCGTCGCGGAGCCATACTCGTGTGGGAACAGGGAAGCCGAGCTTCTCCTTCTCCGCTGTCTCTATCGGCAGATGACGCTGAGCCGCCTTGCGCATCGCGTACTTGGTGTTGTGCTTGTTCACTCTGAGGTGTGAGGGGAGCTTGCGCGCTACCTCCCAGACCTCCTTATCGAGGAACGGAACTCTCAGCTCGAGCGAGTTTGCCATGGACATTCTGTCCGCCTTGAGCAGTATATCGCCGACCATCCAGAGGTTGATATCGAGCGTCTGCATCTTGGTGACGTCGTCCTGACGGCGGTGTCTGTAGTAGAAACGGCGTGTGAGCTTTTCGGGACGTGTCGCGATTGACGGGTCCTTGAGGATATCGCACTTCTGCTCATAGTCGTACATATAGGCGTTGCCGATGTAGCGTGTCTGGAGCGGATGAGTTGCGCGGATGATATAGTCGCGTCCTTTGATATCGGGCAGGCGCTTGGCGAGCTTGCACAGCGCGCGTCTGATACAGTAGGGAACGATTTTCTGATAAATCTTGAAAACTCTGGGGTCGTTGTAGCAGGTGTAGCCGCCGAAAAGCTCGTCGGCGCCCTCGCCCGAAAGCACAACCTTTACGTATTCGCTCGCAAGCCTTGAAACAAAGTAGAGCGCGATACAGCTGGGGTCGGCAAGGGGCTGGTCCATATGATACTGAACCGTGGGAACGGCGTCCCAGAACTCCTCGGACGAAATCAGGTGAGTATGGTGCTCAACTCCGAGCTGCTTTGAAAGGTTCTGAGCCCAGGAGATTTCGTTGTACTTTTCGCCGAAGTCAAAGCCTACGGTAAAGGTTTTCTGGTCGGCAAAATAGGTGGAAACATAGCTTGAGTCAACGCCGCTCGAGAGGAAGCAGCCGACCTCAACGTCAGCGATTTTGTGAGCGTTGACGGAGTTCTCAAACACAGCCTCAATCTTATCGACAGCCTCAGCCTCGGTGATTGTCTCGTCGGGGCGAAACTTTGCCTCGAAATAGCGGACTGTGTCAACCTCGCCGTTCTTGAAGGTCATATAGTGACCCGGGAGCAGGCAGTAAATGCCCTCGAAGAAGGTCTCGGGCGGAACCGCGTACTGGAACGAAAGGTAGGTGTCGAGAGCTCTGGTGTTGAACTTCTTGACGTATTTGGGGTGCTTTAAGATGCTCTTAATCTCTGAGCCGTATACGAGGTCCTTACCGATAACCGCGTAGTGCATCGGCTTTATGCCGAAGAAGTCGCGGGCGATAAAGAGGCTCTTGTCCTTTGTGTTATAGATAGCAAAGCCGAACATACCCCTGAGCCTCGGAAGCATATCCTCGCGCCACTCCTCATAGCCGTGGACAAGCACCTCGCTGTCCGTGTCGGTATAGAAGGTGTGACCCTTTTTCTTGAGCTCCTCACGGAGCTGCTTGTAGTTGTAAATCTCGCCGTTAAAGGTGAGAACAAGGGACTTGTCCTCGTTATAAATCGGCTGGTGGCCTTCCTCGAGGTCGATGATACTCAGCCTGCGAAAGCCCATTGTGACATAATCGTCAAGGAAAAAACCGTCGGAGTCGGGTCCTCTGTGGGTGATTTCCTCAGTCATTTTATTTATTACCAAATCACGGTCTACAACTTCGCCTGTAAATCCGCATATACCACACATTTTGATTACTCCCTTCCAAGTAGAGATGAATGTACGAGTATAATTATACTATATTTTATTATGCCTTGCAATTGAATATATAAAAATTTTTTATAAAAACCTTGCAACACTTTTGTATATTTATTACACTTAATATACAGACGACGTCGTTGGAGGACATTATGGACGAGAAAATTTTAGCACAAAAGGCTATGATTGGCGACAGAGATGCTTTCGCCGAGCTGTATACGCTTTACAAGGACAGGCTTTACCGCTACGCGTTCTTTAAGCTGCATAGCGAAGCCGACGCAATGGACGCGGTTTCTGACTGCATTTGCGAAGCCTTTAAATACATAAAATCGCTCAAGAACGCCGAGGCATTCGCGGCGTGGATTTTCCGAATACTTTACCGATGCTGTTCCAGGATTATTACAGAGCAGGCGAAGGGCAGGGAGCAGGAGGAGCTGAGCGACAATACCGCAGCCTATACCGAGGATTTTGCGATGACCGAGCTGAAGGAAGCCCTCGCAAAACTCAGCGAAGAAGAAAAGGACATAGTCTTGCTGTCAACCGTCGTGGGCTACAACAGCAAGGAAATCTCAAAAATCCTCGGTATTAAGCCAACTACTGCGCGCTCAAAGCTTTCGAGAGCCTTAGCTAAAATGAGAGAATTTCTGGAGTGATAATTATGAAGACAGATTTTGATTTTATTAGGGACAAGTTTGAAAACAGCGGCGTTAATGCTCCCGAAGACCTGGACAAGGCGTTTGCGCTCGAGAAAATCGCGGATATTACACCCGAAAAGCCGAAGCGCAGAACGACTGTCAAAGGACTTTCTCTCGCGGCTGCCGTCGCACTTGTCACCGTTACGGCGTTCGGCGTTACGAGCCTGTTCTCAAAGGCTCCCGCAGACAATAACTCCCCGATTATCTCGGGCAAGGCGAGCCTGAGCCGCTTCAACAGTAAGAGCGAGATAAAAACCGCTCTCAAGAAGATTTTCAAGGAAACGGAAAAACGCAATTCCTATAACGATATCGGCGTGCTTGAGTCCGCGGAAACGGATATGAACTATGCGGGAGATTCCGCCGCGGGCGGAAATCCTTTTTCATCCTACGCAGCCCCAAACAGCGTAAAAACATCATCCGCGCTCCACAACACCACCTACGTTCAGGAAACAGGCGTTGACGAGGCGGACACGGTCAAGACCGACGGCACATACATCTACTACCTTGCCGATAACAAAATAAATGTTTTCACAACCGAGGGCAAGGATTCAAAGCAGATTTCGAGCATCTCTCTTGACTCCAAAAGGAAGAACTCAGGTAAATACTGCTCCGACTTCTACCTATATGAAAACAAGCTTGTTGCCGTCGAGAATGTCTGGAACTACTCGAGCCAGAGCCAGAGCAAGACGATGATTGACGTTTACGACATCTCGGACGTCAAAAACGCCAGACACACCGACAGCTTCACCCAGAGCGGATACTGCTGCTCAACCAGAATGATTGACGACAAGGTCTACGTCGTATCGACCTTTGGCGCGACAAAGGATTATGAATTTCCCGTTTGCGGCAACACCTACAAGACCGCGACTCCCGACGAAATCCCCGCGAACGACATCTACTGCGTAGAGAACCCGTCGTCGTCGAACTTCCTCGTAGTCAGCGAAATCGACACGTCAAAGTCCGAGAAGAACACCAAGACAAAGGCGATTCTCGGCTCGGCGGACGAGATTTACTGCAACACCGAGCACCTTTTTGTGACCGCTCAGCAGTACACCTATCCCGAAAAAACCGCTACTGAGGACCAGGTTATCCGCAACTTCTTCTATATGCCGACGGTTACGTCGACTCAGATTGTCAAGGTCGACCTTCTCAACGACCTCGATTTCACCGCTTCGGCAAAGGTTCCGGGACATATCGACAACCAGTACGCGCTTGACGAGAAGGACGGCAACCTCAGAGTCGCGACCACAACCAACCGCGACAACGACGGCAACTATATCCAGTCGAACAGCCTCTATATTCTCGACAGTGAGCTGAACCAGCTCGGCAAGGTCACAGGCTTTGCCGAAAACGAAAGCATCAAGGCTGTACGCTACATCGGTGACACCGCCTATGTAATCACATATGAGGAGACCGACCCGCTCTTTGTCATCGACACAAAGGACGTCAAAAATCCCAAAATTCTCGGAGAGGTCAAAATCAGCGGCTTCTCAACTATGCTTGTGCCCGTTGACGAGAACACTCTGCTCGGCATCGGTTATCACACCGAGGACGAGGACTACACCGACCTCGAGGTTCAGGAAGGCATCAAGCTTGCGCTCTTCGACGTAAGCGACAAGTCAAACCCCAAGGTTCTTGATGAGATTGTTTTCAAGGGCTGCGATTCTCCCGTTCAGTACAACCCCAAGGCGCTCGTCGTAAATTATGAGAGAAACGACTACGCTATTCCCTACACATACTACGATTACGACGAGAAAACGGACGAGGACAAGAGCGAAGCGGGCTCGATTAACTTTAAGGTTGAGAACGGCAAGCTCAAGCTCGTTGACAAGTACGTTTCCGACAGATTTGCCGACGACGGCGACACTTACTCAGACCTTGAGCGCTGCGTATATGTAGGAGATTACATCTATATGCTCGGCTCGGGTTACAGCTACTCGGACGACGCCGAGGACGGTCCTTCAGCCATGATTGACGCGGTAAAATACAAGTAATACCGCAATAATAATTCTTAATAGTAAATAAAACTCCCCCTCTGTATGTTACAATATCGTTGATATGGTAATTTTACACTGGGGGGATTTTATGTCCAACGTAATCAGAATTTTTGTAGAAAAACGTGACGGAATGAACGTAGTCGCAGAGCAGACCAAGTGGGATTTGCGTCACAACCTCGGCATCAGAGCTATCGAGGATTTACGCTTCGTGAACCGCTATGATATCGAGGGTCTGTCGAAGGAGGACTTCGACAACGCCAAGAATATTATTCTTTCCGAGCCGAATCAGGATATCATCTATGAGGAGGAGCTTCCCGTTGAGGACGGCTACCGCGTGTTCGCTATGGAGTATCTGCCCGGTCAGTACGACCAGAGAGCCGACTCCGCCGAGCAGTGCGTTCAGCTTCTCACTCAGGGCGAGAGGTGCAAAATCCTCACGGCGCGAGTTGTCGCCGTAAAGGGTGATATCACCGACGAGGAATTTGAGAAAATCCAGAACTATCTTATCAACCCTGTCGAGAGTCGACTTGCTTCTCTCAGCAAACCCGAGTCACTCGACCTGCCGATTGAGCAGCCCGACAACGTAAAGGTTATCGAGGGCTTCACGGTATGGAACGACGACGAAATGGCGGAGTTCTTCTCCTCGATGGGCTTTGCGATGACGCTTTCGGACCTCAAGTTCACACGCGACTATTTCCGCGACACCGAGCACCGCGACCCGACGGTAACGGAGCTCCGTGTAATCGACACATACTGGTCTGACCACTGCCGTCACACCACCTTCCTGACAAAGCTCAGCAAGGTTGAAATCGAGAACAAAGCGCTCGGTAAGGTTATCGAGGACGCTTTACAGGCATATTACGACACGCGCGACGAGGTTTACGGCAAGGACACAAACCGCAACGTAAGCCTTATGGATATGGCGCTTATCGGAATGAAGGCGCTCAAGAAGCGCGGACTTATTCCCGACCTTGACGAGAGCGAGGAAATCAACGCCTGCTCCATCGAGGTTCCCGTCACAATCGACGGCAAAACCGAAAAGTGGCTCGTTCAGTTCAAGAACGAAACCCACAACCATCCCACCGAAATCGAACCCTTCGGCGGCGCGGCTACCTGTCTCGGCGGCGCAATCCGCGACCCGCTCTCAGGCAGAGCCTACATCTATCAGGCTATGCGTGTGACAGGCTCGGGCGACCCGACAATCCCCTTCAAGGATACTCTCGAGGGCAAGCTCCCCAGCCGTAAAATCACCACAGGCGCGGCTCAGGGTTATTCCTCATACGGCAACCAGATTGGTCTCGCGACAGGTCAGGTAGTCGAGCTCTACGACAAGGGATATGTGGCAAAGAGAATGGAAATCGGCGCGGTTATCGGCGCTTCTCCCAAGGAGAACGTCATCCGTGAGGTTCCCGCTCCCGACGATGTAATCGTGCTTCTCGGCGGACGTACAGGACGCGACGGCTGCGGCGGCGCTACAGGTTCCTCAAAGGCTCACACACTCAGCTCCATCGAAACCTGCGGAGCCGAGGTTCAGAAGGGTAATCCCCCGACAGAGCGAAAGATTCAGCGTCTCTTCCGCAATCCCGAGGTTGCAAAGATGATTAAGCGCTGCAACGACTTCGGCGCGGGCGGCGTTTGCGTAGCTATCGGCGAGCTCGCCGACGGTCTGACCGTAAACCTCGACAAGGTTACCAAGAAGTACGAGGGTCTCGACGGCACAGAGCTCGCAATCTCCGAATCCCAGGAGCGTATGGCGGTTGTGCTCGACAAGAGCGACGTTGACCGCTTCATCGCGCTTTCCGAAACCGAAAACCTCGAGGCGACGGCTGTAGCTGTCGTTACCGAGAGTCCCCGCCTGACAATGAACTGGCGCGGCAACACTATCGTAGATTTATCACGTGAATTTTTGAATACAAACGGCGTTACTCAGGTGTCCGAGGCGTTCATCACCGCTCCCGACGCCGATAACTGCTACAGAACCTCCTGTCCCGAGTGCCTCAAGGGCTTATCGACAGCCGAGGCAGTCAAGAAGAATATGGCTCGCCTTGAGGTTTGCTCACAGATTGGTCTGAGCGAACGCTTTGACGCAAGTATCGGAGCAGGCACGGTTATTATGCCGTTCGGCGGCAAAACCCAGCTCACTCCCCAGGAAGCTATGGCGGCAAAGATTCCGCTCCTCAAGGGCGAAACCGACGACGCTACCGCAATGAGCTACGGCTTTATCCCCGGGGTTTCACGCTGGAGCCCGTTCCACGGCTCCGCTTACGCGGTCGTTGAGAGCCTTTCAAAGCTCCTCGCAATCGGCGCTTATCCGCTGAAGGCAAGGCTCACCTTCCAGGAGTATTTCGAGAGACTTATGGACAAACCCGAGCGTTGGGGCAAGCCCGCGGCGGCTCTGCTCGGCGCTATGGAAGCTCAGCTTCAGCTCGGAATCCCCTCAATCGGCGGTAAGGACAGTATGAGCGGAACCTTTGAGACTATCGACGTTCCCCCCACTCTCGTATCCTTTGCCGTTGCTATGACAAAGGCGAGCAAGACGATTTCGTCCGAATTCAAGAAGGCTGGCTCCAAGGTTTACTATGTTCCCGTTCCCGAGGACAAGGAAACCCTTATGCCCAAGTGGGAAGAGCTCAAGAAGATGTACAACGCGGTTTACGCGCTTATGGACGAGGGCAAGGTTCTCTCGGCTTCCGTAGTCAAGGAAGGCGGCGCTGTCGCCGGCGTGTGCAAGGCTTGCTTCGGTAATATGCTCGGCTTCAAATTTGAGAAGGAACTCAGCTTCGACGAGCTTTTCGCTCCGCTTTCGGGCTCGCTCATTATCGAGAGCGAAGAGGCTCCCGAGGGCGTAACAAGCTATCTGCTCGGCGAGGTATGCGACAATGAAGAAATCGAAATCAACTCTGAAAAAATTGCGCTCAGTGAGATCATCGCTGAGTGGACTCAGCCGCTTGAAAAGGTATTCCCGACGCAGGCGCAGTGCCCGAAAATGGAACAGTCTGTCCCGCTCTATACTGAAAGGAATAATGGCTCGCCTGTAATCAAGACGGCTAAGCCCAAGGTATTTATCCCCGTATTCCCGGGTACGAACTGCGAGGTTGACACGGCGAGAGCCTTTGAAAAGGCAGGAGCCGAGGCTCAGCTTCTCATCGTCAAGAACCTCAAGCCCACCGACATCGAGGACACAATCTCCAAGATGGTTGAGCTCATCAACGACAGCCAGATGGTAATGTTCCCGGGCGGCTTCTCGGGCGGCGACGAACCCGACGGTTCGGGTAAGTTCATCGCGACGACCTTCCGCAACCCCAGAGTTAAGGAAGCAATCGAGAAGCTTCTGAACACACGCGACGGTCTTATGCTCGGTATCTGCAACGGCTTCCAGGCGCTCATCAAGCTCGGTCTCGTTCCCTACGGCGAAATCCGTGATATCAAGCCCACCGACCCGACTCTGACCTTCAACACTATCGGACGTCATATCTCACATATGGCTTACACGAGAGTTACCTCGGTCAAGTCTCCGTGGTTCTCGGGCGTAAACGCAGGCGATGTGTTCGCTGTTCCCGTATCTCACGGCGAAGGCCGCTTTATGGCTGACAGCGAGACGGTTAAGCGTCTCATCGAGAACGGTCAGATTGCTACTCAGTACGTAGACCTCGGCGGTAATCCGAGCGACAGCATTGAGTTCAATGTAAACGGCTCCGTATGCGCGATTGAGGGTATCACAAGCCCCGACGGACGAATCCTCGGCAAGATGGGTCACTCCGAAAGAAAGGGCGAAAGCCTCTACAAGAACGTTCCGTTCGCAAAGGATCAGCTTATCTTTGAGAGCGGCGTTAAATACTTTAAGTAATAAGCATAAAATATGGGCTGTCACCGCGGTGACAGCCCGTTTTTATCGCAAAGTATTATGCTCTTACAAGCTTGTACATAAGAAGCTGTAATCTTCCGTCGTCGAGAACCTCAATAGTTTCCCACGACGACACTTCCTCGTCGAAAATCTCAAGCTTTGCGCCTGTGTTGTAGGTGAAAACGCCGTTCTCCTCTTTCCACTCGTGCTCCTCAAGGAGAAACTTATTATCACCGTAGAGCTTCATTTCGCCCGAAGCGACAATCTCGTCAACCTCTTCCTTGGAGATATCCTCGGGGATATCCATAACAATTCTGAGCGTACCGTCCTCGCCGAAGTTGTGAATCAGCGAAAGTGACTGAGCGTCCGACGGGTCGGTCTCGGGGTCAGCGAGAATGTCCGCCGCCTTGACCCACTTCTCGTTAAAATCCTCATCCAACTGTAATAATTCGTCAATTTTCCAGCTTCCGATAATACTCATAGAGTCCTCCTTTATTTTTCGATTGTCACCTTATCCTTAGGTACGAAAATCGTGTGCGCGTCTGACGCGCTGGTTTTTCTTACAGCTCCGACAATAGTAACCTTGGCACCGTTCTCGGGATAATCGTCGGGGAATACACCGTCGACAACCTCATAAGCAATACCAACGCTCGAGCCGTTTTCGCCTGAAGCGAGAATAGAGCAGTGAGAACCTCTGTACTCACTTGTTCCCGTAATCTGAACAGCCTCGTTGTTATAGTCGCCGTTCTGAACACCTGTAATCAAATTCTGCATAGCCTCGGAGTCATTGAAACCAACCGTAATTTTAGGTGTTTTATAATCCACGGGAGTTGTATCAACCACAAACTCCTCTTTCTTTTCACCTGCGCAGCTGCAGGATACAAACGCTGTCATAGCAACCGCCAGAACAGCAACAAGGGCAATAATCTTGCCAAATTTTCTCATTGTTTTCACTCCAATCGTTATTCCCAAAAAGGGGTACAAAGTTATTATATCAAAAATAGATATTTTTTCAACCTGTTTGATGATTTTTTTGCATAATTTACCAAACAAAAGGACCGACTCCGAGGAGTCGGTCCGTGTTGTATATGCGTTTTGGGATTAGCCCTCAACTGTGCAGTACATGAAGTACTTGTAGCCGAGCGGGTTGGAGAAGAAGCCCTTAACGTTCTTGCTGAGCATGTAAAGATCTGTGTAGTAGTAGATCGGGCAGATGCAGCCTGTGGACATAAGCATATCCTCAGCGATGTGCATCATAGCGTATCTGTTGTCCTTATCTGTGCAGCTCTTGATTGTGGAAATGAGTACGTCATAGGTCTCTGCCCATGTGCCGTTGTCAACCTTTACGTCTGAGCCGTACTTTGTAAGGTCAAGGCTGTAGCCCTTAACGGACTTGTGGTCGCCCTTGCCGAACTGAACGTCGTTGTTACCCGAAGCTGTTGTCCACATATCGAGGAAGCAAATAGGATCGTTGTAGTCAGCGAGCCAGCCGTTACGAGCGATAGAATAGTCGCCCTTCTTACGTGTGTTAAGGAATGTGTTCCACTCCTGGTTCTCGAGGTTAAGAGTGATACCAACAGCGTCAAGTGCGCTCTGGATGTACTCACCGATAGCCTGATGACCCTCGTTTGTGTTGTAGAGGTATGTCATTGAGGGGAAGTCTGTGAACTTCTTGGTCTTTTCGTCATACTTGTAGTACTTCTTGAGTGTCTCAACAGCGGACTCGAAGTTCTTCTCGAGAGCGTCTGCGGAAGCGTCAAAGTAACCGTCATAGTCGGAGCTGTCGCCTGCGTTCTTGTAGAACTCGGAGCCGTCAGCGTCTGTAAGACCCATAGCTACGAAGGAGGAAGCGGGGAGCTGTCCGCCCTGAGCAACGTCGTTTACGATGTAGTTACGGTCGAGAAGGAGAGAAACCGCGTTGCGGATTTCAGCCTTGGCAGCCTCAGCCTCGTCGCCCTTGAGCTTGCTGTCCTTGGGAAGGATATCCTCGTTGATGTTCCAGCAAACGTAGTATGTACCGATCTGACCTACGTTGAAGAACTCGTCGGGATACTGCTCTTTAAGAGTAGAGATTTCGTTTGTGGGAACGTCGTCGATGAGGAGCCAGTCGCCCTTCTTGAAGTTGGAGAGCATGTTGTTGGCGTCATCAGAGAGGTAGAACTTGATTGTTTTCATTGTAACGCTGTCAGCGTCGGGGTGCTTGTCGTTCTTCTTGAGTGTGATAACGCTATTGTGCTTCCAGCCGTCAAGTGTGTACATACCGTTGGAAACGTATGTCTTGGGATCTGTAGCCCACTTGTCGTCCTTTACTACGTCCTCACGTACGGGGAAGTAGGTCGGGAATGCGAGAAGCTCGTTCCAGTAAGGAACGTCGTTAGCAAGTGTAACCTCGAGGGTCTTGTCGTCTGTAGCCTTAACGTTGAGCTTAGCGTCCTTGTTTACATAGTTGCCGTCAGCGTCTGTTTCCCAGATTTTTGCGTAACCGTCAACTACTTCAAACATATAGCCGTAGTCAGCTGCGAGAGCTGTAGAAGCTGCGCGCTGCCATGCGAACTCGAAGTCGCCTGCCTTTACGTCCTTGCCGTCAGACCACTTAAGGCCGTCACGGAGTGTGTAGGTATAGGTAACTGTGCCGTCGTCGTTTTTCTTACCTTCTGTGAGCTCTTTTGCTGCGTCTGCAACAATCTGGAGCTTTCCGTCCTTACCCTGTTCCCACTTTGCGAGACCTGAGAAAAGGTGTGTAAGGAGTGTGGCGCCGTCAACTGCTGAGTTGAGGGCAGGATCAATTGTGTCAGGCTCACTCGCGATAGATACCGAAATCGAGTCAACCGCTGACTTTTTCTCGTCCTTCTTATCCTTGCTGCCGGAACCGCAGGAAGCCAGGCTTGCTACGAGAGCCACCGCAAGAATAACAGCCAAGATTCTTTTGATTTTCATTTTCTTCCATCCTTTCTTTTTAAAGAAAAAGTATTATCTTCAGGTCAGGCGCTTCTCCACGCCTGACTTGTTTTACCAAATAAACTTAACCGAATGGTTAATTGATTTCCGCCACACGGTGGCAGGCTACGAAGTGACCCTTGCTGACCTCGTTGAACTCGGGCATACACTCAGCGCACTTATCAGTGGCGTAGCGGCACCTTGTTCTGAACGGACATCCGCTCGGAGCGTTCAGCGGGCTAGGGATATCGCCCGTGAGTACAATTCGCTTGTTCGCTCTGGCGACCTTCGGGTCGGGAACGGGAACCGCCGAGAGCAGCGACTGTGAATACGGGTGAAGCGGACGGTTGTAGATTTCGTCAGCGTCCGCAAGCTCTACCATCTTGCCGAGGTACATAACCGCGATTCTGTCGGAGATGTGACGAACGACGAGAAGGTCGTGAGCGATAAACAGGTATGTGAGACCGAGCTTTTCCTGAAGCTCGTCAAACATATTGATAACCTGTGCCTGAATACTGACGTCGAGCGCCGAAACGGGCTCGTCGCAGACAATAAAGTCGGGGTTAACTGCAAGTGACCTCGCGATACCGATTCTCTGGCGCTGACCGCCCGAGAACTCGTGCGCGTAACGCGCCGCGTGCTCACTGTTGAGTCCTACATAATCCATAAGTTCGAGGATGCGCTCCATACGCTCCTTCTTGTTGCTTACGAGCTTGTGAACGTCGAGAGGCTCGCCGATGATATCGGAAACCGTCATTCTCGGGTTAAGAGATGAATACGGGTCCTGGAATACCATTGTTGCCTTTTTGCGGAATTCCTTGATGTCTCTTTTGGTCTTAATCTGTTTGCCGTCGTACCAGATTTCGCCGCCCGTAGGCTTGTACAGGTGGAGAAGCGTACGTCCGACCGTGGTTTTGCCGCAGCCCGACTCGCCGACCAGACCCAAGGTCTCGCCCTTCTTAATCGAGAACGACACGTCGTCAACCGCCTTGAGCGGCTTTGTGCGGAACATTCCCGTGCTGATGTCAAAGTATTCCTTAAGGTGCTTTACCTCAATCAGCGTTTTCTTATCAGCCACGGTCATCACCGCCTTCCGACTCAATTTCTATTTCGCCGTTATCGAGACCCTGCTTGACGTTCATCCAGCAGGTGGCGAAGTGGTCGTCGTTAATCTTCATTTTCTCAGCGCGGTGACGGATACAAATCTTCATCGCGTTGTCGCATCTGGGAGCGAACGGACAGCCCTTGGGCATATTCAAAAGGTCGATGGGAGTACCCGTGATGGGCTTGAGCTTCGTGCCCGCGGTGTCAGCCGTCGGAATCGAGCGCATAAGACCCTTTGTGTACTCGTGGCGCGGATTGTAGAAAATCTCGTCAGCTGTGCCCTGCTCGCAGATTGAGCCCGCGTACATTACGATAACCTCGTCGCAAATCTGAGCTACAACACCCAGATCGTGAGTAATCATAATAATCGCCATTCCGAGCTCTTCCTGAAGAGCGCCCATAAGCTCGAGAATCTGAGCCTGAATTGTAACGTCGAGCGCCGTTGTCGGCTCGTCGGCAATGAGGATATCGGGCTCGCAGGCGAGCGCCATGGCAATCATAACTCTCTGGCGCATACCGCCCGAAAACTCGTAGGGGTACTGCTTCATACGCTTCTCGGGCTCGTTTACGTTAACGAGACGGAGCATTTCAACAGCGCGGTCGTACGCTTCCTTCTTGTTTCGGTTGGTATGGAGCAGAATTGCCTCCATAAGCTGCTTGCCGATTGTATATGTGGGGTTCAGAGAGGTCATCGGGTCCTGGAAGATGATGGACACCTTGTTGCCTCTTACATGCTTCATAACCTTCTCGCCAGCTCCGACGAGCTCCTCGCCGTCGAGCTTGATTGAGCCGCCGACGATTTTTCCTGTGCCTGCGAGAATCTGCATAATCGAGTAGGCTGTTACGGACTTACCCGAGCCCGACTCGCCTACGATACCGAGCACCTTTCCTCTGTCGAGGGTAAAGGATACGTCGTTTACCGCCTTTACCTCACCCGCGTCGGTGAAGAAGGAGGTTTTCAGATTTTTAACTTCTAATAATGCCATACGCTTAACCCCCTATCACGCGTTCAGCTTCGGGTCAAACGCGTCGCGGAGACCGTCGCCGAAGAGGTTAAGACTTAACACGATAAGCGAAATAACTATCGCGGGAATAATCAGTCTGTAGGAATAGGTCGAAAGACCGTTGAGTGCGTCTGACGCGAGCGAGCCGAGCGACGGCATAGGCGCGTCAACGCCGAGTCCGAGGAAGGACAGATAGCTCTCGGTGAAAATTGCCGAGGGAATCTGGAGCGCCGCGGAGATGATAACAACGCTTATGCAGTTGGGCATAAGGTGCTTCATAATAATCCACTTGCCCTTTGCACCCGTAGCCTTTGCCGAAAGCACATACTCCTGCTCTCTGAGGGAAAGAATCTGACCTCTGATGAGACGGGACATACTTACCCAGTAGAGGAGCGCGAATACGATGAACAGGCTGATGATGTTGGTTCCCAGAACCGCCAGCGCGGTGCCCTCAATCGCGGGCGCGAGCGTTACCGTCAGCACCGAGGAAAGCAGGATTACCATCAGCATATCGGGAAGCGAATAGATGATATCAACTATTCGCATTATCACAAGGTCGATTTTTCCTCCGAAGTAGCCCGATATCGAGCCGACCAGCGTACCGATTACAAGTACGATAATCGAGGCAAAGAAGCCTACCAGAAGTGAAATTCTTGTGCCGTAAACGACACGGATGAAGTAGTCGCGTCCGTGAGCGTCGGTTCCGAAAACGTGCGGGAAAACGCTCTCGCCGTCGTCAATCATCCTCTGTTCTGTTCTGCCGTACTCGAAAGGAGCAAGGTTATTGTAGGATGCGTCAACGGGCTTGCCTGGGCGAACGCCGAGCTGGGTCTCGTAGGAATACGGCCAGAACATCGGCAAAAAGATACTTGAAAGCGTGATAAGCAGAATAACGATAAAGCTTACGAACGCTACCTTGTTTTTGTAAAGTCGCTTTACGCCGTCCTTGAAGAAGGTTGTGGAGGGGCGCATCTGCACCATATACTCCTTGTCCTTGTCGGACGCGGGCATAAAGTCGTCGAGGTCAACGTGGAAGGTAAATTTTTTCTTATTCATTTTTCTACCTCCCTTATTCCAGCGTAATACGCGGGTCAACAACCTTGTACAGAATATCCGTTACAAGGTTCATAAATACGATTAACGTCGCAAGGATAATCGTAGTACCCATAATCATTGTATAGTCACGGTTAGTGATACTGCTTACGAAAGCTCGTCCGATACCGGGAACCGCGAAGATTTTCTCAACAACGAGAGAGCCCGTTACAATGTACGCGAGCATAGGTCCCAGATAAGTTAGTACGGGGATGAGAGAGTTCTTCAGCGCGTGACCGAAGATAATCCTCTTGCCCGAAACACCCTTTGCCTTGGCAGTACGGATATAATCCTGTCCGAGAACGTCAAGCATAGATGAGCGGGTAAGTCTTGTGATGTACGCCATCGGATAAAGCGCGAGCGTGATTACGGGCAGAACGTATCCGCCGATACCGTTTGACAAATCGGCGTACGCGGGCACCAAATCAAGCGTTGTGGCAAACAGCACAAGCAGCAGCGCGCCTATAATAAACGACGGCATCGAAACAAACGCGGTCGTTATTACCATAATTATTCGGTCGATAATTTTGTTACGCCGTAGGGCGGCTATCGCTCCGAGGATTACTCCGACAATCGTCGAGAGCGCCGCGGCAATCAGACCGAGTGACATCGAGGTCGCCATACCGTCGCCGATGATGTCGATTACGAGTCTGCCTCTCTGCTTGAGTGACGGGCCGAAATCGAACTTGGTGACGATATCCTTGAGGTAGGTCAGATACTGTTCAATAAGCGGCTTGTCAAGTCCGTACTTGGCTTCCATCGCCTTTTGAACCTCGGGGGTCGTCGCCTTTTCACCCACAAAAGGACCGCCCGGAACTGCGTGCATAACAAAAAACGTCACTGTTATAACAATCCAGACAGTAAAAATTGCGAGCAAGATTCGCTTTATTACATAAAGCAGCGTTTTTGAATTCATTACTCATCTTCCTTATTCTTTTTTGGGAGCAGATATCCCGTTCAAACCGAAATATAGGTCGCAAGGCAGCTCCCCGACACCCCAAAGAGGACAAATTTGGGCAAATCATCAACTTTGTATAGCAACTTATACTAAAAATCGGTTAAAAATACGCTTAGATAAATCATTTTACCATATCGTTGTAATAAAAACAAGTCATAAGAATGAATAAAAAACACCTCAACTTTTTTGTCATATTGCTACATTCGACAAGTTTTTTCACCTTTCAGAACAAATAGGGTAGACAAAGGGGATTAACCCTCCACCTCCCATTGCACCGTACGTACGGGTCTCGTATACGGCGCTACGTGAGTGCAGATGTTACTGCAAATAACTAAGATAGTACGAAAGAGGGTTGACCAATGCTGGTCTGCCCTTTTTCTTGTTTCCTGTTTCTAAAACTTTTGGTGAGAGCAGGAAGTTTACAACATTCATTGCGCATCTCCTGTACCATCCAAGCCTTGAATTTGCCACCTTGGAAATATCTTCCTCTGACATATTGCACTTACATATCCTGTTCAGCTTCATCAGATTTTTGTATATAGTTTTCGGTCGCTTCCACTGCTTGATGATTATCACTCTCACCTTGTGCCTCAACCATTGTCCAAACTCGTCAAGAAAGCCTTTCATACTGCCAATTCTGTAGTAGTTAATCCAACCCATTATCACCTGATTGAGTTGTTTTATTGTAGCTGATAAAGTACGGGCAGCTGCTTTCTTTCTCAGCAGGATTTCTTTACACTTCTTGTAAAGCTTTGTTTTCCTGCTGTTGAGCGGCTTACATTTCCACTCATTTGAGTTCTTCCAAAATCCGAAACCCAGAAATTCACTCTTTGACGGTCTTACGACCTTGGTTTTCTCGGCACTTGCTTTCAGAAACAGTTTTCTTTCAAGCCAACTGACTACTGACTTCATTACCCTGTTTGCCGCCATCTCGCTTTTGACGAATACATTTACGTCATCGGCGTATCGGACAAATCGAAGTCCTCTCGTTTCAAGCTCTTTGTCGAGCTTATCAAGGTATATGTTTGAGAGTATCGGCGAAAGCGGTCCTCCCTGCGGGACTCCCTCTTTACTTGAGCTTACTACTCCGTTTTCCATTATTCCTGCCTTGAGAAATCTTCGTATTAGGTTTAGCGTTGCAGCGTCGTTGACCTTCTCTCTCAGTATTGAAATTAGCTTGTCGTGATTTACGGTGTCGAAATATTTCTCTATGTCGAGGTCTACTACCCATTCATAGCCGTCGTTCAGGTTTTGAAGCACCTGCTCCATTGCCGTATGGCAACTTCTTTGCGGACGGAAGCCGTGGCTGTTTTCACTGAATGTCGGGTCGAATATTTCTACCAACACTTGCGCTATTGCTTGTTGTATTACTCGGTCTGCCACTGTCGGTATTCCGAGCGGTCGTTTCTTTCCGTTCGCTTTGGGTATGTATACTCTCCGCACAGGCTGAGGCTTGTATTTCTTGTTAAGTATGTCCGTTTTCATTTCCGTCCAATGCTGTCTGAAATACTCGTCAAACTCTTCCACAGTCACTTTGTCTATTCCTGCGGCACCCTTGTTTCGCTTGACGGCTTTTAACGCTCTCAGCATATTTTCTCTACCTAAAATCCTGTCAATCAATTTCATTTGCTGCTCCTCCTTCTGTTCGTAAATTTACTCGGAAAACTCCCGCCGCCCTTTTGCCGTCAAGGGTTACGTTCCCTTGCTTCAGGCATATCTTCGGTTTCGGATTATCCGAGCATTGCTTACAGTGATTTGCACTACATTCTCATTAAGTCCTTCAGAGCTTGGTGCTTGGCTCCTACTATGACCTCAGCTGACCCCCGCTCGTAAGCTTTTTTCGCACGTATTTCTACGCCGAGCGGGTCTCTCGGGGTAAGGCACTAATCTTTCCCTTCACAACCTCCTGATTTACTGTCTTGGCGTTACGTTTACCCTTTGGACTTTGGCTTGGCTTGCAGCCTTATCCGCCATTTAGCCTTATATCAGGTTTCTGTTCGTAGGCTCAAAAGGTTTGCTACTCCGCTTCCTCCCCCGTTTGCGTTACCACAAACGGCTTGCGGTTCACTACACTTGGCGGTAAATACCCGTGACTGGACTTTCACCAGCAAGATTAGTGTCGTGCCCGACACACAAGACAAGGGACCGACGAGCCGTCGGTCCCTGTCAGGAGTGTGTGTATTAGATGAAAATAGAGGATTAAGCAATTTTGGCAAAGTCAGGCTCAAGAACCGTCGCGTAGGCAAAGCTCTCGATGTACGCTGTGTCAATCTCGGCTTCGGGCGAAAAGTCCTCGAGCTCCCGACAGAGGAATTTATCGGGGCTGAGCGTTCTGCCTTCGTCGATGAAGTCGGCGAAGCGGTTGTTTCTTTCGGCTAATTCTGCAAGCTCAAAAATTGTGTAAATCATAATTTTACCTCCGTCGGTGTTGTGTTTTTGTTTTCTGTCTATATTATACTCGTCTGGGTGTCCGATAAAGGGGACAGTGATTTAAAACTCACACAACTTTTTTCCGATAATATTATATATCGGAGGTAAAAGATGGATAACTACGTAATTTTGGCTCTTGTCGCCACCCTGGGAACGTGGTTTGTCACGATGCTCGGGTCGGCGACGGTAATATTCTTCAAATCCCCGAGCGCCAGGGCGCTGAATCTGATGCTTGGCTTCGCCTCGGGAGTTATGATTGCGGCGAGCTTCTGGTCGCTGCTGCAGCCCGCGATTGAGCGTGCCGAGAAAAACTCGGCTGTCCCCGCCTATCTGGTTGCGACGCTGGGATTTATGCTCGGCGCGGCGTTTATGTGGCTGTCGGACAAGGCGGTTAGCTTTGCGCAGGGACGTTTTCAGTCCTCGAAGGCGGGCGGAAGCGACAGGGTGAACAGAATCATTCTGCTTGTGCTCTCGATAACTCTGCACAATATCCCCGAGGGCTTGGCTGTCGGAGTAGCGTTCGGAGCGCTGCCGAAGGGAAATCTCTCGCCCGAAGCGCTTATGGGAGCAATCACAATCGCCGTCGGAATCGGACTGCAAAACTTCCCCGAGGGCGCGGCTGTGTCCGTTCCGCTGAGACGAGAGGGCTTTTCACGCAGAAAAAGCTTCTTTATCGGTCAGGCTTCGGGACTTGTGGAGCCTGTTTCGGGTCTAATCGGAGCTCTGCTCGTCGTATATATCGAGGCTATTCTCCCCTACGCGCTGGCGTTCGCCGCGGGAGCGATGATTCTCGTCGCCGTTCACGAGCTGATTCCCGAATGTCAACAGAACCAGCACGAGAACCCCTACACCGCCACAATGGGAATTGTGACGGGCTTTGCCGTGATGATGCTGCTCGACGTTATGCTCGGATAATTGTCGTTGATTTTTTCGGATATTATTGTATAATTAAGGAAAGGGGCGATGATTATGAAAAAGAGAATTACCGCGGCGCTCGTGATGAACATTCTGATTGCGGGCTTTACCTTCGGAATAACGCTTTCTTACTTTCTCGGAAACACAGGCACGCTGATTCGCTCGGGAGTTGAGAGCTTTATGTTCTTTACGACCGACTCGAATGTGCTGAGCGGAATTGCGGCGCTTGTGATGATTTGGTTTGAAATTCAGATATTAAGGGGCAAAGCCGACTCAATCCCAAAGGCGGCGCTTGTGTTCAAGTTTGTCGGAACTGCGGCGGTAACGCTGACGTTTATGACGGTTATGTTGTTCCTCGGACCAATTTACGGTCACCTTCTGCTGCTTTCGGACACCTCGCTATACACCCATCTCGGCGGTCCTCTGCTGGCGTTTGTTTCTTTCGTATTCCTCGAGGTTGACGAGAGGCTGTCGCTAAAAACCGCCTTACTCGGAATGCTGCCGTCAATTCTCTACGGAATAGTCTACTTTATCGAGGTTATGATAATCACCGCGGAGCGCGGCGGCTGGAAGGACTTTTACGCGTTCAACGCGAACGGCTTGTGGTATGTGAGCATTGTCGCGATGAACACCGCAGCGTTTCTGATTAGCCTTGGAATCGTGGCTCTGCATAATCTTTCGCACAAGAAAATGAACAAATAATGCAAAACGGGGTTGACCGAACGGTCAACCCCATAATAATTATTATCAGAAATTCAGCAGTCCCGCACCGTCGTTTACGGCTAAGAAAGCTGTGGCAAAGACGAGCGATACAATCGTCATAAGCTTGATAAGGATGTTGATTGAGGGACCCGAGGTGTCCTTGAACGGGTCGCCTACGGTGTCGCCAACGACAGCCGCCTTGTGAGCGCTTGAGCCCTTGCCCTCGGGAGTTGTCTCGATGTACTTCTTCGCGTTGTCCCATGCGCCGCCTGAGTTCGCCATAAATATCGCAAGCATAACGCCCGTGATAAGCGAGCCCGCAAGCAGACCGCCGAGAGCCTCAACGCCGAGCAGATAGCCGACGAGGAGCGGAGCCACAACAGCCATAACGCCCGGTAAAATCATTTCCCTGAGCGCGGCGTGGGTCGAAATCGAAACACATCTTGAATAGTCGGGCTCTTCCTTGCCCTTGAGAATACCGGGTTTCTCTCTGAACTGACGGCGAACCTCGTCAATCATCTTGTTAGCCGCCTTACCGACGCTGTCCATAGTGAACGCCGAGAAGAGGAACGGAAGCATACCGCCGATGAACAGACCGGCAACAACCTTGGGGCTGAGAATCGACATACCGCTGCCCGCGATTCCCGCTGTCTGGGCAAACGAAGCGAACAGCGCGAGCGCTGTGAGCGCCGCCGAGCCAATCGCAAAGCCCTTGCCGATAGCCGCGGTGGTGTTGCCTACGCTGTCGAGCTTGTCGGTGATGTCACGGACGTGGGGGTCGAGCTCGCTCATTTCCGCGATACCGCCCGCGTTGTCGGCAATCGGACCGTAAGCGTCAACTGCGATTGTCATTCCTGTTGTGGAGAGCATACCTACAGCCGCAAGCGAAATGCCGTAGAGACCTGTGCCCGCGTGAGCCGCTTCCATAACAAAGTACGAAACGAGAATACCGATAACGATGAAGATAATCGGGACGGCGGTTGACTTCATACCAACGCCGAGACCCGTGATAATATTTGTAGCCGAGCCTGTTTTTGAGCTCTCGGAAATGCTCTTTACCGAATGGAATCGGTCTGAGGTGTACATCTCAGTGAGCTTGCCGATAGCCGTACCGACGACAAGTCCCGCGAGCACGCAGAAGAACGGGTTAAACGACTTGAACATATACCAGCTCAGACCAGCGCCGCAGATTATAACGAGCGCGGTTGCTATGTATTCGCCGAGGTTGAGCGCCTTCTGCGGGTCGGAATTGTCCTTTCCTCGTACAAAGAACACGGCGATAACCGAGCCGAGAATACCGATAGCGCAGAGAATCATCGGGAAGAAAGCCGCGCTGAGCTTAACTCCGCCCTTGAAGCTCGCGAACGCAAGCGTGATAGCCGATACAATCGAGCCGACATAGCTCTCGAAAAGGTCCGCGCCCATACCCGCAACGTCGCCTACGTTGTCGCCTACGTTGTCGGCGATTGTGGCAGGATTTCGGGGGTCGTCCTCGGGAATACCCGCCTCGACCTTGCCGACGAGGTCAGCGCCTACGTCAGCCGCCTTGGTGTAGATACCGCCGCCTACGCGCGCAAAAAGCGCGATTGAGGAAGCGCCCAGGCTGAAGCCTGTGAACACCTTGAGCATATCGCTGTCCTTGACCAAATCAAACATACCGTTGAGCAGAAGGAAAACCGCGCCGAGACCGACTACACCGAGACCGACCACGGAAAGACCCATAACCGCTCCGCCGCGGAACGCGATTTTGAGCGCCTTGTTCATACCGCTCTCACGCGCCGCATTTGCCGTGCGGACATTAGCCATTGTCGCGACCGTCATTCCGAAATATCCCGCAAGCGTCGAGAAAAGCGCGCCGAGGATAAAGCACAAAGCCGTGCCCCAGTCGATTACAAAGCCAATCGCAAGGAAAAGAACTGCCGTAAAAATAATAAGAATCTTGTACTCCGCAAAGAGGAACGCTCTCGCGCCCTTTGCGATAGCCGAAGAAATCTTAGCCATTCTCTCCGTTCCAACGCTCTGATTGCGTATAAAGAGCGCAAAATAAAGCGCGAAGCAAAGCGCGACGGCACCCGCCGCAACGGGGATAAGCAGTAACATATTCACAAAATCAACTCCAATCCGATAATGGAATTTCTATTAAAGAATATTTTATCATACTTTACCCCTTTTAGTCAATTACCAATCCCAAATATTCTGAATGAAAAAGACGGCTCCGAAAACGGAGTCGTCCTCTGAGTATTATACAAGCTTTGCGCTTACGCCTATTTCAAATGTGTACGCCATATATTCTTCGCTTGTGTCCTCATTGAGCGCACGAGTTCGGACGCTGTTTACCACAGGTGTCAGAATAAGCTCCTTGGTTTCACTTGAGCCGTCCCTGTAAGTAACCGTAACCTTAACCGATGTATTGTCGAGTAACGCCTTGTAATACTCCTCGATATAACCCTTATACAGGTCGCAAGTCACGGCATCCCTGATATCAAGACCTGTGCGGTCATATTTCAAGTAATTCTCGATAACCTCCGCGTACTCTGGGCTGTTCTCGATATAGGTCATAATCTCCCACTTACTGCCCCAGCTGAGCTGATTGTCATATTTCGTCGTGACGGAATCGTAGCAATGTGTAGGATGCCCGTCATATGAAATGTTCATATTGTGAAATTCGTCGTCTTTTCCTGTGTACGAAACAAGCCTGTCGCTCAGGTAATCGGCAATAAACACCTTTGAATTATTGAATGAATATGTGACCGTGTCGATATTATCTCCAACGCACTTGAGGTCCATTCTGAAATCTTCGCTTACATTATTCGCGGTATTTTCCGTGAGATCCATTGCTCCGCCCGTGCTCTTAAACTGTCCGACGGCAGTAAAATCGCTGTTGTTGATTTTTTTCACCTCGTCGCCTGTCGCCTCGGAAGCGTTCGCAACAAGGAAAAAGCTGTTTTCGGATGTGCCTTTGCCAAATCCGCCGAATACAGCCGCGCAAGCTATCGCCGCAACCAGACAAGCCGCCATCGCGGAGGCAAGTTTGATATTAAATCTTTTCTTTGTTCTTTTCATTGTGAGTACCTTTCCCGACTGCTCTGCCTCAAGAGCCGCCTTTACCGCACTATCGACCGCGGATTCCGACGGTCTGAGGTTGTCAATCGCCTTAAACCTCTCTTTATCCATAGGAGCCTCCCTGTTCAATAATTTTTCTGAGAGCATTTCGTGAACGCCTCAGAATTGAAGCGGTTGTATTCGGATTTTTCCCGATTATTTGTGCAATCTCATAGATTTTAAATCCGCAGTAATAGTGAAGATAGATAACTGTTCTGTACTTTTCGGGTAATAGCCAGAGTTCCTCCATAACAGCTCTTGTATCCTCAGCCTCCAGCTCAAGGCAATCCTCAAGAGGAACACAGTCGCGTCTTTTCTGACTTCGCCTGAGGTCGCGGCATTTGTTCAGCGTAACCGTGACGAGCCAGCTCCGAAGATAAGAATCGTCGATTAACGGGGCGTTTGACTTGACGAGAGCTATGCTGACCTCTTGCAAAATATCCTCCGCGTCGTGGCGGTTTTTGAGGTTCTGAAAGGCTGTGCGGAAAATTAAATCCGAATACTTCCTTATTGTTTTTTCTATCAACTCACGTTTTTGACTTGAGTTGATTTTTTCGGTACCGATATTTGACATTTTCTTACCTCCTTTCATTAATAGTTACGTTTGAAAAGGCTGAATTTGTTCAAAACGGAAAATCGTCCCGAAAAAATCGGGACGAAGTTCAGATTTGATTTAGGTATTCCTCGACGCTGTAGACCGCGTTTGCGCCGTCAGACACTGCGGTGCTGACCTGGCGCAGGCGCTTTGTCCTCACGTCGCCCGCGACGAAAATTCCGTCGGCGGATGTGATTCCGCTCTCGTCGGCAACGATGAAGCCGTTCTTCATCTCCACCAGACCGTCGAGCAGTCCCGACTGAGCCTCGGTTCCGACGGCGATGAACACGCCGTCAACCGTGAAAGTTTTTCCGCTCTTGAGACGCAATCCCTCGACCTTATTCTCGCCGAGGATTTCGTCGAGCTCGTCGCTTAATATCAGCTTGATTTTCTCATTTTTGAAAACCCTGTCCTGAAGGTATTTCGCGCCGCGGAGCTCGTCTCTGCGGTGAATCAGATAGACCTCGGAGCAGATATTCGCGAGGTAGAGCGCGTCCTCGAGCGCGACGTCTCCGCCGCCGACAACCGCCGTCGCTCTGCCCTTGAAAAAGCTTCCGTCACAGGTTGCGCAGTAGCTTACGCCGCGGCCTGTGAGTCTTGCTTCGCCCTTGACTCCGAGCTTTCTCGGAGTTGCGCCGAGAGCAAAAATCACGGTTTTCGCGAAATACTCGCCCATTGTGCAAGCCACGCGGTAACCGCCGTCAATCTTTTCGATTGCGGTTATTTCGTCGTTGATAAACTCCGCTCCCGCCTTTTCGGCGTGATTTCTGAATGTCTGACCGAGGGTAAAGCCGTCGGTGCTCTCGAAACCGAGATAGTTATTGATGTCGTAGGTGTTGAGTATCTGACCGCCCGACATCGGGAATTTTTCGATGACGGCGAAGTCGAGCATAGCGTTCGACGCGTAAACCGCCGCCGAAAGTCCCGCGGGGCCGCTGCCCGCAATGATTAAATCCTTCATTATAACGCCTTTTCTACAAATGCCTTGAGAGCGGCTTCGGGAACAACGCCGACGCTCTGGTCAAAAATCTTGCCGTCCTTGAACATAATCAGGCACGGAATGCTCATAATTCCGTACTCCATTGCAAGGTCGGGCTCCTCGTCAACATTAACCTTATAGAAGTCAACTCCGTCGTACTGCTCGCTGACCTTGTCAACTACAGGCGACAGCATTCTGCACGGGCCGCACCATGAAGCCCAGAAATCTACCAAAGCGGGCTTGGAGCCGCCGATTACCTCTGTTTTGAAATCCTGTGTTTTAATTTCCTTTACCATTACATTTACCTCCTTGGGTGTGTAAAATTGAATTGTGTACAATCTATTATCTACATTCTATCATATTTTTCCCAAAAGTCAAGTGGTTATTCAAGAAAAAAAGCTGCCGCAGAAGCGACAGCTCAGAATTGTTTATTTGTTTACCGTTTCGCGGATAACCTTCGCGATGTTTGTCTCGGTGAGACCGAACTTCTCGAGAAGCTCCCAAGCAGGACCCGAGTAACCGAATCTGTCGTAAACGCCGATTCTTGTCACCTTTACGGGACATTCGCTGCTTGTTACCTCGCAAACCGCGTCTGCAAGACCGCCGATCACGTTGTGCTCCTCAACAGTGATGAGCTGTCCGCATTCCTTAGCCGCCTTGATGATGATGTCACGGTCGATAGGCTTGATTGTGTGAATATTAATCAGACGAGCGTTGATACCCTCGCTCTCGAGCTTGAGCACAGCCTTTCTCGCCTCGTTAACAACGAGACCCGAAGCGATTACCGCAACGTCGTTACCCTCGTGGAGAGTAATACCCTTGCCGAGCTCGAACTCATAGGTGTCGGGGTCGTTAAAGCTGTCAATAGCAAGACGTCCGAGACGGATATAAACGGGGCCGTCGTGCTTGAGCGCAGCCTTTGTCGCTTCCATCATCTCGTAATGATCGGCAGGATTGAGCACAACCATTCCCGGGAGAGTACGCATAAGCGCGATATCCTCGAGACACTGATGAGTAGCGCCGTCCTCGCCTGTGGAAATACCCGCGTGCGAGCCCGCGATTTTAACATTCAGGTGCGGATAAGCGACGGAGTTACGAATCTGCTCGTAAGCTCTGCCTGTCGAGAACATAGCGAACGAAGCCGCTACGGGGATTTTGCCCGAAGCCGCGAGGCCTGCCGCTACACCAAGCATATTGCCCTCGGCAATACCGCAGTCTCTGAATCTCTCGGGGAATTCCTTCTGGAATATAGATGTTTTTGTTGCAGCCGCCAAGTCAGCGTCGAGTACAACAATGTCCTTATTTGTTTTTGCCATTTCGCAGAGCGCCATTCCAAAGCTCTCTCTGGTGGCCTTACATACTGTGTTTGCCATTATACCTCAGCCTCCAGTCTCGCGATTTCGTCCTCAAGCTCTTTTACCGCAAGCTTGAACTCCTCGTCGTTGCAAGCCTTGCCGTGCCAGCCGACCTGGTCTTCCATAAAGCTTACGCCCTTGCCCTTAACGGTCTTTGCAAGAATTGCGAAGGGCTTGCCCTTGACGGTCTTTGCCTTGTTGAGAGCCGCTTCGATATCCTCGAAGCTGTGTCCGTCAATCTTTGCTACCTCGAAGCCGAAGGATTCGAATTTTTTATCAAGAGGCTCAATACCGCAAACCTCCTCGACGGCGCCGTCAATCTGGAGACCGTTCTGATCAACGAAGATTACGAGGTTGTCGAGCTTGTTGTGAGCGGCGAACATAGCCGCCTCCCAGACCTGACCTTCCTCACATTCGCCGTCGCCGAGCACGGTGTAAACGCGGTAGTCCTTGTTGTCAAATTTTGCCGCGAGAGCCATTCCGCAAGCCGCGGAAACTCCCTGACCGAGAGAGCCTGAGCTCATATCAACGCCGGGTGTGCTCTTCATATCGGGGTGGCCCTGAAGCATAGCGCCGACGTGACGGAGAGATTCGAGCTCTTTCCAGTCAAAATATCCCTTCATCGCCAGAACCGCATAAAGGCTGGGGCAGCAGTGACCCTTTGAAAGTACAAAACGGTCTCTGTCCTCCCAATCGGGTTTTTCGGGGTTTACGTTCATCTCGTTAAAATAGAGATAAGTAAAAATGTCTGCCGCTGAAAGCGAACCGCCCGGATGTCCCGACTTAGCGTGATACGTTCCGATTACAGCTCCGAGTCTCGCTTTTGCGGCGAGAACCTTGAGCTCTGCGAATGATTTAGCCATTGATTACTCCTCCTTGCGTAAATACAAGTTTCTCCACATACGTCTTTACTATAACATACAAAATTCGATATATTTTTCATTAAAAGAAATTTCACTTAACTGTTGAAAGATTTTGCTGTTTGTAGTATAATGAAGCGTGTATGTTATTGTAAACGAGGTGGAAAGGTGTTACTTTGCACAGATGTGGGAAACACAAACATAAAATTTGCCCTGTTTGAGGGTGAAAAAATAATCGGAAAGCTCAGGTTTTCGACCGACCCGTACAAGACCGACGACGAATACGCGGCGGAGCTTTACACGACTTTCAGAATCAACGGCATTGATTTGAAGAAAATCACGGGTTCGATTATCTCGAGCGTTGTTCCCAAGGTGACCTCGCCGCTCTGCAAGGCGATTGACAAAATCGCGGGGCTCAAAACTCTGGTGCTCGGGCCCGGGGTGAAATCGGGTCTTGACCTCAGGATTGACAATCCCGCGTCTCTCGGCTCCGATATCCTCGCAATGTGCGTAGCGGCAAAGGAGCTCTACTCCGCTCCGTCGGTTATCATCGGGCTCGGAACCGCGACCACTATCGTTTATCTTGACGACAAAAAACGTTACTGCGGCGGCGCAATCAGCCCCGGTGTGACAATTTCGCTTGACGCGCTGACGAATCACGGCGCGCTGCTCCCGAGCGTTGACCTCAACTCACCGAAAAAGGTGATTTGCACCAACACAGAGGACTGCATAAAAAGCGGTATCATCTTCGGCACAGCGTGTATGCTCGACGGAATGATTGACCGTTTCAACGAGGAGAGAGGCTGCGAATCCACAGTAATCGCGACAGGCGGTCTCGCTTCAAGTATTGTAAATAACTGCAAACATGATATAATAATAAACGACGACCTTATTCTGGAAGGTCTGAGGATAATTTACGGCAAGAACAATTCGCAATGCGTAATGCGTAATGCGAAATTGAACAATAAAATATAAGTTTTTGCATAATTACGCGTTCGCCGCGTGTTCGCATTAATTGCGAATTGCGCATTGCGAATTGCGAATTATAAATAAAGCGTTGCACCTCTATTTGACGGAGGGCGACAGCAGGAGGTAATTTTATGTCAAAAACAAACAAGTCGAACATCTACAACCTGACCGGACTGGGTATCCTTACAGCGATTGTTGTTGTGCTTCAGATTTTCACAACTTTCGTTCACTTCGGTCCCTTCTCGATTACTCTGGCTCTGATTCCGATTGTTATCGGCGCGGCTGTATACGGTCCCAAAGCGGGCGCGTTCCTCGGCGGTGTGTTCAGCGTAGTTGTAATCCTTATGTGTGTTTTCGGCGCAGATGTAGGCGGAGCTATGGTATGGAACGCCAATCCCTTCCTTTGCGTACTCGTATGTATGGTAAAGGGCGTTGCGGCAGGTTTTGTATCAGGCTTACTCTTCCGTTTAATCGCTAAGAAGAACCTTATCGTAGGTACCGCGGTAGCTGCCGTTGTATCCCCGATTGTGAACACAGGTATCTTCTACATCGGAATGCTTCTTTTCTTCCGCAATGTTCTTTCGGTATGGTCCGGCGGTAGCGATGTTCTCTTCTTCGCTCTTTCCGCTCTGGTCAGCGCAAACTTCCTCGTGGAGCTTGGCGTAAACATTGTTGTTACACCGATTATCATTGCTATCTTAAAGGCGATTAAGAAGGACAATCTTATCTTAGCAAAATAAAACCAGACAGGTGATACATATGCAGGACAAAATCGTACAGCTCCTATACAACGCCGCCGACTATGTTTCGGGACAGCAAATCTCCGACAGCCTCGGGGTTTCGCGTCAGGCAGTCAACAAGGCTGTGAAGTCCCTGCGTGAAAAAGGCTTTGAAATCGACTCGGTCACAAACAAGGGCTATATGCTCAAGAGCACGCCCACATACCTGTGCGCCGAGGCGATTCAGTGTCACCTCAACACAAAAATAATAGGCAAAAGCATCACGGTTCTTGATACCGTAGGCTCAACGAACGACTACCTCAAGGAGCTTGGCGCGAAAGGCGCCGAGGCGGGCACGGTAGTTATCGCGCGCGAACAAACCGCGGGCAAGGGCAGACTCGGCAGAGTTTGGCAGACAAAAAAGGACGACGGTATCGCCCTTTCGCTGCTGCTCCGTCCCGAGCTTGCGCCGTCTGAAATCAGCGCGATTACTCCGCTTTCGGGACTTGCTCTATGCAGAGCTATCAATGATTTTTGTATGCTCGACAGTAGGATTAAGTGGCCGAACGACGTTATCGTCGGCAAGAAAAAGCTCGTCGGAATCCTGACGGAGATGTCAGCCGAGTTTGACAAGGTTGAATTCACCGTAACGGGTATCGGAATCAATGTGGAACACACTGTTTTCCCTGAGGAAATCGCCCACAAGGCAACCTCGATTTTGCTGGAGACAGGCAGACACATCGACCAGAACAAGTTCGTCGCCACGGTTCTTAACTATCTTGAACAGGAGCTCGTGATGAACCGCTACCGCCTCAACGGTCAGACCGTTAACGATTACCAGACGCTGTGCGCGTCCATAGGTCGCCAGGTAACCTTTACCCGCGGAAAACGCAAAATCAGCGGAATGGGTGTTTCGATTAACAACAACGGCGAGCTCGAGGTTATGCTCTCGAACGGCACCGTCGCAACCGTTAATTCAGGCGAGGTAACGGTTCAGGGTATCTATTAAATATTTGCAAGAAAAAAGGCGCTGCCCGAAAGGACAGCGCCGTATTTTTATGTCTTAGATAACACCCATTGTTGTCAGCGCGCTGATTACGTACTTGATTACGAAAAGGAGAACGATAACATACATAAGCGGGTGGATTTCCTTAACCTTGCCTCTTGCGAGCTTAACGATAACGTAAGCGATAAAGCCGAATGCAAGACCGTCTGTGATTGAATAGAAGAACGGCATACCTGCAACAGTGAGGAAGCAGGGAATTGCAACGTCGATATCAGCCCAGTCGATATCCTTAAGCGATGAGCACATCATAACGCCTACGATGATGAGGATAGGAGCTGTAGCAGCTGAGGGAACAAGACCTACAACAGGAGAAAGGAAGAGAGCGAGAGCGAAGCAGATACCTGTAACTGTGGAAGTTAAACCTGTGCGGCCGCCAGCAGCGATACCTGATGTGGACTCTACGTATGTTGTTACTGTAGAAGTACCTACGATAGCGCCTGTGGAGGTTGCGATAGCGTCTGCGAGCATAGCTCTTTCAATCTTGGGAAGGTTGCCGTTCTCGTCGAGGTAGCCTGCCTTGCCTGCAGCACCGATGAGTGTGCCGATTGTATCGAACATATCAACGAGTACGAGAGTAATCATTGTAGCTATTAAGGAAGCAATCGGAGCGGAGAAGAGGTCGCCGAAGCCCGAGAAGCAAGCGCCGAACATCGAGAAGTCAAGCTGGGGAGCCCAGTTTGTGGGAGCTGTGATGCCCATCTTGATGCCGAAGCAGAACTGGCATACGCAGCCGATAGCGGCTGTAGCAATCATACCGATGAATAAGCCTGCGGGAACCTTTGTTACTACAAGGATGATTGTGATGACAAGACCTGCTAAAGCAAGAAGAACTGTGGGAGAAGCGAAGTTGCCGAGACCTACGGTAGTAGCGGCGGACTTCTCACCGACAACGATACCTGCGTTTACAAAGCCGATGATAGCGATGAATAAGCCGATACCTGCGGAGATAGCCTTCTTTAAGTCAAGTGGGATAGCCTTAACGATAGCTGTACGAGCGCCTGTAACTGTGAGCAGGATGAAGATGATACCTGCGATAAATACAGCCGCGAGAGCAGCTCCTGCGGAAAGTCCGAACGCACCGCAAAGTGTGTAGGAGAATACAGCGTTAAGTCCAAGTCCGGGAGCCTGAGCCATAGGATAGTTGGAGAGCCAGCCGATGAGCCATGTGCCGATAGCCGCGGCAATACATGTCGCTGTTACAACAGCTGTGTCAGCCATTCCTGTCGGAGAATTCGAACCAAGAATGACAGGGTTAAGAAAGATGATGTACGCCATGGTAAAGAATGTTGTTAAACCGGCGATAATCTCTGTTCTTACGTTTGTACCGTGTTCTTTAAGTTTGAACAGTTTTTCCAAAGAGAATTACCCCTCTCAATAAATTTTGCCTGCGCCGACGCGCCGTCGCCGCAAAAAGCACATTAAAATTATAATTAAAATATCGACGAAATGCAAGAAAAAATTGCCCTTATAAATACAATTTGGTGAAATGTTACAAGATTGTGAATATTAAAATTCTTCAGGAACATAAAGAAACCGACATACGCCGTCAATCCGCCGTATGTCGGTATATTTCACTATTATTTTATGTTGATTTTAACGAAGAGCTTTTACTCAAAGCACTTTACGAGCACGGCCTTCTGAGCGTGGAGACGGTTCTCGGCTTCCTCGAAAATCTCGTTTGCGTGAGCCTCGAATACCTCGGCTGTGATTTCCTCACCACGGTGAGCGGGCAGACAATGGAGCACCATACAGCCCTCGTTTGTGACGGACATAAGCTCGTCGTTGACCTGATAGCCCTCAAACGCGGCTTCGCGGATTTTCTTCTCGTCCTCCTGACCCATAGAAGCCCAGACGTCGGTATAAACAACGTCGGCATTCTTTGCAGCGTCAATCGGCTTACGGCAGAGTTCGAACCTGTCGCCGAAGCTCTCGCCGAACTCGATGATGTTCTTCGGCGGCTCGTAGCCCTCGGGGCAGGCAACAGAAATCGACATTCCTGTTCTGAGAGCTCCCACGATAAGGGAGTTCATCATATTGTTGCCGTCGCCGATAAAGCACATCTTGAGACCCTCAAGCTTGCCCTTGAACTCGCGGATTGTCATTAAATCGGCGAGAACCTGGCAGGGGTGGCAGTAGTCGGTAAGTCCGTTGATAATCGGGATTGAGCCGTACTCTGCGAGGGCTTCGACCTCCTCCTGCTTGAAGGTACGAATCATAATCGCGTCAATGAATCTTGACAGAACGCGCGCTGTGTCCTCGACGGGCTCACCTCTGCCAATCTGTAAATCGTTTGACGAAAGGAAGAGCGGATAGCCGCCGAGCTGGGTCATACCAACCTCGAACGACACACGCGTACGTGTTGAACTTTTCTCAAAAATCATACCGAGCGTTTTTCCCTTGAGGAGCTTGTGCTCGATTCCGTGTTTCTGCTCGTATTTAAGCTGGTCCGCAAGATTGAGCGCCTCGGTGATTTCCTCGGTTGACCAGTCCTCGAGCTTCAGTAAATGTTTCATAAGTTAGCCTCCTGTAAGGTTTTGTCCAGAATTTCTACAGCCTCTTCCAGTTCGCTGTAGCTGATATTAAGCGGCGGGAGCATTCTCAGAAGCGACTTCGCCGTGATAATCAAAAGTCCGTTTTCAACGCATTTTACGGCGATTTCGTGAGCGTCGCCCTTTTCGAGCTCTATGCCTACCATGAGTCCGAGATTGCGCACGGACTTGATTCCCTTGATTTTGAGGAGCTGATTTCTGAGGAAATCACCCTTCTTGTTGACCTCGTCAAGGAACTTTTCGTCCCCGACGACCGAAAGCACATAGTTAGCGCCCGCGCAAACAACGGGGTTAGCCGCGAAGGTAGAGCCGTGCGTCGAGGGCTGCATAACGTCCTCGAGCTTCTTGCTGCAGAGACAGGCTCCGATGGGAAGTCCGCCGCCGAGGCCCTTGGCACAGGTGATGAGGTCGGGCTGAATGTCGAAGTTCTCGTAGCAGAAGAGCTTGCCCGTTCTGCCGACGCCTGTCTGAACCTCGTCCACAATCAGAACCAAATCCTTCTCCTCGCAGAGCTTTGCGACGCTCTGAACGAAGTCCTTGTCGAGGATATTCACTCCACCCTCGCCCTGAACACATTCGAGGAGCACGCCGCAGGTTTTGTCGTCAACCAGCGCGTTTACGCTGTCAAAATCAGCGTCAGCGTACTTGAAGCCCTCGGTAAAGGGGTAGAAAAAAGTGTGGAAATTATCCTGACCTGTCGCCGAAAGAGTTGTAACGGTACGACCGTGGAAGGAGTTTTTGAGCGTGATTATCTCGTTTCTGCCTTCGCCGTACTTGTCAAAGCTGTACTTTCTCGCAACCTTGATTGCACATTCGTTAGCCTCAGCTCCGCTGTTGCCGAAGCAAACCTTGGTGAAGTGAGTTTTCTCACAAAGCGTCTGAGCGAGCTTGGAAGCCTGAGGGCTGTAAAAATAGTTGCTCATATGCTGGATTTCTCCTGCCTGAGCGGTTACGGCGTTCACCCAGCCCTCGTCACAGTAGCCGAGCGAGTTTACTCCGATACCCGAGCTGACGTCGAGGTAGGTTTTGCCGTCCTCACCCACGGCGCGGCAGCCCTTGCCGCTCTTGAGCGCTACGTCGTAGCGTCCGTAGGTGTGCATTATATATTGATTATCGAGCTGTTTTGTATCCATTATAATTAACCTTCCTGTGCGGGCTTCTTCTCAAAGAGAATGTTCTCCGTTCTCTCAAAGCCGAGACTGCGCCAGAACTCCTGACCCGCAGTGTTGTCGTGATAGCAGTAAATCTGGATTTTTCCGATTCCCGCTTCTGAAATTTTTCTGCACGCCGCGTCGGCGAGCTGCTGTCCGATATGCTTGCGGCGATAATCGGGCCGAACCGCCATATGGTGGATAAAGCCTATCCTGCCGTCGTGACCCGCAAGCACGGTGCCGACGATTTCGTCTCCGTCAACAGCGACCATACTCATACCCTCGTTGCGCGAAAGGTAGCTTTCGATACCCTCGCGTGAGTCCGCCTCGTCGAGAGCGCGCTTTGTCGTAATCTGCCACATTGCGTAGATTTCGTCGTAATCTTCAATTGTCATAGGACGAATCCGCATAGTAAAACCTCAATCAGTAAAGCATTGTTCCGATACCCTCGTCGGAGAAGAGCTCAAGCAGAATACTGTGCTTGATTCTTCCGTCAAGGATATGCGCTCTGCCGACGCCGCTTCTGACGGCCTCGACGCAGCAGTCAACCTTGGGTATCATACCGCCCTTGATGACTCCCTCTTTCTTGAGAAGCGGAACCTCGCTGACGTTGAGCGTTGAGATAAGGCTTTCGTCGTCGTTTACGTCACGGAGCAGACCTCTGATATCTGTCATAAGAATGAGCTTTTTAGCGCCGAGCTTTGCGGCAATCTTAGCCGCCGCGAGGTCTGCGTTGATGTTGTAAACCTCGCCGTTATAGCCGCCCGCGATTGTGGAGATAACGGGGATATAGCCGTTCTTGAGCGAATCCATAATGATGAGCGGATTAACGCTGTCGATTTCGCCCACAAAGCCCAAATCCTCGGCTGTCGCGAGCTTCTTGGCCATAAGCATTCTGCCGTCGAGACCGCAAAGTCCGATAGCTCTGCCGCCGCTCTGTGTGAGGTGCTGAACGAGGCTCTTGTTGACCTTGCCCGCGAGCACCTGCTGGACGATATCAATCGTCTCCTTATCGGTAACTCTCAGACCGTTCTTGAACTCGCTCTTCTTGCCTGTCTTGTCGAGCATATAGTTAATCTCGGGACCGCCGCCGTGAACAAGCACGACGTTGATTCCGACGAGCTGCATAAGTACGATATCGCTCATAACGGCTTCCTTGAGCTCCTCGCTGAGCATTGCGTTGCCGCCGTATTTTACGACAATCGTCTTGCCGTAGTTTTTCTGAATATATGGCATAGCCTGAATAAGTATTTCGGCTCTTTTGCTGTTGTCCATTCTTTATCTCCCCGTATTATGTTCGGTAGTCTCCGTTTATTTTAACATAATCGTATGTCAAATCGCAACCGTAGGCTTCTGCTTTTTTGTCGCCGTCGCCGAGAGTTACGATGATGTTAATCTCTTTCTCAAGCAAAATTTCCTTTGCGACTTCCTCCGAGAAGGGAATTCCCGCGCCGTTTTCGCAGACCGTAACCTCGCCCTTGGCGGATTTGAAGCTTACGCCCGCTTTCTTAACATCAACGTCCGCGCCGCTGTAGCCGATAGCGCAGAGCACGCGTCCCCAGTTTGCGTCGGCTCCGAACATTGCCGCCTTCAGAAGGCTGGAGCAGATAACGCTTTTGCTGACCTTAACCGCGTCAGCCTTTGTCTTTGCGCCAGAAACAGAGCAGATAAGGAGCTTTGTCGCGCCTTCGCCGTCGGCTGCAAGCTTCTTCGCAACGTTTTTGAACGCCGCTGTAAGCGCTTCAACAAACAACGCGTAGTCAGCGTTTTTCGCGGTTATTTCCTCGTTGCCGGCAAGACCCGAAGCCATGATTGCGAGGGTGTCGTTCGTAGAGGTGTCGCCGTCCACGCTGACCATATTGTAGCTCACGTCAGCCGCCTCGATCAGCGCCTCGTGAAGCATATCGGCGGAGATCGCGGCGTCTGTGGTGACGAACGACAGCGTCGTTCCCATGTTGATATGGATCATGCCGCTGCCCTTTGCGATGCCGCCGATCGTGACGGTCTTTCCGCCGAGAGTGAGCTGAACCGCCCATTCCTTTTTGACGGTGTCGGTGGTCATGATAGCCTCCGCCGCATAGGTGCCTCCGTCCTTCGTCATGCTGTCTTTAAGCGCGGCAACGGACTTTTCGATCGGCGCGATCGGAAGCGCCTGACCGATAACGCCCGTGGAAGCGACGATAACGTAGTCCTGCGCAATGCCGAGGGCTTCCGCGGCGAGAGCGCACATCTGCTCAGCCTTGTCGTAACCGTCGGGGTTGCAGGCGTTCGCGTTGCCGGAGTTGACGATCACCGCCTGAGCGACGCCGTTTTTGAGGTGCTCCCGAGTGACGTAGATGGTGTCGGACTTAACGCGGTTCTTTGTAAAAATCGCCGCCGCTGCGCACGGCTTTTCGCAGAAAATCATGCCGAGGTCGCGCTTTGTTGTATTGTTAGGCTTGATACCCGCAATCACGCCGCCCGCGACAAAACCGAGCGGAGAGGTTACGGAGCCGTTCTCTAAAAATTTATAGTTCATAATATTACCTCTTTTTGGGAGTTGAGTGACTGCCGGGCAGAAAGCGCGGTTGATCTGTATAAATCGGGTGCGGGCAGCGCCCGCCATCCATTCCTCTCTCCACTCTTAACTCTCAACTCTCTTTTTAAAACGCCGGCGGTGCGATGACCAGACCCGTCTTTTCGTCCAGACCGAAGATGATGTTCATGTTCTGGATCGCCTGACCCGCAGCGCCCTTGACCATGTTGTCGATCGCTGCGCAGGCTACAAGCTTACCTGCGCGCTTGTCGAAGTGAAGCGAGATGTCGCAGAAGTTTGAGTAGCGCACGTTGTGGATATCGGCGCACTTGCCGTCGTCGAGAAGTCTGATAAAGAACTCGTCCCTGTAGTATTCCTCGTAGGCATTGCGGATCTGCTCGTATGTAACGCCGTCCTTTACGTCGGCGTAAACGGTGGCGAGAATACCTCTGTTAACGGGCAGAAGGTGCGGAACGAAGGTGATGGTAACATCCTCGCCGCTGAGCTTTGAAAGGGTCTGTTCGATCTCGGGGGTGTGGCGGTGAGAAGCGACCTTGTAGGCGTGGAAGCCCTCGTTCAGCTCGGGGAAGTGGCTGCCCTGGGTGGGTTTTCTGCCTGCGCCGGTAACGCCGCTCTTGCAGTCGCAGATAATACCCTTTGTCGAAATCAGACCGTTCGCGATTGCGGGAGCGATCGCAAGCGGCGAGCAGGTGGTGTAGCAGCCGGGGTTCGCGATAAGCTTTTTGCCCTTGATTTTATCTCTGAAAAACTCTGGCAGACCGTAAACGCTCTGTGCGTGAAGCTCCTTGTCGATGAAGGTGCCGCCGTACCATTCGGTGTACTCCTCCTCGCTCTCGAGGCGGAAGTCAGCGCCGAGGTCGATGAAAGCCTTGCCTGCGGAAATGCACTTTTCGGCAAGCTCCTGAGAAAGACCGTGGGGAAGCGCGGCAAAGATAACGTCGCTCTTCTCAACAACCGCGTCCTGATTCTCGCAGACCATATCGTTGAGGAAGCTGTAGGACGGATAAACGTCGCTGAGCTTCTGACCCTCAAAGGATACCGAGCTGATCGCGGCGATCTCCGCCTCGGGGTGGTTGAAGAGCAGGCGTACAAGCTCCGCGCCTGCGTAACCTGTGGCTCCTACGATTCCTGCTTTTATTTTCATGGTAATCATTCCTTTTGTTGTTTTTGTTGTTAATTAAAGATTTTCGGCGATTTCCTTGACTCTTGCCGCCTGAGCCTTTACAAGCTGAGGAGCGGGACCGCCGAACGCGGTGCGCTGCGAAACGCACTTTTCGAGAGAGATAGCGTCGTAAACGTCCTCGGTGAACACGTCGCAAACCGCCTTGTACTCGTCGAGAGGAAGGCTCTCGAGGTCGGTGCCAAGCTCAATGCAGCGCGCGACAAGCTCTCCGGTTGCCTTGTAGGCGTCGCGGAACGGAACTCCGTTCTTTGTCAGCCAGTCGGCGCAGTCGGTGGCGTTGATAAAGCCGCCTGCAGCAGCCTTTCTCATGTTCTGAGGAATAACGCGCATGGTTTCGAGCATGGGAGTGAAGGCGGTAAGGCACATCTTGACGGTGTCGACCGCGTCAAAAATCGCTTCCTTGTCCTCCTGCATGTCCTTGTTGTAGGCGAGCGCGATGCCCTTCATAACGGTGAGCAGGGTCATGGTGTCGCCGAACACTCTGCCGCTCTTGCCGCGCACAAGCTCCGCGATATCGGGGTTCTTCTTCTGCGGCATGATCGACGAGCCGGTTGAAAACGCGTCGTCAAGCTCGACGAACTTGAATTCCCATGAGCACCACATGATGATCTCCTCGGAGAAGCGGCTGAGGTGCACCATGATGATCGAGAGCACGGACGCGAACTCTATGCAGAAATCTCTGTCCGAAACGCCGTCGAGCGAGTTGTTTGTAATTCTGTCAAAGCCGAGCAGACCGGCGGTGACGGTTCTGTCGATCGGGTAAGTCGTACCGGCGAGAGCGCACGAACCGAGCGGCATTTCGTCCATTCTCTTAAGGCAGTCCTCAAGACGCGAAACGTCGCGAAGGAGCATTTCGCCGTAAGCGAGAAGATGGTGACCGAAGGTGATCGGCTGAGCGCGCTGAAGATGGGTGTAGCCGGGCATAACGGTGTCGGCGTACTCCTCAGCCTTGCCGGCGATGACCTTGATAAGCTCGACGACGAGGTTCTTAACGTTGACGACCTCTTTCTTGAGGTAGAGCTTAATGTCGAGCGCGACCTGATCGTTGCGGCTGCGCGAGGTGTGGAGTCTCTTGCCGTTGTCGCCGATCCTCTTTGTCAGCTCGCCCTCGATGAAGGTGTGAATGTCCTCTGCCTCCATGTCGATCGCGAGAGCGCCGAGCTCGATATCCGCAAGAATACCCTTGAGTCCCTGAACAATATCCTGAACGCTCTCCTCGGTGATGATGCCGCACTTGCCGAGCATGGTCGCGTGAGCGATGCTGCCCTCTATGTCCTCGCGGAACATACGGCTGTCAAACGAGATAGAGCTGTTGAAATCATTTGTTGTTTTTGAAAGTTCCTTTTTGAAACGACCTTTCCATAACTGCATTTATTTTACCTCATTTTCCTGTTATTAAGCCTGTTGATTTAACCCCTATATAAACACTTTATGGGCAGGGATATTTCACCCTGCCCGACTGCATGAAATTTTCAGTTTTTTATTTGATTAAGCCCTTCTTGGCGCGAACCTTGATGGGGAGACCGAAGAGGTTGATGAAGCCTGCGCTGTCGTTCTGATCGTAAACCTCGTCCTCGTCAAAGGTAGCGATTTCCTCGTCGTAGAGAGAGTAGGGACTTGTAACGCCTGCGTCGATGATGTTGCCCTTGTAGAGCTTGAGCTTAACGTCGCCGGTCACATACTCCTGAGTGCTGTCAACGAACGCCGACATAGCCTCGCGAAGGGGTGTGTACCACTTGCCGTCGTATACGAGGTCAGCAAAGGTGTTGGCAAGGTTCTTCTTGTAGTGGAGAGTGTCCTTGTCAAGGCAGATCTCCTCGAGCTTGTTGTGAGCCGCGTAGAGCACGGTGCCGCCGGGAGTCTCATAAACGCCGCGCGCCTTCATGCCTACAAGACGGTTCTCTACGATGTCGGTGATACCTACGCCGTTTCTTCCGCCGATTTCGTTGAGCTTCTCGATCATCTCAACGGAGCCTACAGCCTCGCCGTTGAGCTTTACGGGGATACCCTTCTCAAAGGAGATGGTCACGTACTCGGGAACGTCGGGAGCCTGTTCGGGAGACACGCCCATCTCGAGGAAGCCCTCCTTGTTGTACATCGGCTCGTTAGCCGGATCCTCTAAGTCCAGACCCTCGTGACTGAGGTGCCAGAGGTTCTTGTCCTTGGAGTAGTTGGTTTCTCTGTTGATCTTGAGGGGGATGTTCTTAGCCTCAGCGTACTCGATTTCCTCCTCACGGGACTTGAACTCCCAAGTTCTCCACGGAGCGATGATCTTCATGTCGGGAGCGTAAGCCTTGATGGCAAGCTCAAAACGAACCTGGTCGTTGCCCTTGCCGGTGCAGCCGTGGCAGATAGCGTCAGCGCCCTCAGCCTTGGCGATCTCTACGATTCTCTTGGCGATAACGGGACGCGCGAAGGATGTTCCGAGGAGGTACTTGCCCTCGTAAACAGCGCCTGCCTTGATGGTGGGGAATACATATTCTTCAACGAACTCCTTGTTGAGGTCCTCGATGTAGAGCTTTGAAGCGCCGGTGGCGATAGCCTTCTCCTCAAGACCGTCGAGCTCGGTGCCCTGACCGACATTACCCGAAACGGCGATAACCTCGCAGTTGTCGTAATTTTCCTTTAACCACGGAATGATGATGGAAGTGTCCAGACCACCCGAATATGCCAATACTACTTTTTTGATTTTGTTGTCAGCCATGAATATGCCAATACTACTTTTTTGATTTTGTTGTCAGCCATGATGAATTCCTCCGTTGTTTTGATGTTACTACTACATTATACTACCAATTTTTGAAAAATCAAGCTTTTTTTGAATATTTATGCAAGTTTGCGCCTTTGCACAAAAATAGTGTCAATTGCGGAAAGATTTACCCCACCGCGCTGAAATATACCGTCAAAATCGGATTTTATCAGCGGTTTTCAATGTGAAAACAGTGTGAAGGGCAAATGCGGAATATACATTTTTTCGCAGAAAATATTCATAATTCTGAATATAGACCGCTTATCTATTGAATATTATTCAGATTTCTGTTATAATATATAAAGTGAAATAATGAAAGGACTGAGCTATTCAATGAGCAATTTCAAAACCATCGATCCCTCCGCAATCGCCGACAACGCCTTCAAGCTTATCGGTAAGGACTGGGCGCTTGTCACCTCCGGCAGCAGGGAGAGCTTCAACACCATGACCGTCAGCTGGGGAGGCGTCGGAATCATGTGGAACAAGCCCGTAACGTTCACATTTATCCGTCCGCAGCGCTACACCTTCGGTTTCCTCGAGAAAAACGGCTTTTTCACCATGAGCTTTTTTGACGAGAGCTATCGCAAGGCGCTTCAGATCTGCGGCACAAAGAGCGGCAGAGATACCGACAAGGTAGCCGAGACCGGTCTGACCCCGGCGTTCACCGGGGACGGCGTTCCGTACTTCGAAGAAGCGCGCCTTGTGCTCGTCTGCAAAAAGCTCTACGCGCAGGATCTTAACGAGGACTCGATCGTCGAGGAAGCGGTAAAGGGCAACTACAACGGCAGCGACTACCACAGAATGTACGTCAGCGAGATAGTGTCCGTTCTTAAAAAGTAAGCGCGGTTGAAATCCTAAAACTTGCAATTATTTTCAAGCTGTGTTATAATAGGGATTCTAAGGTAAAAGCCTTATGTCTGTAAAACTAAAATGAAAGGGAGTGATTCTATGGTAGATACAACCTGGGATTATTCTGAAAATACGCCGGAGATCAACTTTCTCGCGGATAAAATGTCGGAGAACTCTAAGATCGACCCTGCGCTTTACGGCAAGTACGACGTCAAGAGAGGTCTGCGCGATATCGACGGCAAGGGCGTTCTGACCGGTCTTACCGATATCTCGACGATCAAGCAGAACAAGCTCGTCGACGGCAAGCTCGTACCCTGCGAGGGCGAGCTGTACTACAGAGGCTACAACGTCAACGACATCGTCGGCGGAATCCGCAGCGATGACCGATTCGGCTTTGAAGAGGTCGTGTATCTGCTGCTTTTCGGCGAGATGCCCAACAGAGAACAGCTCCTTAACTTCAAGACGCTTCTTGTTCAGTACCGCACCCTGCCGCAGAACTTCGTCCGCGACGTTATTCTCAAGGCGCCCAGCGAGGACATGATGAACTCCATCGCGCGTTCCGTTCTCACCCTGTTTTGCTACGACAAGAACCCCAACGACACTTCGATAAACAACGTGCTTCGCCAGTGCATACAGCTGATTTCGGTATTCCCGATGCTCAGCGTGTACGGCTACCACTCATATAACCACTACCTGCGCGACAAAAGCCTTTATATCCACCGCGCGGAGCCTACGATGTCGACAGCCGAGGTCATCCTCTCGCTGCTTCGTCCCGACAGGCACTACACCGACCTCGAGGCGAAGGTTCTCGACATGGCGCTTATCCTCCACATGGAGCACGGCGGCGGTAACAACTCGACCTTCACCACCCACGTGGTAACCTCCTCGGGCACCGATACATACTCCGCGATCGCCGCGGCGCTCTCGTCGCTCAAGGGACCCAAGCACGGCGGCGCGAACGTCAAGGTATTCGAGATGTTCGAGGACTTGAAGCAGGCTGTAAAAGACTGGAACGACGAGGACGAAATCACCGCGTACCTCGAAAAGCTGCTCGACAGGCAGGCGTTCGACAGGAAGGGTCTTATCTACGGTATGGGTCACGCGGTCTATACCATTTCCGACCCGCGTCAGGTAATCCTCAAGGGCGCCGTTCAGAAGCTCGCCGAGGTTGAGGGCTACGACAATGAATTTGAACTCTACGCAAAGGTCGAGCGTCTCGCGCCTCAGGTCATCGGCAAAAAACGCCGCATCTACAAGGGCGTTGCCTCGAACGTGGACTTCTACAGCGGACTTCTCTACAGCATGCTCGACATTCCCTGCGAGCTTTACACACCGCTCTTTGCCACCGCGAGAATCGCCGGCTGGAGCGCGCACAGACTCGAGGAGCTTATCAATGCCGGCAAGATCATCCGTCCGGCTTACATGAGCATTTCCACCGAGAAGGAATACAAAAAACTCAGCCAGAGATAAAACGAAGGAGCGGCAGGCGCCGCTCCTTATTATATTTGCAATCCACCGTGATTCGTGCTACAATATCCACAGCACTTTTGAAATAAGGGATAGAAATGGAAATAGTCAAAAAGCAGATGACGCTGCACCACACCGTGAGCGTTATCGGCGGCTTTATGGCGGGCTATACGATAATAAACCACAGCGACATCCTCGCAAACGCCCAGACAGGCAACCTGATAAAGCTGGTGCTCTCGGCGTTCAGAGGCGACCTGATGAGCATAGGCTACATCGTTCTGCTGTTTTTTACATACGCCGCCGCCTGCGTATTTTACACGGTTTTCAGGCGGCACACTCCGCTGAGCATGAAGATAGTCAGCCTTATCATAACGGCTCTCGCGATAACCGCAACGGGAATCCTCTCGCTTACGGGCAACAGCTACCTTTCGGTAGTGCCGATAGCGTTCGCGATGCCGGTGCAGTGGAACGCCTACAAAAAAGCCGGCGGCAATTCGAGCGCGACGATTTTCTCGTCAAACAACGTCCGTCAGGCGGTGATGCTGACGACGACTTATATTATGGACAAGGATAAAAAAGCCTTCCGGAACGCGCGTTTTTACTGGGCGACTCTGCTCTGCTTCCACACGGGAGTCGCGGCGGCGTGCCTGCTGAGTATGGTTTTTGCGGCGCAGACGGTATGGTTCTGCTTTGTGCCGCTGGGGATCTCCGTCTTTGCATACTACCGCTACGAAAGCGCGAAAATCAGGGCTTTTGCGGATATATAAAACGCAACAAGGGTCGGCTTTGCGCCAACCCTTATTTTATTCCCTGACCTTGTTAAGTCTTTCGATTTTTCTTGCGCGCTTGTAGCGGTAGAGAATATTGTCCGCCCATTCCGCGTCGATTTTGATGAAGCCCTTGAGCTTTTTGTCCTTGACCGCAAACTGCTCAACGATCTCCTTGGACTTGCCGTAGATTTCAAGCCTCGCGGTCTGAACATACGGAGTCATGCTCTCGCCTGTAAAATATGTAAAGCCCATCGTGTTGCTCTCGCGGTCGTACATCGAGAGATAACCCTCTTTTACCTCGGTGCCGTCGAGCTTTTTTGAAACCGTCTGACCGATTACCGCCTTGGTAAGCTCCACAGCCATATCGTCAAGTCCCGATTCGAAGATAAAGATTTTCTCCTTGAAGGAGTTGAAATCCGCGACGACGCGCTTGTTGATATTGCGGAGGTTGCTGTACTTTTCCTCAAGCTCCTTGTCGCAAAGCTGGAAGCGGTCGATTTTCGGGATCAGGTATATCATGAAGCGGTTCTTCATATCATTATATAGAATGGGGTAAGTCAGCCGCGCGCTGTAGCCGCAGGATGGACATTTCCACGCGAAGAGTCCGCCGTCGAGAATACGCTCGCGCTGCTCCTTGTTGACCGTCGCGTTGACGCTTGTATATGCGACCGCCTTGCTCAATTCGCCGCACATAGGGCAAACGACAGCCTTGTTGACCTTTTTTTCGGGCATAGCCTAACACCTCTTTCAGTTTATTATATCAACATTGTTGAGTTTTCACAAGTAAATTTGAAAAAAATATTGATTTTATTAAAATAATCTGTCATAATATATTGCATAAGGAGAAATAGATATGAGTCAAGCGATTATTGATAAGGTTAAAAGCACCATGAACACCGCTGCCGATACCATTACAACGGTTGCGCAGAATTTCGTGGAAAAGAACCGCACCAAGGCAAAGCTCAACCGCCTGAGAATGGTTATGAAAAGCGAGAGCGAGCTGATGAACCGCGCCTATATCGCGCTGGGCAAGGAGTATTACGAAATGCTCAAGAAGGGCGACGTCACCGCGGCCGATGAGAAGCAGAAGAACCTGCTCGGCGTTATCGACAACAGCAAGGCGAAGATTGCAAAGGCGCGCGAGTGCTACCGTATGGTGCTTGAGAGTCAAAGCGAGTTTGTTTACGCCGTTCCCACCGCTCCCGAGAAAAAGCCTGTTGAGGTAAAGCAGGAGGACGTTGTTGACATCACCGTTGCCTGCTCCAACGAGGACGACTACGACTCAAGTCCCTTTGAAGCAGCGGAGGAAAAGGTTGAGGAAGCTGCCGAGGCGGTTGCGGACAAGGCTGAGGAGCTTGCCGACAATGCCGCAGAAGCTGCAGCAGACGCAAAGGAGCATATTGCAAAGGCAGTTAAGGAAGCTCTCGACGAGGAATATCCCGACGGCGAGCCGTTCTAAATCAAATATCAAACGTCAGGGAGAGGCAGCAGCGCCTCTCCTTTTTTTCGGCAAAAAACGCAACGCCAAACGCCCCTTATACAACAAAAATATCAGCACTGCGTTTCAGTCGTGTCTGCCGCAGCAGCCGCAAAACCAAACGCCTGACCCGCCGTTGATGAAACGGAAAAGTCAGATGAACCTTTAAAAAGGCAGAGAAAGTGCCCACCGGCACAAAAAAGGACAGGATGATTTTCACCCTGTCCTTTAGTTGCTATATAAGGGGGATTTATTACTCTGCGGATCAGCAGAAGTAAACGTCCATTTCGCCCTTCTCACCGTCAGCTACGAAGTAAGCCTTGCTCTCTTCGGGCTTGAGGTAAACAGCGATTTCCTTAGCGTCCTTGCCGATGGTAGCCTTGATGTTCTTAACTACCTCTTTAGCGGCAACCTGTACGCCGCCGAACTCAACAAAGAAGTTAACCTCAGTCTCAACGGGCTTTGTCTCGGCGCTCTTAGCCTCAACAGTCTCGGGCTTCTTGGGAGCAGTCTTTTTGGGAGCCGCTTTCTTTGCGGGAGCCTTCTTAGCGGGAGCTTTCTTCTCCTCAGCCTTTACTTCTGCCTTAACTTCTTCAACCTTAGCCTCTACAGCCTCAGCCTTAACCTCGGCAGCCTTAACGGTCTTTTTGGTTTCCTTCTCCGCAGTAGCAGCGGTCTTCTTGGTTTTTGCCATCACAAACTCCTTCTTTCAATTTAATTTATTAAACTTATTATTAATGTCTTTTATAACATTGACTATATTATACATACGCGAAAAATAATTGTCAATAAGCACAAATTATTTTTGGCGGTTAATACAGATTTCCAAATTATTAATTTTTCTGTTGGTGAATTTTCACAAGGTTTTTGGGCGTAATTTGTCGATAATAGCGTCTTGACAGCGTTTTTCTTGCATTCCGTTTTGCGCTGTGTTAGAATAAAAACACAATGGGGGTATGCAAAATGTTTCTGAGTAACTTTCTTATTATCGGACAGCAGGTAATGGTGCTGTTCATTCTTATCGCGGTCGGCTTTATCTGCGGCAAAAAGGGCGTTATCAACGAAAAAGCGTCAAAGGTGATGACCGACATCGTTCTCTACATAGTAACGCCGTGCGTAATGGTCTCGGCGTTTCAGCGCGAGTTCTCGACCGATACTCTGATAAAGGTTCTGATAGCCGCGCTTACCGCGCTGGTGATATTGATCGCGTCAATACTTCTCGCGCGGCTGGTGTTCCGGACGAAGGAACTCGCTCGGCGCAAGGTGCTGCAGTTCGCGGTGATATTCTCAAACTGCGGATTCATGTCCTTGCCGCTTCAAAAGGAGCTTCTCGGCGAGGACGGCTGGTTTTTCGGCTCGATTTTCGTCGCGGTGTTCAACATCGTTGTATGGACGTACGGACTGTTCGACATGAGCGGCGACAAAAAGCAGCTCTCGGTAAAACGCCTCGCGCTCAATCCGGGAATCATCGGCGCGGTCGCGGCGATCCTGCTGTTTGTGTTCTCGGTTAAGCTGCCGGCGATCATTTTGCAGCCTGTTACCCACCTCGCGAACCTCAACACGCCTGTGCCCATGCTGATAATCGGCTTCTATCTCTCGCAGGCCGACTTCAAAAAGGCGTTTTCCGACAAGGGAGCGTACCTTGCAGGCGCGTTCAGACTTATTGTTATACCGCTCGCGGCGGCGTTCGCAATGGTGCTTCTGAAGCTTGACCGAACGATGATAATCGCGTTTGCCATCGCCTGCTCAGCTCCCACAGCCGCGACGACCACAATGTTCTCGGCAAAGTTTGACCGCGACGTAGATCTGTCGGTCAGCGTTGTGGCTTCTACAACAATACTTTCGCTGCTGACCATGCCGCTGATAGTATCGCTTGTGTGGAGCATTTGTTGATTCCGAAAAAATAACGGAAAGGCTTGATTTGAAACCAAGTCTTTCCGTTTTTTCTACTTCTTTTCGCAGATAACGAGGAAACGGCTGAATCCGCCGCTGCTGTCGGGAGTGCAGGTGATCAGCGTCATCAGCTGCCTGCCTTCCTTGATGTAAATATCGCCCGTTTCGTTCGGAGCCACGGTCTTGAAGTCGATCACCTCGTAGTCGATCGTCTCCCAGTAATTTGTAAAGCTGACGGTATCGCCAATGTTCAGGCGCTTGATATTGTCAAAAAATATCCTGCCGATGTAGCCCGTGTGACCTGCGATAGCGACGTTTGTGTCCTTCTCGTCAAGGGGAAGCGAGGTGCCGCTCAGGTGAGCCGCGCCGTAGCTCATAACGCTGTCGTTTGCGCCGAGGTAAACGGGAAGATACAGGTCGATGGCGGGAGCCGAGAGATAGCCGTAGAGATTGTTCAGACCGTAGCGGCTCATATCGAGCGCCGCCTTCTCGTAGTTTATCGTGTCAACCGTGCCCTGATTGTGGATGATCGAGGCATTGTATGCCCGGCTGTCCTCAAGGAGCCTGTCGAGGTCGTACTCAAAGGTAACGGGATAGGAATAGGTGCGGACTCCGCCGACGCTTATCGGATAACCCTCCTCGTCGATCTCGCCCAGCTCAAGAGCCTCCTCGTGAGTTTTGGCGGTGATACCGAGCTTTTCGGCAACCTCGGGTTCGTCCTCTTTTATGATGTTGTCAAGCGTTTCGGAATACTCCTCAATAACGTTGTTTGCGCGCTGCTGACCTATCTGATTTGAAACCGTCGGGAACAGCAGAAAGCCGATTCCTCCGAGCAGCAGAATTATCGCGATTACGGTGACAACCTTTTTCCACATCAGTCGTCACCGCCCTTTTCAGCGCGCCTTTTGCTGCGCCTTACCGCGAGAACCACAACGCAGGCGACAACCGCAAGAAATACCGCGATGCAGATAATGACCGTAACGTAGCTGAGCTTGTAGCCGAGCACATAAAGCGAATCTCTGCCGCCTTTGTCGGTTTTAAGCTCCTTGTTGACAACCTTTTTGCCGTCGTCGTCAACCACGATATCGGGGTCGTCGGTAACGCGTTCGCCGCGCACGAGCAGGCGGTGGGTGTTTACGGTGTAAGGGGTGCAGGTCATCAGCGTAACGTAGTCCTTGCCCTTGGTGACATAGAGGTCGTTAACGTCGTTGGGAAGGACGGTTTTGATCTGGTCGACCTTGTATTCGAGCACACGGTCGAGAACGCGGATGTAAAACAGGTCGCCCTCCTCCATATCGGTGAGATAGTCGAAAAGGGTTTTTGACGGGTACGCCGAGTGCGCCGAAATTACGCTGTGGGTACCCTCGCCGCCGACGGGAAGCGAGGTGTTGTTGAGGTGACCGGCGCCTTTTTTGAGAACCTCGTCGGAGGTGCCGTGGTAAATCGGCAGATAAACGTCGATCGACGGGATGTCGATATATCCGATAAAGCCGTTGCCGTCGATATCGAAGGTCTCCTCGTAGTGAGCGCCGATTTTTTCATACGACTCAATATCGAAAGGGTCGGTGAGGACTACGGTATCGGTCAGACTGCTGTTGTAGCTGTCGGCGTCGTCAAAGAGTCTCTTGATTTTTTCGGAGTCCATCTTTTCAACCTCCATCTGCTTCTGACGAGCCTCGCTGCGGTCGTTGACGTTGTTGACGATGGAGCTGACAAGAGGATAGAGCAAAACGCCCAGACCTACGACAAAGATAATTGATATAAGAATAAATGGCAAACGTTTTTTCATTCTTGACCTCACGGGAAATAATCGCTGTTTGGTTTTAGCATATAACATTATCAACTAAAACATTATACACCCAAAGCCGCGTCATTTCAACCTTTCATTTTAACCTTGCGCGCGGTAATTATTTATGATAAGATAGTTGGTAGTTGATTTTCATCAGACAAAAGCAAAAGGCCGAAGCAAGCTCCGACCTTTTCAAAATTCAGTTTAAGCGATATTACTTGATGATTTCGCCGTCAACGGTGCCGCCGAGACCGGCAGCGTTGCTCTCGTCGGTATCGATGTGCATGGCGGGAGCGTACTTGGGGCTTACGCGGATAACAACGTCGCCGAATACGGTAGCTCTGCCTGTACCCTCGCCGACCTTGACGGAAACGATCTCCTTGTCCTTGAGCCCGAACTCCTCGGCGGTTTTGGGATCGAGGTGAACGTGTCTCTGAGCGGCGATAACGCCCTGAGCGATCTCAACCTCACCCTCGGGTCCTCTGATGATGCAGCCGGGAGTACCCGCTACGTCGCCCGATTCCCTGATGGGAGCAACGATGCCGAGCTTACGGGCGTCGGTAAGGCTTACCTCAACCTGATCGTCGGGTCTTTCGGGGCCGAGAATAGACATTGTCATCTCGCCTCTGGGGCCGACAACGGTAACCTTCTCGGTGCAGGCGAACTGACCGGGCTGAGAGAGGTCCTTTTTGTTGGTGAGCTGATGACCCTTGCCGTAGAGCACGTCGAGGGTCTCACGGGTTACGTGCACGTGGTGCGCGGAGGTTTCAACCATAATTTTCATAGATATACCACCTATCATAATAAATTTGTTAGCTTTATTGTACTACGGTTTTGGATATTTTTCAAGTCTTTTTGAAACGAGGTTTTAATAATGTATCAAACATGGGAAGAATTGCAGTCAGCCTGCGAAAACTGCCGCAAATGCGGTCTTTGCGAAACGCGTCACAACGTTGTTGTCGGAGTCGGCAACCCTAAGGCGCAGGTACTTTTTATCGGCGAGGGTCCCGGCGAAAACGAGGATCTGCAGGGCGAGCCGTTTGTGGGACGCGCCGGCAAGCTGCTTGACAAGATGCTCGACGCGGTAGACCTGAACAGACACACAAATATCTACATAGCGAATATCGTAAAATGCCGTCCGCCGCAGAACCGCGACCCAAAGCCCGAGGAGCAGGAGCAGTGCATGGAGTGGCTGCGGGCGCAGGTAAGGCTTATCCGTCCCGAGATAATCGTTTGTCTTGGAAGGATCGCGGCGGCGCAGATAATCAAGCCCGACATAAAGATCACCAAGGAGCACGGAATGTGGTTTGAAAAAAACGGCGTGCTGATGATGCCGATGCTTCACCCGGCGGCGCTGCTGCGCGACCCGAGAAAAAAGCCCGAGGCGTTTGAGGACTTCATCAGACTCAGAGAAAAGCTCGCCGAGATAAACGAGAGCTGAATCATAATCACAACTATCCAACTAAAAACTACCAACCACCAACTACCCAACTGCCAACTCAAAATAAAATTCACTCTTGATTGCCTGCCCATTCTGTGGTATAATACCATAGAATGGGTAAATTAGTATCTGAAAGGAAGGTTTTGCATGATAAAACCAAATATCTACCGCACAGTAAGCTGCGGTGAACTCAGAGAAGAAAACATCGGTCAGCAGGTTCGCGTGGCGGGCTGGGTCGAGAATATCCGCGACCACGGCGGCGTTATGTTCCTCGATATCCGCGACGAATACGGCGTTCTCCAGGTCGTTGTCCACGACGACAATCTGCTGAAAAATATCAATAAGGAGTGCACCGTCACCCTGAGCGGCGAAGTCGTAAAGCGCGACGAGGAGACCATCAACAAGAAGATCGCCACAGGCTACGTTGAGGTTCACACCGAGGACATCACCGTTCTCGGCAAGTGCAAAAACGCGCTTCCGTTCGAGGTAGGCACCTCCACCAACACAGGCGAGGACGTACGTCTCAAGTACCGCTTCCTCGACCTGAGAAACCCCAAGGTTCACAACAACATTCTGTTCCGCTCAAAGGTTGTCGCCTTCCTGCGTCAGAAGATGCAGGAGCTTGGCTTTAACGAAATCAACACCCCGATCCTCTCGACCTCCTCGCCCGAGGGCGCGAGAGACTACCTCATCCCCAGCCGCAAGCACAAGGGCAAGTTCTACGCTCTGCCGCAGGCTCCCCAGATCTTCAAGCAGCTGCTGATGGTTTCGGGCTTCGATAAATATTTCCAGATCGCGCCCTGCTTCCGCGACGAGGACGCGCGTGCCGACCGTTCGCCGGGCGAGTTCTACCAGCTCGACTTCGAGATGGCGTTCGCCACCCAGGAGGACGTTTTTGACGTTGCCGAGCAGGTGCTCTACGAGACCTTCTCAAAATTCACCGACAAGGAGGTCAGCAAGCCGCCGTTTGCCCGCATTCCGTTCGCCGAGGCGATGGTAAAGTACGGAACCGACAAGCCCGACCTCAGAAATCCGCTTATAATTAAGGAAATCAGCGATATGTTCGTCGAGACAGACTTCGCTCCCTTCCGCAAAAAGACAGTCCGCTCCATCAACGTGCCCGGCGCCGCCGCTCAGAGCAAAAAGTGGTTCAAGCGCATGGAGGAGTTCGCGCTCT
>ONAL01000018.1 GCA_900315785.1 uncultured Eubacteriales bacterium
ACGCTTGTGGTTCAGCAGGTGAACTCTCAGCGAATCATCGGCGTGAATGTGTACATCGACCCCTCATACGAGGAACCCGAAAACGACAATTAAACATAAACGAAACGACCTCAAAGCACAAAGCTTTGAGGTCGTGTTTTATGTATCGGAATTATTAAGCAGTTCTTTTAATTCTTTCAAAGAATATAAACAATTCAGTGCCGAGAGCATTGCGTTGGTGGTGAGGTAGGTCGGCATATTAAGGCTTTTCAGAAGCCTTTGACGCTTTTCGGCAGAGTTTTCCGTGCCTGTGAGCCCGAGGTCATAGAGGTCGCTCTTTGTGATTTCGGGCTTTACCTCTGCCCTGTCCTCGCCGATTATCTCGGCTCCGCTCCTGCGGATTGCGTCCGCCAAAAGCTCCTGAGACAAGCCCTCGACGCCCAGAAAGCCTTCCTTTGAGCTGTGCTCCTTGCGCTTTTCCTTGCCGCTGAGCTGAGGGATATACGCGTGCTTGATTTCGCCGTCGGGAATTGCGCCTCTGAGGAAATTTCTGATAACAAAGCCCGCGGAATCGCTGTCCGTGAGTATGAGAATACCGCGCTTTTTTGCTATGGTTCGGATGAGGTTCTGCTTCTCCTTATCCTTGAATACGCGGAATCCGCCTGTCTCGATTATCGGCGTATCGACGAGCTGAGACAGCGTGATTTTGTCGTATCTGCCCTCGACGATTATCGCTTCCTTAACGCTTAACATACTGCTTTTCTCCCGCGAAAAGTAAGAGCTTTGCGACCAGCTTTTCGAGCTCTATGCGCTTGTTGAGCGAGGTCGAGTGCAGATTGCCGATTGTGTCGGTAATCACGTCAAGGCTCTTTCTGAGCGACTCCGTCGTCATACGCTTTACAGCGGGTGGAATCCTGTTGAGCACAAACGCGCGGTTGCCGTAGCCGAAATCCTCGGCGATAACCTTTGCCGAAACGCCGCTGTCGGAAGCCACGCGCATTCGGTAAAAATCGATATACGCGTTCGAGATAACCGCAAGAATGCTGTCAGGCTCGGCGCGCTGACTGAACAGAGCGTCGAGCATATTGTACGCCTTGTCGCTGTTGCAGCCCACAATCTCGTTTGTGAGCTTGAACACGTCAGCCTCGAGCCTCCTCGGAACGAGCAGGTCGATGTCCTCGCCTGTTATAAACTCGCGTTCGCCGACGTAGCTGCAGAGCTTGTCAAGCTCGTTTTTGATTGTGTATAAATCGTCGCCGACGTATTCCTGGAGCTTGTACGAGTCTGCCTGTTCAATCTTTTTGCCGCGTTTGTCAGCCCATCTGACAATCTGGTTCGCGAGCGAAATATCGGTTTCACGTCTGTACTGACAGGTTGTGCCGAGCTTCTGAACGACCTTCAGAATTTTGTTGAAGCCCGCGCCGAGCTTCTTGATATCCTGCGGCAGAGTGGGCATTGTGAGGATAAGCGAGGTCGTGTCGGGCACGTTCTCTATAATCGCCTTGAGCTTGTCGAGGTCGTCCTTGCCGAGCGCGTTCATATCCAAATCCGCGACGCGCACGACGTTGCGCTCACTGACAAACGGCGCTACCTGAACGGCGACGGCGACGTCGTCGAGCGTGTAGTTACTCACAAAATTGTGGTAGTTGAACTCGGCGGGAGATTTGCCCGCGAGCTTCTCCACAAGCCTGTCGGTGTCGGTTTTTATATACATTTTTTCTTCGCCGTAAAAAAGGTAGATTTTGTCAATCGTGCCTTTGTTTATGCGTTGTTTGAGGTCATTGCGCGATAATTCGGGCATAGTCTCACCTATCTTAGCTTTATTGATGTGTATTCGCTGAGCGCGTCGGGGATTTCGTCCGCGGTGTTAGATGTGCTCAGCCTTATTACGCGCTTCGCTTTTATCTGCTCCGCGGCGTTTGTGATACCCTTGGTAATGAGAATATCGGGATTATTGAAAGCGTTCGGAACCTTGACCGCGTCGCCCTTGTGCGGCGCTATGAGCAAGGTTTGTCCGCCTGTTTCGACGTACTGCCACAGCTTGCTGCCTGTGAAAAAGATGTTGTCAAAAACGCCTTCGCCGAGCTTTATTCTGACTGAGCTTCCCTTGGAAATCAATTTGCAGCCGCCGTTTTCAAGGCAGCAGTCGAGCAAGTCCTCGGGCGTTCTGCTACTATAATACATCAGAATCTTTTGTACGTCAAACTTTTGGAGCATAACCATTGCGTATCGTGACTCCGCCAGAGAATCGTCCGAAATGATAAGCGTGTTGACCGTGGAGAAGTTTGACTTCAGCTTCTCGGTGGTCGTGTAATTCGGGAAGCCCTTCCCGTACGCGGAAAGCACGGCTTCAACTCCCGAACCACTGAGCTGGATTGTGGACGCGCCAGAGCTCGGAATAATATTGAGCCTAAGCTCGTTTTGGTGGATTGTAATTCCCGAAACGATAATCACCGCTGCAACGACAACTGCCGACGCAAGCGCCAAGCCAAGCGAGCGAAGGCTCCTTGTACGGAAGAACACGGCAAGCACTGCGGCAGTCAGCAGGAGCGTTAACGCTATTCCCCACGGGTCGAGGTGGAGCCTCCACCACCACGCACCGCTGAGGTTATGGGTCAGGTCTATCATCAGCTTTGCCGAAGCGCGCGCGATATCAGCGCAGACGGGAGCGGCAAAGCGCAGAAACGACGCGTAGAATAACAGCGACGTCAGCACAGTGAAAATTATGATAAAAGACACGAGCGGCGCGAAAATCATTGAGTAGAACGGAATGAACGGCGCGGCATTTCCGTTTGCGAGCAGAGTTATCGGGATAACGGGGAGCATTGCGGAAAAGGAAATCAGATAGCCCGAAACTAAATATCCGAACACCTTGAGCAGAACTATTTTTACTGTAGCTTTGGTTTGCAGATACCTGAAGTTTGTACGTCTCCTGAAAACGCGGTTTTCATTTATCCTCGCAAAAAGTCCGACCTCGGCGAAGCTGTACACCCTCGGATAAACGCAGATAATGCTTAAGGTTGAAGCGAACGAGAGGAGCGTTCCGATGTTTCCGACGGAATACGGATTGAAGGCGCATAGAATAATCGCTGCCAAGCCGAGGTTGTTGAGCGAATCGCCGCCTCTTCTGAACGAGGGCGCGATTATGCAGATGATGACCATTATTCCCGAGCGCACAACCGACGGTGAAAAGCCCGTAACTCCCATATACATAATCACCAGAAATAGCGCGAGCGGCACTCTGACTAACGAAAAGAGGTGTCCTCGGGCAAATCGGCGCGTGCACAGAATCATACCCGCGATAATGCTCATATGAAGTCCCGAGACTACAACGAGATAGCCGAGTCCCGTATCGGTGAAATCCTGCAAAATATCGTCTATGATATCGCTTCTCACTCCGTAGGTGAGCTCGGCGCAGAACTCTCCCTCGTCTCCCGATATCAGCTCCCTTGCGGCGTTTGACATCTTCGAGCGGACATAAACAGGGAAATATCCGAGCCCTCTGTCCTCGGGAACGAGCTTATCATACTTAAACAGCACGTTCTCGGTGCCGCTTGCGTAGTAGCGCACGCCCTTTGATTTGAGAGTGTTGTTGTCGCATTTTGTGAGTACGACATCCGCGATTATCCTGTCCGCATAGAGCACGTCGAGCTCGTATTTCACGGACAGATTTATGTTGAAATCCACAGACTTTCCGTCGATTTCCTCAGCCCTCAGCAGATAGTTGTAATATCCTTTTGAGGGGTATCTGTCGGCGATTACCTCGGCTCTGAGGTTCACGGTTTTGCCGTCATATACCGAGCTGATTTCCTTCTGACGCAAATCATAAAAACAGAAAACTGTAATTGCGACATAAATAACCACACCAATCAGCGCGAAAACACGCTTGTCGTACTTATCGTACCTTTTAAAAAACTGAAAAACGGCGCAGACTATGCCCGCAATACAGCAGAGCGCAAAGCCGAACACGCCGTAATAAAAAACGGCCGCGTACGCAATAAGCATAGGTAAGCCTATATACGCAAACAGCCGTCTGGTCATTTTATTTACCTCTTACTTCGGAAAAACAGGGAGCTTCTCGAGGAAGATGATATCGTCGCGGTTCGCGGCGTCACCCTCTGCGAGCACAGCAGCCTTGGCAACCGTGATTCCGCCTGCCTTCTTGACGAGCTTTTCGAGCGCGATGAGGCTCTCGCCTGTCGAGATAACGTCGTCGATGATGAGCACGCGTTTTCCCTTGACTTTCTCGATATCGTCGGTGCCGATGTAAAGTCGCTGAACGGACAGAGTTGTGATTGAACGAACCTCAACCTGAACGTACTCAGGCATATAAACCTTGAGACCCTTACGCGCAACGACGTAGTCCTTGTTCTCCTGACGCGCGATTTCGTAGCCGAGCGGAATTCCCTTTGCCTCGGCTGTTACGATGATATCGTGCTCAGGGCACTTTTTGATAAGCTCTCTTGCGGCTGCAACGGTGACCTCAACGTCGCCGAACATAATGAACGCCGCAATATCTAAATTCTCGGAAACCTCGCAGAGAGGGAGCTCGCGCTCGAGACCTGCGATTGTCATTTTATATGTCTTGCCCATAGCCTTCTCCTTATGCCATTTTGCCTAAAGTCTTTCCGCCCATGAGGTGGAAGTGAATGTGGAAAACTGTCTGACCGCCGTCGGGACCGCAGTTTGTTACAACTCGGTAGCCGTCCTTGAGACCGACCGACTTCGCGATTTCGGAAACCTTGGAGAAGATGTGAGTTACATACGCGATGTTCTCCTCGGTGAGAGCGTCTACGCTCTCGATGTGAGCCTTGGGAATCATTACAACGTGAACGGGAGCCGCGGGCTCGATGTCATAGAAGGCGAGCATCATATCGTCCTCGTAAACCTTTCGGGACGGGATTTCGCCGCTGATTATCTTACAAAATACACAATCCATAAGAGCACCTCGAAAAATTATTACCCTTTTATTCTAATACTTTTATGTGAGAATTTCAAGCTATTTTTTCGCCGTGATTTTCTTTTCCTCGCCGCGGATTAAGCGTCCGATGTTTGAGGAGTGCTTGATAACGACGAAAGCGCAGATTCCCGCTGCCGCGAGAGTACAGAGCACCCAGTAAAGGAAGGGATAGCTGCCCGCAAGCTTGTAATCGAGTACAAAGGTGAGGAAAAAGGTATATACGGGGAACATAAACGCGCTGACAATGCTTGCGAGCGAGATAATCTTTGAGAAGATAAACACAATCAGGAAGGTAGCGACAATAAGCAGGAAAACTCTCCAGTCGGCTACGAGCATCATACCCGCGGCGGAGACGATTCCCTTGCCGCCCTTGAAGCGGAAATACGCGGGGAAGCTGTGACCGAGGATACAGAAGAATCCGCATATGTACTTGCCTATACGCACAACGGCGTCGAGGTTCTGGGTATTGCCCGCGGCAATCGCGAACAGCCAGCCGCCGATAAGCACAGCGACAACCGATTTGAGCAAATCACATACGATAGTCAGGATTGCGGGAACCTTACCGACGGAACGAAGCACGTTTGTGAAGCCCGCGTTTCCGCTGCCGAGGTTTCTGATGTCCTCTTTACCCTTTGTTGCTGCCTTTGTGACGATGATAGCGGTGTTGATACTGCCGATGAGATATGCGGCGACAACCGCGATTAAAACAAGATACCAGCTTCTTTCGAGAAAGCTTAAAATACCGCTCACTGTTTTTCTCCCCTTTCACGGATAATCATTTTGATTGGCGTACCGTCGAGCGCGAACGTCTCGCGGATTCGGTTTTCGATATATCTCTGATATGAGAAATGGAAAAGCTCCTTGTTGTTGCAGAAGCAGACAAACGTCGGGGGCTTGACCGAGGTCTGGGTCATATAGAAAATCTTGAGCCTCTTGCCCTTGTCTGACGGCGGCTGAACTCGCGTGGTAATCTGAGCCAGAAGCTCGTTTAACGTACCTGTGCGGATTCTCGTAGCGCTGTTCGCGGCTACCGCCGTAACGGTGCGGAGCAGAAGGTCGATTCTCTGACCTGTTTTTGCCGAAATATACACAACGGGAGCCCACGGCATAAATGAAAAGTCAACCGCGATTTTCTTGTTGAAGCTCTGCATAGTCTTGTCGTTCTTCTCGAGAGCGTCCCATTTATTAACGGCGATTATGCACGCCTTGCCCGAATCGAGCGCAAGTCCCGCGACCTTTGTGTCCTGTTCGGTGGGACCCTCGACCGCGTCAATCATAATAACGCAGACATCGGAGCGCTCAATCGCCATTTTAGCGCGGATAATGCTGTACTTCTCGATATCATCGACAATTCGGCTCTTGCGCCTGATACCTGCCGTATCGATAAAGGTGAAGGTGCCTTCCTTGGTGTGAACCTTTGTATCTATACTGTCGCGGGTTGTGCCCGCGATGTCGGATACGATAACTCTGTCCTCGTTGGTGAGGTGGTTGATAAGCGAGCTCTTGCCGACGTTGGGCTTGCCGATGACGGCTACGTTGATGACGCTTTCCTCGTCCTCGTCGGAATCAGCGCTCGGAAGATGAGCGAAAACCTCGTCGAGCAAATCGCCCGTGCCGTGACCGTGAACCGCTGAGACCTGAATCGGGTCGCCGAGACCGAGGTTGTAGAACTCGTAGAAATCGGCTGTGGGCTCGCCCACTGAGTCGCATTTGTTAACGCAGAGCACGACGGGCTTGCCGCTCTTCTGGAGCATTGAAGCGACGTCGAGGTCGGTCGCGACCATTCCCGTCTTTACGTCCGTAACGAGGATGATTACCTCGGCGGTGTCGATTGCAAGCTGAGCCTGGCGGCGCATCTGTGACAGAATGATATCGTCCGACTTGGGTTCGATACCGCCTGTATCAATCAGAACAGCCTTTCGGTTCTGCCATTCGACCTCGCCGTAAATCCTGTCGCGCGTTACGCCCGGGGTGTCGTCTACAATTGAAAGGCGCTGACCGATTAGCTTATTGAAGAGAGTGGACTTGCCGACGTTCGGTCTGCCCACTATCGCGATAACTGATTTAGCCATTTAGTCCTCCTTACTTACTTCTTCCACGAGACTTTCTCCGCTGCCGTCTGTGACGCAAACCCTTACGCCGAGCTCGTTTTCCACGTCCGTTACGCTCACGTCGTCGAGGAATACATCGCCCTCAAATCTGAGCATACACGACGGAATAATCAGCTTTTTGCCGAGCTCCCTGCCTCTGAGCTGAGCGATTAAATCGCCGCCTGTGACAAGTCCCGTCACGTCAATCTGACCGCCGAAAAAGTCGTTCTTTATCTTATACAGGTTGATTTTTATGTTGGGGTATTTTTCATTAATAAGCGCGAGAGTCACGAGAAGCTCCTTGTAGGTGCACTCTCCGCAGGCGGCTGATACCGTGAAGCTTTTGTCCGTATCAAGCTCCCTGTCCTCGAGCGCAAAGCTGACTTCCTCACGAAGCAGAGTTACAAGTCCCACGCCGTTTTCAAGTGCGGGATAGCCCTCGTAGTAGTCGCTGTCGGGCAGCTCTCTGCCCGCCTTTATATAAAACTCATCGGCGGCGTAAACGGTTCGCCTGCCGTATTTTTCTTTCATTTTATCGCCGAAGCTCTCAATCAAATCGAGAGTCTGAGCGGCGGTTTCGGGAGTATAGGGAGTCAAGGGATAGAGGTTCTCCCTGTACCGTGTGAGACCCACGGGCACGACCGCGATACATTCAACGCCGAGCTTCTCCAAATCCGTGAGAGTTCTCAGCAGCTCGTCGCCGTCGTTAACACCCGGGCACGCGACAATCTGGCAGTTCATAGAAAGCCCCGCCTCGGCAAAGCGCCTGAGCGCGTCGAGAGACGAGCCCGCGAAGCGGTTGTTCATCATTTTGCACCTGAGCTCGGGGTTCGTGGTGTGAACCGAGATATTAATCGGGCTGATGTGCATCTTGATGATTCGGCTGATTTCGTGCTCGGTGAGGTTCGTCAGCGTGATGTAGTTTCCGAACAGAAACGAAAGTCGGCTGTCGTCGTCCTTGAAATAGAGCGTATCGCGCATACCCTCGGGCAGCTGGTCGATAAAGCAGAAAATGCACTTGTTGCGGCAGGAATGCTCCTTATCCATAAGGTAGCTTGAGAACTCAAGTCCGAGCTCCTCGTACTCCTGCTTCTTTATCTTGACCTTTGAAATCCTGCCGTCTGGCTTCTGAATCTCGAGCTCGAGCTTGGAGTTGACCTGATAGAAGCGGTAGTCGAGCACATCGACAATCTCGTTGCCGTTGATGGAGAGCAGAATATCCCCTGCGCAGACGCCCTTTTTGGAGGCCTTGCTGCGTTTTTTGACATCTTCGATTATAACAGACATAGAGCCCTCCTCATTCACAAAAAACAATAGGGCGGTCAGAAAACTGCCGCCCAACTTGTTCTTAATTACTTTGTTGCTTTAGCGTCGTCCATTACTACAACCTGTCTGCCCTTATACTGACCGCAGTTTACGCAAGCCTTGTGGGGAGCTGTGAGCGCGCCGCAGTTGGGACAAGTTGTGAGAGCGGGAGCTTTGATTGTATAAGCTGCCGAACGTCTTGAGCTTTTTCTTTTGTGGGAAGTTTTTCCGGTAGGTACTGCCATTTTAATTCCTCCTTAGTCTCTGTATATTAATCAATTAACTGTTTAAGGATTTCAAGTCTCGAGTCAACATCCTGTTTCTGACAGGCGCAGGCGCCGTTGTTGAGGTTTTGACCGCAATAGAGGCACAGCCCCCTGCAATCCTCACGGCACAGATTCTTGCTCGGTAAGTTCAGAAGAATATCGGAAATTACCACATCATCAAGCTCGAGAGTATAATCCGGTGTTTCAATATAATCGTCGTTGAGTTCGTCAATCAACTCGGTCGCGAGTCCGTGGGTAAATGACAGCTCCATATGCTTTACCATAGGTTCAAAGCACCTGTCGCAGCGGGTGGTATAGTCAAAAACCGCGTCTACAAATAGCTCCACGAGCCCTGCCCTGTTGACCGCCGAGGCGTGAACACTGACGGGAGACTTGAATGGATAATCTCCGCCTATGTCAATCTCATTCATCGGCAAGGAATAGTCAAACTGTTGGCTGCTGCCCTCGTTAAGAAAGACGTCCTTTAGCTGAAGAAGCATAACGCACCTCCAATCAATAACGCATACTAAAACGCTATTTGATATTATACAAAATAGCCGTAAATTTGTCAATATATTATTTTAAGGATTTTCGGTTTTTCCCGAAAAGCGCCTTGGGAGTAAACAAAATATAGATATTAAGCCGATAAACGTAGTTAATCTGCACGCCGATGAGGAATATATATACCATAAAATATATCCAAATCATAAAGATAACAACGCCCGCGAGACTTCCGTAAAGGCTGAAGCCGTTGAACATCGAGATGTAAATCTCGATACCGTACGAGAAGCCGATACAGCAAAGGGTGGTGAAAATCGCGCCCGGGAGCTGAACGCGCAGCTTTGCGTATTTCTTGTTCTCTACCCTCTTTCTGAGGTAGAGCTTGAGCGAAAACGCGATAATCAGCACGATAATAACGAACGCAATCAGATATCTCAGCCCGTACATCACCTCGAGCGCAAAAGGAATATCCTTCGTAAGATTACCGACCGCCTTGCCGATAAACCTGAACAAAACGAGCGCAATGAGTGTCGCGATAATTGCCGCGAGCATTATGAGCGTATAGCCCATCGAGAATAGTCTGCGGACAACCCACGGACGCTTTTCGTCAAAGCCGTAGATTCGGCTTATGCCGTCGGTCAGCGCGTAAAGTCCCTTTCCCGCGGACCAGAGCGCGACGATAAGCGTCGTGACCGCCATTCCCGTCGAGCCCTTTCTCGCGCTCTGAATGACCGCGAGTATAAATTTATTGACCGAGTCAGCCATTACGTCGCCTGTGTCCGGGATACTGACCTTGTCGCTGCCGATTCCGAGCATCGAGGAAAGCGAGATAATAAACATAATGAGCGGCACGAGAGACAGCAGAATAAAGAACGCCGACTGACCCGATATCGCGGAGATATTGTCTTTTTTGTTTTTATTAAGAATATGTCTGATGTTGCCTATCAGAATCATTATTTTGTTCATTTCAGCCCATAACCTTATTGAGAAATGCCTTTACTCTGTCGTTTTCGGGATTGTCGATAACGTCCTCGGGCTTGCCCTGTTCCACGATGTAACCCTCGTCCATAAAGATTACGCGGTCGGAAACATTCTTTGCAAACTCGATTTCGTGAGTTACGATTACCATTGTCATTTTGCGTGAAGCCAAGTCCCTGAGTACCTTGAGGATTTCCGACGTAAGCTCGGGGTCGAGCGCCGAGGTCGGCTCGTCAAAGAACAGAATCTTCGGGTTCATAGCGAGCGCTCTGGCGATTGCCACACGCTGCTGCTGTCCGCCCGAAAGCTGACAGGGATAGCTGTCCGCCTTGTCCTCGATACCCATCTGGCGAAGAAGCGACATCGCCTCTTCCCTCACCTCTGCCTTGTTTCGCTTCTGGATATGAACGGGAGCGTCCATAATGTTTTTGAGCACCGTGTAGTGCGGAAAAAGGTTGAAGTTCTGGAACACAAGTCCGAAGTAGCCGTGAATTCGCTTGATGTCGGATTTGGGCATATAGCGCGACTTTCCGTCTACCTCGATTACCGCGGATTCGCCGCAGTACGAGAGCGTGCCTCCGTCCATAGTCTCGAGCATTGTAGCGCAGCGCAAAAGCGTGGACTTGCCCGAGCCCGAGGGTCCCAGAATCGAGACTACCTCTCCCTCTTCGACCGAGAGAGAAATATCTCTGAGGACGTGAAGCTGATTGTCAAAGCTTTTTCTGATATTATTTATTTCAAGCAGTTTCATATCCGCGCCCCCCCTTACTTTGCGTAATAATTCATTTTCTTCTCGATTCTGCCCATAACGAAGGCTACGAGAAGGTTGAAGATATAGTAGAACGCGCCTGCTACGAAGAGCGCCATAATGCTGCTCTGAGCCGCCGCAACCTGCTTTGCGAGCGTGAACATCTCGACATACGCGATTGCGTAGGCGAGCGATGTATCCTTAACGAGAGTGATAATTTCGTTTGTGACGGGCGGAAGCGTATGACGAACCATCTGAGGGAACACAATCTTCATAAAGGTCTGCTGTCTGGAATAGCCCAGAACCTTTGCCGCCTCGTACTGACCCTTGGGAACAGCCTCGATACCGCTGCGGTAAATCTCGGCAAAATACGCCGCGTAATTGAGCGAAAAGCCGATAATCGCCGCGTAGAAACGGTAATTTGAGCTGAGCGGAATCTTGAAGAGATAATAGGGCGCAAAGTAAACCACAATAAGCTGGAGCATAAGCGGAGTACCGCGCATTACGGAGATATAGAACTTTGTGACAATCGCAATCACCTTGAAGCGCGAGCGGCGGGCGAAGCAGACGAAAAGTCCTATCGGCATAGAGAAAACTAGCGTCAGCGTGAAGAGTGTGAGCGAAGCCAGAATACCGCCCGAGAGCTGATTCATAATTCCCTGAATTCTTACGGCGAACTCGTTGCCGTCGTTTACGGCATAGAGGAACAGCAGAACCAGAACCGCAACGCCGAATACAGCTGCAACAATCGCGGCGACAGTGTTTTTACTTACTTTCATAGTATCACCTTTTGGTCATAAAGTAAACTAAAGGGACGGCAAAAACCGCCCCTTTGTTTTTTATCGGTAAATTATTTGCCGAGGCAAATTGCGTCGGAAAGGTCGTACTTCTCTGCAATCTTTGCGAAGGTGCCGTCCTCTACGAGCTCGTTGAGAGCCTTTTCTACCTTATCCTTGAGCTCTGTGTTGCCCTTCTTGAAGCCGATACCGTACTGCTCGGAAGCAATCTGGTCGTCAAGGATTGTGTACTTGTCAGCGTTCTTGTTTACGTTGTAGCTTGCTACGCCGATATCCATACATACAGCGTCAACAGCGCCTGCGTCGAGGTTCATAAGAGCGTCGTTGTAGTTGCCAATCTGCTGAAGGTCGGAGAAGGAAGCGCAGAGCTTCTTGTTAGCGTCTGTCGCGTCGTCGCCTGTGAGAGCCTCAAGAGCAGAGGAGTCAGCCTGAACAGCAACAACCTTGCCGCTTAAATCGTCGAGCTTCTTGATGTCGGAGTCCTTCTTGACTACAACTACCTGAGAGTTGTCTACATAAGCCTCAGACCAGGTGTAATCGTCCTCACGGCCGTTGATTGTGAAGCCGTTCCAGATACAGTCGATTGTGCCCGAGTTGAGCTCGTTGTCCTTGGAATCCCAGTCGATAGGCTGCTTCTTGAGCTCCCAGCCGAGCTTGTCGCAAACCTTCTCCGCGAGCTCGAGGTCAAAGCCTGTGTACTCGCCTGTCTTTTCATCTCTGTAGCCGTAGGGCGGGAACTCAGCGTCGAAGCCTACGGTAAAGGTCTTTTTAGCGTCGCTCTTGGAAGATGACGAGGACTTTGCGTCCTTGTTGTTTCCGCAGCTTGCAAGAACTGTAACCGCCATAAGCGCGGCTAAGATAAATGCAAAAATCTTTTTCATAATTACCACCTCATTAGTTTATTGCATAAAGCTCTATAATTTTAGCATATCACTATGTTAAAGTCAACAGCGTTTTACACAATATTTCCCCTTATAAGTAGAAAAAAGGCTCCCTGAGGAGCCTTTAATTCTAAATCAGAAATTTCTGTACTTTCTTACGTGCTTTCTGCGGTTGCGGTTGCGCTTCTTAATCATCACGCTTATGATGATATACGCGATAAGTAAGACGATGATTGCGGCAATGACCAGGAGAAACCAACCCGAGGAGACTATATTCTTGATAACCGAAGCTATATGAAGAATTCCGCTCCTCTCGATTGTCTCTGACGAAACGAGGTTGACTGTGTCGATTTTCTGCTTGCCCTTTGCCTGGTCGCCCTTGTAGTAGACCGTAGCCTTGCCGATTACGTCGCCCTTCTTGATTGACGCGTCAACGCTTTGGGGGACGTCGGTTTCTATAATAATGTCGTTCTTGTTGTAGTCGGTCGGTACAATCGCGTTGATGTTCCTCTCGGGAACGAGCTGCACCGAATCCTTGCCCCAAGCAAGGTTGACCTTGACCTCGCACACGGGGGTTTCGGACGAAGCCACCTGATTGAGCTCGAGCTTTGTGAGAGCCCAGCGGAAGAGGTCTGCCGCGTCAATCATTGTGCCGTACTCGTCGGGGTCCTTAATCGGGTTCATAAGCAGAACGGCGAGGTATGTGTAGCCGTCGGCTGAGCCCATAGTTACGAGGCAGTGACCTGCTTCGTCGGTTGTACCTGTCTTGATACCCTGAGCGTACTGGTAATAATAATCGCCGCCGCGGTTCTCGTCAATCATATAGTTGGTGGTGACGAGAGGATTGTCGTCGTCCTTGACGTAATATGTAGCCGTATTTGTGATTGTGGAGAATTCGGGAAGTGTGAGCGCGTACTGCGTAATCTTTGCCAAATCCTCTGCGGTGGTGTAATGGTTCTTGTCGTGGAGACCGTCGGGGTTAGCGAAGTGAGTGTTCTTGCAGCCGAGCTCCTTTGCCTTTGCGTTCATCATTTCAACAAACGCGTTAATGTCGCCCTTTCCGATATAATCGGCGAGCACGACAGCCGCGTCGTTGCCCGACGGAACCATCATACTGTAGAGCAGATCGAGAACGGACATCTTCTCCCCTACGTGCGCCTCAACGTTCGCAACGGAGCTTCCTGTTCCGTCGAGGATAGAGAGCACGTCCTTCTTGATTTTGACCTTTGTGTTCTCGAAGTCATCGACGTTCTCGGCGACAACGATGTAGGTCATAATCTTGGTTGTTGAAGCGGGATAGCGCTTCTCCTTTGCCTTTACGCTGAAAACGGTCTGACCCGTATCCATATTAATAACGAGAGCGGATTTGCTCTTGAGCTTAATACCGTTCGTGTAGTTGATTGCGGACGCGGGAATGAGCGAAACCGACGCGAGCGTCAGCATTGCAATAACTACCGAAACGAAAGATAAGAGTTTTCTTTTCATTACCTAACCTCCAAATTCGGAATTAAAGTCACTGTCATTATAGTACATTTTAAATCAATTATCAATAGTCAGTTGAGCGTTTCGTCGCCTGTGTCACGGAACAGCCGCGTTATTTCGCTCTTCAGTCCGCGGTAACGGTCGTCGAGAAGTCCGTTTGAATCCTTGATGACATACTCGGCGATTCGCTGGGAGAGCTCGAGGTTTTTGGTATCGGCTAAGGAACTGATTGAGAGCGGCGGCAAGCCGTGCTGCTTTGAGCCGAAGAAGTCGCCCGGACCTCTCAGCTTCAAATCCGCGTCGGCGATTTCGAAGCCGTCGCGCGTCATACACATAGTTTTGAGCCGTTCGTAGGCGGTTTTGGTGGAGCTGTCGGAGACGAGGATACAGTAGCTCTTCTCCGAACCTCTGCCGACGCGTCCGCGGAGCTGGTGGAGCTGTGAAAGTCCGAACCGCTCGGCGTTTTCTATCATCATAATCGTCGCGTTGGGAACGTCTATGCCGACCTCGATGACGGTGGTGGCGACGAGAATTTTTAATTCGTTTTTAGAAAATTGAAGCATTACCGCTTCCTTGTCCGCAGCCTTCATCTTGCCGTGGAGAATTCCGACGGGAATATCGCTGAAATGGTTGAGCATAAGCTCGGCGGCGTATTCCTCGGCGGAGAGCAAATCGCCCTCTCCTTCCTCGACAAGCGGACAGACGATAAACGCCTGACGGCCGCGCTCAACCTCTTTGCGGATAAAACCGAGGGCTCTGTCGCGCTTTGAGGAATCGATGAGCAGTGTGTCAATCTCCTGACGACCCGGCGGCAGCTCGTCGATTATCGAGATATCGAGGTCGCCGAAGATAATCAATCCTAGGGTTCGGGGAATCGGCGTAGCGCTCATAACGAGCAGGTGCGGGCTGTTTCCCTTTGAGAGCAGCTTTGCCCTCTGAGCCACGCCGAAGCGGTGCTGTTCGTCCGTGACGACGAGCGCGAGGTCCCTGAAAACCGTCTTGTCGGTAATCAGCGCGTGAGTGCCGATAACGAGGTCGATTTCTCCGTTTTCGAGCTGTTCGCGGATTTTGTTCTTTTCGCTCTGCTTTACTGAGCCTGTGAGCAGAGCCGAGCGCACGCCCGACGGCTCTAATATTTCTTTCAGAGAATTATAATGCTGTTCGGCGAGGATTTCCGTCGGAGCCATAAAGGCGCACTGCTTGCCGTTTCTGATTACGGTATAGCAGACCGAGGCGGCGACGGCGGTTTTTCCCGAGCCAACGTCGCCCTGAACAAGTCGGTTGAGCGGTCTCTCGGGGTTCATCATATCGCGCACGCAGTCGGAGATTGCTCGCTTCTGAGCGTTCGTCATACTAAACGGCAGAAGCCCCTCGAACTGCTTTGAAAAATCGGTTTCTATCAGATTTTTGTTTAGAGAACGCTTGTGGTTCTTCAAATCCCTCAAGCCAAGATTGAGCGTCAGAAGCTCCTCTGCGACAAGCCTTTTTCTCGACCTTTCGAGGGCTTCCATACTTTCGGGAAAGTGGATATTCTCTATCGCGTATTTCAGACCGCAGAGCGAGAACCTCTCTCTGAGCTCCTCGGGCAGAGGGTCGTTGACCTTCTCGGGAAGCAGAGCAAGCGCGCGCTTGACGGACTTTATCACAAAATTATTGTTGAGCCCAGCCGTGAGGTTATAAATCGGCTTGACGGTCTTTTGACTGCTGACGGGCTCGAACATCGGCGATATCATCGACACGCCGTCGAGCGTGTGGCTCGCCTTGCCGTAGAACAGGTATGTCTCGCCGTTCTTGAGCATATTTGAGATATAGCGGTTGTTGAAAAACACAAGCTGAGCTCCGCCCGTTTCGTCATAGACGACGGTTTTCGCGATGAACTTTGAGGTTCGGGTGTAGCCCGACTTGAACGGAGCGCCGACAACCGCCTTGATACAGACGGTCGTGCCGTCGGCTACGTCGCAGATGTTGGTGACAACCGACCAGTCCTCGTAGGTTCTCGGGTAAAAGGTGAGCAAATCGCCGACAGAAAACACGCCGAGCCTGTTAAAAAGCTGTGCGCGCTTTGTGCCGACGCCTGTGAGGGTTTCAATTTTTCTGTTAAATAATGAAGCCATAGTACAAAAAGAAAAGCGGGCATTCGCCCGCTTTAAGAAATCTTATTCCACGCTGAGAATGAAGTAGTAAATCGGCTGTCCGCCGTTGACGAGCGATACATCAACCTTGGAACCAAACTTATCCTGAATAGCCTCGTAAGCCTCCTGAGCGTCTTCCTCGGAAGTGTCGGAGCCGTAGATTACGGTTACGAACGAGGTATCGTGCTTAATCATATTCTTAGCGAGCTTTACGCAAGCCTTGACGGGAGTTTTCTCGGTGATTGTGAGCTTGCCGTTCTCGAGAGCGATAATCTCGCCCTCCTTAATCTTCTGATGACCGAATTCGCTGTTGCGGGCTGCGAAGGTTACGGAACCTGTCGCGACGTTCTTGGCAGCGTCCATCATCATATCCTTGTTGCTGTCCGCGGAGAGCTCGGGGTCGTAGTTTAAGATAGCTGTCATTCCCTGAGGAATTGTGCGTGTGGGCACGATGACAACCTTTCTGTCCTCGACCATCGGAACTGTCTGCTGAGCAGCCATAATGATGTTCTTGTTGTTGGGGAGAACGATAACGGTCTTGGCGGGAGTTGCCATAATCGCCTCGTAGATGTCGTCGGTGCTGGGGTTCATAGACTGTCCGCCCGAAACGACGTTGTGACAACCTAAGTCCTTAAAGAGCGAGGTAATGCCTTCGCCTGCGGCAACCGCTACGAATCCGACCTCCTCAGTCGGCTCAACGGGCTCGAGCTTCTGCTTCTTGGGCTGAGCCTTGGGCTTCTGAGCGTTGTCCTCCTTAGCCTTTCTGTGCTGTTCCTTCATATTCTCAACCTTAACGGTGAGGAGCTGACCGAACTCGAGACCCTTCTTGAGAGCGTCGCCGGGCTGCTCGGTATGAACGTGAACCTTTACAATTTCCTCGTCGCTTACGACAACAACGCAGTCGCCGATTGTCTCAAGGAAGAGACGCAGCTCGTTGGGGTCGGTAGCGATTTCGTTATCGCGTCCTACTATAAACTCGGTACAGTAGGTAAAGTTGATTACATCGTCAAACTCAGCTACGGTGCTTGTGAAGTTGTCAAGCTCCTCCTGAGTGTTGCTTTCGGCGTACTCGATAACAACGCCGTCCTTGAAGTAAGAGAGCATACCCTCAAAGATACAGAGAAGTCCCATACCGCCTGCGTCTACAACGCCTGCTTTCTTGAGCACAGGGAGATACTCGGGGGTTTTCTCGAGAGCCTCTCTCGCCGCGTTAACGATAGCTTCCCATACGAAAACAACGTCGTCGTTCTCGTTCATAACTCTGAGACCGCCCTCATAGCCGACACGGGCTACCGTAAGGATTGTGCCCTCTGTGGGCTTCATAACAGCCTTGTAAGCTGCGTCTACGCCGAGACCGAGAGCCTTTACGAGGTCCTTACCTGTTATAGTTTCCTCACCGAGACCCTGTGAGAATCCGCGGAAAAGGAGCGAGAGGATAACGCCCGAGTTGCCTCTTGCGCCTCTGAGCATAGCCGAAGCTACCGCCTTTGCGATAACCGCGGGGCTTTCATTCTCGTCGTCCTTAATTGCGTTAACGGCTGCGGTAGTTGTCATTGACATATTTGTACCTGTATCGCCGTCGGGTACGGGGAAGATATTAAGGTCGTTAATCATCAGCTTCTGCGAGCAGATATTATTGGAGCCTGAGATTACCGCTTGTTTTAAATCCTGTCCATTCATTAATCAAACACTTCCTAACCTACTGTAAAACCGTAGTAACGGATTATAATTAGATACAGTAATTATACTAATAATCTCTCGATTTTGCAAGTACTATTTTATACAATTCTTAATCTTTCGACAGAAATTGTTTTATATGACTTTTCGTCAATCTCGAAAAGCGCCGCTTCAAGCTTGCATTCTCCCCTCTGGAGCTCAAATCTGACGGGGAGCCTGGTGCGGAATTTTTCGATAATAATCTCGGGCTTTACGCCGAGGACGGAGTTCTGAGGTCCAGTCATTCCGAGGTCGGTGATGTAGCCCGTACCGTTTTGCAGAACGCGCTCGTCCGAGGTCTGGACGTGGGTGTGGGTTCCGAACACGACCGTCGCTCTGCCGTCGAGATAATATCCCATAGCGAGCTTTTCGGAGGTCGTTTCCGCGTGAAAATCAACCACAGTGATTTTGCTGTCGGTGTTTTTGAGAATCCTGTCGACAGTATCAAAGGGGCTGTCGAGCTGAGAATCCATAAACATCGTGCCCATCACGTTAATCACGGTTACCTGATATCTGCCCATATCCACTACGCAGTGACCGACCCCGGGAGTGGTGGAATCGGGGAAATTCGCGGGACGGATAATGTAGGGCTTATCCTCGAGGTACTCGTAGATTTCCCTGCGTCTGAAGGAGTGATTTCCGAGGGTAATCACGTCAACTCCGCTGTCGAAAAGAAAGTCCGCCGAGACAGGCGTAATGCCGTTGCCGTCGGCTGAGTTTTCGCCGTTGCAGATAACGAGGTCGACGCCGTAATAGCGCTTTATTCCCGAAAGCTTTGAACGCAGAAACTCACAGCCTATTTTGCCGACGACGTCGCCGATACATAAGATTTTCATAAAATCATCTTTCTATATTTTAAGATGAGTCTATTGTACCATATCCGAGCCTTTTATGTAAAGCTTTTGTTCCTTCGCGATGTTTTTGTTGATGACAAAGTCGGCGTTCAGAGCGAAGCCGCCCTCGGTCTCGGTGACGAAAGCGCTCTTTTGACGGATTTCGCAGTTGCCGAACGCAAAGCACTCGCACAGCGCAAGTCGGGTTTTGAGAAGGCTCTCGGCTTGCTTTTTCGAGAGAGTCTGACGGGACTGACTGAGATAATAGGTGCGCTCAAGGGTGCGTCCGAGCGGAAGCGTGACGTCGTTTCCGACGACTGCTTCCTCGCTGTAGGTCATAAGCTTTGTGCCGTCAAGCGAGCTTGAAAAGGACAGAGGAATGTCAAAAAACAGGAATTTCAGATTTTCTTTCTCAGTGTATTTGTCCCCGAGAGTCAGCTTATTATTCGTTTTTGGAATAATTATCCTTTTGTTCCGCCTTACGTCGGCGAAGATTTCCGCGTCGCTGTGGACGTAGCGCAGGCTTTCGTCCCCCGAAGCCACGACGCTGTTGACGAGGAGCTGGTTCCGCGTGACGGCGGAGCCGCGCTTGACCTCGCAAGTGCCGCTGTGCGTGATGATATTTGTTATCACTCCGTCCTCAGAAGCCTTGATGTTGCACGGATAGGTGCGTTCGGCGAGCTTGGGCTTTTTCTCGCGCTCCTTGATTTCGACCGTCGCGACGTTGTTGAGAGCGTTGACTGACAGCCAGCGGATATCGGGGAGCATTAGCTCGAGTTTGCGCTCGACCTCGATTACATCAAGGCTTCCCTTGAACATACCGACCCTGAAGCCGCATTTTTCACAAGCGGAATAGAGCTGAGACGAGCTAATTTTGTCGTTGCCGACAAAGCGCACATCCCAGACAAACTGGCTCAGAAACATAAGAATAACGAGCGAAGCCGCCGCGCCGATAAGCAACCCCTTTCGGCTTCTGTAGCGACAGGCAAAAAACGGCAGACCGCGCCTTTCCTTTACCCTCAGTCTGACCCTGACCCTGCGAGCTGTCGGACGGATTCTGAGGTAGTCGGATAGCAGCATACAGCCCGAGAAGCCGTACTCTGACGGCACGATATCCCAGTAGCGGATTCCGCGCGTATTGAGCAGATTTATCAGTCTTTCGGGAAAGGCTCCGCTGACGGCAAACACGACGTAGCCGCGCAGCAGCCTGATGATTTTTAACAGCATATTCTACCTCACAAACTCAGTTTTGGTTATACAGCCCTCGATGATAACGGCGGTCGGCGAAATGCAGGTCAGGCGCAGACCGCGGCCGTAAAAGCAGATTGCCATTGACCGCGTGTTGAGCTTGATGAGCTCGTTTTCGTAACGCACAACGCCTGTCGAGCCCTCGACGAGAACGTGCTCGTCGCCTGTGAACTCGAGCACGGGCTTGAAGCAGCTGAGCTCAAAGGGCTTTGGTTTCTTTGAGGATTTTTTCATTATCAATCACCCTTTGACATATATATTAGCGGTGACGAAAAATGATGTTTAAAACTCTGCATAAAAAATCGCTGTTCTCGTTTTTGCTGACGGCAAGCGCCGCGGCTGGGCTGATATTCTTCGGAGCGGAATGCTCACAGGGCGCGCTGAGAGGAATTTACTTCTGTACAAACGAGCTGGTGCCGCCGCTGTTTCCGTTTATGGCGCTGTCGATTTTCACGGCGAAAAGAGGTATCAGCCTCGGCAAAGCGTTCGCGCGGCTGATGAAGGCTGTGTTCGGGTTCTCACAACCGCTCACACCCGTGATTCTGCTGTCGATGACAGGCGGTTATCCCGTGGGAGCAAAGGGAATTTCGGCGCTCAGAGAGAGCAATGCGATAAGCCGAAGGGAAGCAGAGCTCGCCTCGTATGTGCTCGTCGGAGCTGGTCCGGGGTTTCTGATAAACTTTGTCGGAGCCGAGCTGCTGGGTAGCCGTGAAATCGGAATAATAATGCTTGTATCGCAGATTTGCTCAATCATAATTCTGGGAATTGTGAATAAGCTTATTTTTGTAAGAAAGAATTATAATTCTGATACAGAAATAAAATCCGCTCCCCTGCCCTTTTTTCAGGCTCTGACCGAAGCCGTAACAGGCGCGGCGTACGGAATGCTCGAGATGTGCGCTATGGTAGTCGCGTTCTCGGCTCTGCTCGAGGTCGTGAGAAAGCCACTCGGCGTGACCGCGGAAATTTTGCTCGAGGTAACGGGAGCGTGCAGCACCTTATCTCAGAGCGCCAATGTCTCGGCGATCGCGTTCGCGGCGGGGTTCGGCGGAATTTGCGTGCATTTTCAGATTTTTGCGGCATTAAAGGGAATAAATATTAAAAAGGGTTTATTTTTCTTATACAGAATAATTCAAGGCTTGCTGACAACGGGCTTGACCTTTGTTCTGCTCAAAGCCTTTGACGTGAGCGTTCCCGTGTTCTCGAGCATTTCACAACAGCCGCAGCTCGGGCTGAGCGTGCCGCTGCTCGGGAGCGTTATGCTGATACTCTGCGCCGCAGGGTTTTTATACAGCGTTAAATACAATAAATAGGAGAGGATACTATGTGCGGAATTGCAGGAATTACGGACAAATTTACGGACTTTTCGGATAACCTTAAGGTGCTGTCCGATATGTCGAAATCGCTCGTCAGACGAGGTCCCGACGAAAACGGAATTTTCATCGACAGAGACACGGCGCTTATTCACCGCAGGCTTGTCGTTATTGACCGAGAGAACGGCAAACAGCCGATGATTTGCGGACTCAGGGGCGAAAGGTACGTCATAGTTTACAACGGCGAGCTGTACAACACCGACGAGCTGCGCTCGGAGCTTACGGCAAAGGGCTATGCCTTCAAGGGTCACAGCGACACCGAGGTCGTTCTGAAATCGTACATCGAGTACGGAGAGGACTGCCCGGAAAAGCTCAACGGAATCTTCGCCTTCGCGGTCTATGAGGTGAACAGCAAAAGGCTGTTTCTATGCCGCGACAGAATCGGCGTGAAGCCGCTGTTTTTCAGCGAGTTTAACGGAGGTCTGGTGTTTGCTTCGGAAATCAAGGCGCTGCTCAAAAGCGGCAAGGTGAAGCCCGAGGTTGACGAAAACGGACTTTGCGAGCTGTTTTTCCTTGGACCCGCAAGAACGTCGGGAAGCGGAATTTTCAAAAATGTAAAGGAGCTCAAACCAGGCGAATACGCGGTTTACGAGGACGGACGGCTCAGGCGCAAAACCTACTTCACGCTCGAGGCGAGGGAGTTTGAGGACAACGAGAAAACGGCAATCGAAAGGACGCGGTATCTGCTGACCGACGCTGTGGAAAAACAGCTTGTGTCGGACGTTCCGCTCTGTTTTTTCCTGTCGGGCGGTCTTGACAGCAGTATCATTGTGAAAACCGCCGCGAACTACTACAAAAAGCACAATCTCGGACGCGTGCCGACCTATTCGGTCGAGTACCGCGACAATATGAAATATTTTGAAAAGAGCCTGTTTCAGCCGACGGCTGACGTGGAATTCATCAAGCTGATGTCAGAGGACACCGACTCCGACCATCGGGAGATTATCCTCGACAACTCGCTGCTAGCCGACGCTCTCTACGACAGCGTGCTTGCGAGGGATTTGCCCGGATATGTAGACGTGGACAGCTCGCTTTTGCTGTTCTGTCAGGAAATCAAAAAGGATTTTACCGTCGCGCTGTCGGGCGAATGTGCCGACGAAATCTTCGGCGGTTATCCGTGGTACCACAACCGCGAAATCCTCTTTGAAAGCTGCTTCCCCTGGTCGCGCTCTCAGGATATAAGACGCAGTGTATTAAAGGACGGAGTGCTTCGACACGGCGAGGAATACGTCCGACAAAGATACCTTGACACGGTAAACTCAACCGACAAGCTCAGCTCCGACAGCGAGCTGACCGCCAGAATGAGAGAAATGTTCAGCCTGAACTTCTACTGGTTTATGCAGTGTCTGCTCGAGCGAAAGGACCGCTGCTCGATGTACAGCGGACTTGAGGTGAGGGTGCCGTTCTGTGACTACAGGCTGGTCGAGTACGCGTACAATATGCCGTGGGAAATCAAGGCGCTGAACGGTCGTGAAAAAGGAATCGTGAGAAAGGCGTTTGAGGACGTTCTTCCCTACGAAATCGCGTGGAGAAAGAAGAGCCCTTACCCGAAAACTCACAATCCGCAGTATATGAAAATCTGCGCAAAGCGCGTCAAAAAGCTGCTTCGGGAGAAAAACGCCCTCACGGAGCTGCTCTCAAAGGACGGCATAAGGGAGATTATCGAACATCCCGACGAGATAAGCTCGCCGTGGTACGGTCAGCTGATGAAGGCGCCGCAGATTCTGGCGTACATTATCGAGCTCGACTGCTGGTTTAAGGAATATAATGTTGAAATAGTCTGAGGGTTGTGATACAATCAAGACGGTGGTATTATGACGAAATCAAGATTTGAGAAAATATCGGATTTTTTTAATTCACACGAGAGATTATTTTTCTTATTAAGAATTATATATAACTATCTGCCGCTTGCGGTTATGGTCTCCTACCCCGCTCTGCTCATTTATCTGTTTGTGAGCGGAAACAAGGCGGATTTCATAAAGGCGCTTGTCGTTCCCGCGGTGACGTTCGCGGCGGCGACGCTGTTCAGAGCGGTTATCAACTCCCAAAGACCTTACGAAAAGCTCGGGATTAAGCCGCTGATTCAGAAAAACACGGTCGGCAAGAGCTTTCCGAGCCGTCACAGCGCTAGCGTGTTCATCATAGCTATGGCGTTTCTGCACACTAACGTGTACCTCGGAGCAGCGATGTTCGCTGTCGGATTTCTGATAATCCTGTCGAGGGTGCTGGCGGGAGTTCACTACGAAAAGGACGTGCTCGCGGGGCTCTGCTTCTCGGTACTTCTGGGAATTTTCGGATTCTATATCATATGATTTCGGCGTTCGCTCAGAGCGCCGTTTCTTTTGCTCTTTTAAAAGATTGACAAAAATTTAACAATGTGCTATCATTCTATAAAATTGTTCGGCAAAATCACAAAAATGGGCTAATTATAACTGTACATTGAAATCATTTTATGTTATCATTATATAAGGTGATTAAAATGAAAAAGACAGCTTCGATATTATTGGCTTTGGCGATGATTGCGTCGGCGGTCGGTCTCGGCTCCTGCGGCTCTGACTCAAAGGGCGGTCAGGTATCGATTCAGGCTACCACAGAGCCCGAGCTCAAGGACGAATTCGGCGTAGGCTTCAAGGTAAGCGACGACGGAACGCTCAGCGTTTCGAGCTATACAAGCGACGACAAGGACGTGAGCATTCCCGACGAATTTGACGGCAAGCCCGTAAAAAGCGTCGGTCAGTCGGCGTTCAAGGGTCAGGACATCACTACGGTGACAATGCCCGACGGACTTGAGGAAATCGGCGGTTTCAGCTTTGCGCTCTGCACCAAGCTCGAGGTCGCGAACATTCCCGAGGGCGTGAAGTCAATCGGCGCGAACGCGTTTTTCGCGGACTTCGCTCTGACGGAAATCGAGCTCCCCGAGAGCCTTCAGACAATCGACATCAACGCCTTTAACGCGACGGGTCTCAAGGAAATCGTTATCCCCAAAAACGTAACCTCAATCGGAGAATTCGCCTTTGCGGACTGCACAACCCTTGAGCAGATTCAGTTCTCGGGCAAGGACACGGTTGTCGCCTCGAACGCGTTCAAGGGCTGTGACAAGCTCACGATTGTCGCTCCAAAGGGCTCGCCTGTCGAGGACGTCGCCAAGGAAAACAATATTGATTTTATTGAACTATAAATTTAACGGAGGTTAATTATGAGCAATAAGGAATATCCTATCGTAGACGGAGTTCCCGCTCTTGAGCAGGCTTTGAAACGAGTAAGAGCCGCACAGGAGATTTATTCCGCCTATACTCAGGAACAGGTAGACAAAATCTTCCTCGCGGCGGCTACAGCCGCTAATCAGGCGAGAATACCCCTCGCAAAGATGGCTGTCGAGGAAACAGGAATGGGTATCGTTGAGGACAAGGTTATCAAGAACCACTACGCCTCCGAGTATATTTACAACAAATACCGCGACGCGAAAACCTGCGGAGTTATCGAGCGCAACGAAGCTATGGGCACAACAAGAATTGCCGAGCCTATCGGTATTATCGGCGCGGTTATTCCTACAACCAACCCGACTTCCACAGCGATTTTCAAGTGCCTTATCTCGCTCAAGACGAGAAACGGTATCGTAATCTCACCTCACCCCAGAGCCAAGAACAGCACAATCGCCGCGGCGAAGCTTGTGCTCGAGGCTGCGGTTGAGGCAGGCGCTCCCGAGGGAATTATCGCGTGGATTGACAAGCCCTCTCTCGAGATGACAAACCTCGTAATGAGCGAGGTTGACACAATTCTCGCGACAGGCGGTCCCTCGATGGTAAAGGCTGCGTACTCCAGCGGCAAGCCCGCTCTCGGCGTAGGCGCAGGCAACGCTTCGGCTATCATCGACAAGTCGGCTGACATCACTGTCGCCGTCAACTCGATTATTCACTCCAAGACCTTTGACAACGGTATGATTTGCGCTACCGAGCAGACAATCATCGCCGAGGAGAGCATTTACGACGAGGTTAAGGTTGAGTTCGCAAGACGCGGCTGCTACTTCTTAAACGATGAGGAAGCCGACAAAATCCGCAACACTATGATGATTAACGGCGCTCTTAACGCTGCCGTTGTAGGTCAGAGACCCGTCACAATCGCGAAGATGGCAGGCTTTGAGGTTCCCGAAAAGACAAAGGTGCTCATCGGCGAAGCGACAAGCACCGACACAGAGGAAGCCTTCGGTCACGAAAAGCTGACAACAATCCTCGGTATGTACAAGTCAAAGAGCTTTGAGGATTCGCTCGACATCGCTGAGACGCTGCTCTACAACAACGGCGGTCTCGGTCACACCTCAGTTCTCTGGATTGACAACGTAAACGAGAGAGAAAAGCTGATGACCTTTGCAGAGAGAATGAAAACCTGCCGTCTGGTAGTCAACACTCCCTCATCGCTCGGCGGTATCGGCGATATCTACAACTTCGACTTCACACCGTCGCTCACACTCGGCTGCGGCTCTTGGGGCGGCAACTCGGTAAGCGAAAACGTAGGCTGCAAGCACCTGCTTAATATCAAGACAGTCGTTGAGAGGAGAGAAAATATGCTTTGGTTCCAGGCTCCCGAGAAGGTATATATCAAGAAAGGCTGTATTCCCGTTGCTCTCAGAGAGCTCAGCGAGAATATGGGCAAGAAAAAGGCGTTCATCGTAACGGACAACTTCCTTTACACCAACGGCTACACCAAGTGCGTAACGGACGAGCTCGACAAGATGGGCATTACACATACAACATTCTTTGACGTTCAGCCCGACCCGACGCTCGCTTCCGCAAAGGAAGGCGCTCAGGCTATGCGCGCGTTTAACCCCGACGTTATCATCGCAATCGGCGGCGGCTCGGCTATGGACGCAGGTAAAATTATGTGGGTTCTCTATGAGCACCCCGAGGTTGATTTCGCGGATATGGCAATGCGCTTCAGCGATATCCGCAAGAGAATATACAAGTTCCCGCATATGGGCGACAAGGCTTACTTTGTAGCTATCCCCACATCCTCGGGAACAGGCTCCGAGGTTACCCCCTTCGCGGTAATCACGGACGAAACTTCGGGCACCAAGTATCCGCTCGCCGACTACGAGCTTATGCCCGATATGGCGATTGTTGACGCTGATATGATGATGTCGGGTCCCAAGGGCTTGACCGCGGCTTCGGGTATCGACGCCGTATCTCACGCGCTCGAGGCTTACGCCGCAATGCTCGCTACAGACTTCACCGACGGTCTCGCGCTTCAGGCGCTCAAGGTTATCTTTGAGTATCTGCCCGCTTGCTACGACAACGGTCAAAACGAGCCCGTAGCCAGAGAAAAGGTCGCTCACGCGGCTACTATGGCAGGTATGGCGTTCGCGAACGCGTTCCTCGGTGTTTGTCACTCGATGGCTCACAAGCTCGGCGCCTTCCACCACATCGCTCACGGCGTGGCAAACGCTCTTATGCTTGAATATGTAATCCGCTTCAACGCTGACGACGTTCCCACCAAGATGGGCACGTTCCCGCAGTACGCTTATCCGCACACCAAGAGACGTTACGCGGAGATTGCCGAGTATCTTAACCTCGGCGGCAAGGACGACGACGAGAAGGTCGAGAACCTCATCAGCGCGGTCAACGCTCTCAAGGCAAGGGTCGGCATCAAGGAGACAATCCGCGACTACGGCGTTGACGAAAAATACTTCCTCGACACTCTTGACGATATGGTTGAGCAGGCGTTCGACGACCAGTGCACGGGCGCTAACCCCAGATATCCGCTTATGAGCGAAATCAAGGAAATGTATCTCAAGGCTTACTACGGTAAGGACTACAAGGAGGCTGAGTAAGATGAAGCTTGACAATGTAATTTACGAGACCGAGAGCAAGAAGATTTACCGCGACGGCGACGCCGCAATCAAGGTTTTTGACGAAAACTTCTCAAAGGCTGCCGTGCTCAACGAGGCGCTCAATCAGGCGCGTGTTGAGGAAATCGGCGGAATCAATATTCCGAAAATCCGCGAGGTCACAAAGATTGACGGCAAATGGGCTATCGTGTCCGACTTTATCGAGGGCAAGACAATGGCTGAGCTGATGGCAGAGAACCCCGAGAAGATTGACGAGTTCATCGACAAGTTCGTTGACATTCAGATTTCAATTCTCGCGAAGAGAGCTCCCCTGCTCACCGACCTCCGCGATAAAATGCAGAAGAAAATCAGCGCGTCAGACCTCGACGCTACCGTCAGATATGAGCTTCACAACCGCGTTAACGGTATGAAGAAGCATAACAAGGTCTGCCACGGCGACTTTGTTCCCAGCAACGTCATCATCACACCCGTCGGCGACGCTTATGTTATCGACTGGGCTCACGTTACTCAGGGCAACGGCGCAGGCGACGCGGCGAGAACCTATCTTATGCTCTGCCTTGACGGCAAGCAGGATATCGCCGAGAAGTACCTCAAGGCTTACTGTCTCAAGACCGACACGGCAAAGCAGCTTGTTCAGAGCTGGATGCCGATTGTCGCGGCTTCTCAGTCAGTCAAGAGAATCCCCGAGGAAAGAGACCTTCTCCTCCGCTGGGCAAACATCGCTGATTATCAGTAACATCAAAAAAGGCTCCTTCGGGACAATATCATTTAGTTAAGGAACAAGACACTCATTAAAAAGTGGGTGCCTTGTTTTTTTTGAAGATTTTTTAATTTTTTTGCGAAAAGACTTGACAAATAAGCAAAAGTGTGCGGCGAATTTTGTTTGCGAAACAAAATTCGCCCTTGTAAT
>ONAL01000002.1 GCA_900315785.1 uncultured Eubacteriales bacterium
TTTGTCAAGCCTTTTATTAAAAATTTCTTAAAATTGTTTCAAAAAAAACAAGGCACCCACTTTTCGTGAGTGTCTTGTTTCTTAACTAAATGATATTGCCATTTGGGTGCTTTATTTTTTTAGCTGGAGAGGGATTTGAAGCGCGCCGTTAAAAAAACAGTCCTGTGGACTGTTTTTAGGCGTGAGCGATGATGACGTTTTAGCTATGTACACACCGCAACAAACGAGATGGAACACATCGAGATATGGAACGTACTCTCTCTGCGCCATCAAGAGGGATTTGAAGCGCGCTTAATAATTCTAAGCAAAAAAGGAAACACGCGCGTGTTTCCTTTTTTATTACCTGAAGATATTCATATCCTTATCATACATATCGTTTTTTGTAACATCAAAGTACGGTTCTACACCATGCTCACGCAGAAACGCCTTCTGAATCAACAAAGGATTGATGTTTGTAACGCTGCCTGCGGGCAAGGTCACGGTAATAATCGCGCCTCCGATGTTTCTCTCAACCTTAATTTTATTAAGATAAGGCTTGATGTCAATTTCCTTGACGCCTTTCTTCTTTGTCTTTTTCTCAACAAGAACCTCTGGTTTGTTTATCAGCTCGTTCAGCTTTTCAAACAGCTCATCGGGAGTAAGCTCGTCGGAAGTTGCTCTGATTGTAAATGAAGCGTAGGTTATAACCTTTGCTTTCATCTGGGGCTCGGTCACATCATAAACCCTGATACCAGACGGCAGACAGCTGTTGAGACCGTCTTTAATGCTGTCGAAGCTGTAATCCTCAATCAATCTGATATCCATACATTCCTTTTCACCGCGGAAGCCGAGTGACAAAGGAAGCGGAAAAGTTGCGTATGGGTGAACGTTAAAGCCTTCGGTGTGCCAGATTGGAATACGGCTTTTGTGAAGCGCTCTGAGCATACATCTGTTGAGGTCAAGGTGCGAAATGAATCTGCACTCGTCGTCCTTCTTAAACCATATTCTGACGTCTTTCATAGCACACACCTCCCCCATACTTTGCCGCTCCGCAGTTGGAACACTTTAATCTGCAATGCGGAGTTACCGCGTCATCATAAGCCTTTTCGCGTTCCTTGAGCAAGAATTCCTTTTTGACTCCGTAGTCAAGGAAATCCCAAGGCAGAAGCTCGTCAAGCTCTCTTTCACGGGTTGCGTAGAAATCGGGGTCGATTCCACATTCTTCGAATACCTCAAGCCACTTTTCAAGCGAGAAGCAATCTCCCCAGCCGTCGAAGCGGAAGCCCTTTTCACAGGCAAGCTCCAGGGATTTTGCGAGCCTTCTGTCACCTCTGGCAAACACAGCCTCAATAAAGCTTGTGTCCGCGTCGTGATAGTTATAGTTAATCTTCTTGGTTGTGATACTGTCCTTCAGGTGCTTCTGCTTATCCATAAGCATTTCACGCGAGTTCTGACCGTACCACTGGAACGGTGTAAAGGGCTTGGGAACGAATGAAGCGGTTGAGATTGTTACAGTTACGCTCTTGCCTTTAGGCTTATTCTCACAGCTGTAATAGGTATCGACAACCATCTGAGCGAGCTTCGCGATACCCTCGACATCCTCGTAGGTTTCGGTCGGCAGACCAATCATAAAGTAGAGCTTAACCTTAGTCCAACCGCTGTTAAAAGCCTTTGAACAGGTTTCCTTGAGCTCGTCCTCGCGGACATTTTTGTTGATAACGTCACGCAGTCTCTGTGTGCCAGCTTCAGGAGCAAAGGTCAGACCGCTCTTGCGTACGGTTTTGATTCTGTCGAGAATATCATCGCTGAAACCGTCGACGCGAAGCGACGGCAGCGAAATGCTGACCTTGTCCTCGTTGGCCCAAACATTGAGCTCTGTGAGAAGGTCGATAATTTTTGTGTAATCGCTGGAGCTCAGCGACGAAAGGCTGACCTCGTCGTAGCCTGTGTTATCGCAAAGCGCCTTGCACTGGCTGTTGATTGTCTCAACCGATTTTTCTCTGACAGGACGATAGAGAAAGCCCGCCTGACAGAATCGGCAGCCGCGGATACAACCGCGGAAAATCTCGGACACGGCTCTGTCGTGAACTATTTCTATATTCGGAACAACGAAGTTTTCGGGGAAATAGCTGTTGTCCATATCCATCATCAGGCGTTTCTCTACAACCGCAGGAGCGTTGTCACGCGGAGTAAAGCTTTTCAGGGTTCCGTCGTCGTTGTATTCAACGTCATATAGCGCGGGAACATAAACGCCTTTAATCTGACTTGCGAGGCGCAAAAACTCGTCCTTGGTTTTGTTTTCAGCCTTACACTTTCTGTAAAGCTCGACGACCTCGAGGTCAACTTCCTCTCCCTCGCCGATAAAGAAAATATCGATAAACGGAGCCAAGGGCTCGGGATTGCAGGCACAGGGACCGCCCGCGACTACAATCTGACCGAGGGACTTTCTGTCATCAGACTTAATCGGGATATCAGCGAGCTTCAGCATATTGAGCACGTTTGTAAAGCTCAGCTCGTACTGGAGCGTAAATCCGATAAAATCAAAATCAGTAATGCTGTCGCCGCTCTCGAGCGCAAACAGAGGAATATTTTTCTCATTCATCAGCTCTTCCATATCAAGCCAAGGCGCAAAAACGCGCTCGCACCAGATGTAGGGCTTTTCGTTGAGCACGCTGTAGAGAATCTTCATACCGAGATGAGACATTCCGATTTCATAGGTATCGGGAAAGCAGAACGCAAAACGCACGTCTACTTCATCCTTGTTTTTAATAACGGAGTTCAGCTCACCGCCGACGTAACGTCCCGGTTTCTGAACCTTCAGCAAAAGCTTTTCGACTTCCTTGTTAATCATAATTCACCTCAAAGGTATTTGTCCTCTTTTAAAAACACAGTCAGTATCAGATACAGACTGATAAACAGCATTGAAAAATTATATTTTGAATAAAACAGTATCGCAAGTCCGACGATGAACATCGGAACGGAAATTACGACAGTCACAACGTCGGTAATAAACGCGGATTTCGCGGGCGAAAACCTCTTTGACAGAATCAGAAAAAGCATTTGTCCGCCGTCAAGTCCCGCCGCCGGCAAAAGATTGTAAAGTCCCAAAAACAGATTGATTACCGCAAATTCAAAAGAAAAATCGCAGAACACGAGAAACAGCAGAATATTGGCAAAGGGACCCGACAGTGTCACGAGCAAATCGCTTGAAAAGCCGAGCGAATATCTTCCCCGTTCAATTATCCTGATATCAAAGGCTGAAATACTTATTCCGCAGATTTTCACACCTCTGAGCTTCATCATAAGGACGTGACCGAGCTCGTGAAGCACAACCGCAAAGAAGCAGAGCAGATAATCCGTAAACAGATTACCGCATATCAGAAGCGACACCAGAGCCAGACACGGATAAGATATGTAAAGCGCAAAGCTCTTAATGTGAAATTTCATCAATAAGAGATTTCAGGCTGTAATGCTCAAAGTCCGAGGTCATAATTATCTCGTCATTGAGCTGCGTTACATACCAGCTGTGAATGCTTTTGTACAAATCACCGCCGATTAGCTTTACAGCGTACGCGGACAGTACAAGAATCAGACAGAGCGCAAGCTGAACAATAAGCACAAGAGGAAATGAGCGAGGTTTCTTTTCTTTCCTGACCTCTTCCTTTGGCTCTTCCGTGCGTTCAACGTGTTCATATCTGACGGGTGTGGCGGCGTCCTGCCAGCCTTCCTCATAGCTTATGCTGCTGAGATTGTCCATAAAATCACCTCAGCAAAGCATATGCCGATTCCGCTCAGAAATTAACCCTTTGCGTCAAGTTTTTTGAAATCTGTTTTTGTAAGGTTTATAAACAGGCTGATTGCGAGAATCAGCGAACCAATCTCCGCAATCGGGAACGCAAGCCATATTAAGGACTCGTTGCCGATAAGCTTGGAAATAATGAACGCGACAGGGAGAATGAACACGAGCTGACGCGTAAACGATATGATAAGCGCTCTGAAGCCCTTGCCTGTTGCCTGGAACATCGAGATAAAAACGATGCCGACAGCAGCGGGAACAAAGCACAGACAGATGATTCTGAACGCGGGAACACCGACTGAAACGAGCGTCGGGTCGTTGTTGTTGAACATCATAATAAGCTTATCTGGGATTGTTAAGAATACAATTGTACCGATAATCATAATAATCATCGCGATAACAATTCCGTGCTTCATAGCCGAATAAAGTCTCTGCTTTTTCCTTGCGCCGTAGTTGAAGCCCATAATCGGAAGCAAGCCCTGATTCAGACCAAAGCAAGGCATAAACACAAAGCTCTGAAGCTTGAAATAAATACCGAGCACTGTTACGCCGACCTTATTGAGCATAGCGTTCATTCCGAGAATCATAAACGACGATATCGACTGCATAATAATTGACGGAAAGCCTACTACATAGATATTCTTGATTGTCTCAAAATTAAGTCTGAAGCCCTTGAAGGAAACGTGTACCCTGTTTTTTCTTGTAAAGAGCACGACAAGCGCAAAGACCATTCCGACAAACTGACCGAGAACGGTGGCAATTGCGGCGCCCGCGACCTCGAGTTTCGGGAAAGGTCCGATACCGTAAATCAGAAGCGGGTCAAAAATAATATTTGTCAGAGCGCCCGCAAGCTGGAAAAGCATCGGGAAAACCATTTCGCCCGTAGCCTGCAAGGACTTTTCGACACTGACCTGAACCATACTGAAGCCCGAAAAACAGAGAACAATCGTCAGGTACTGATAGCCATAGTCAAAGGTCAGACCTTCACAGTTGTACATTCTGAGAAAGGGCTTTACCGCAAAAAGTCCAATCAGAATAAAGATAATCCAAGTGAAAATCGCAAGAATTAATCCGTGCGTCGCTGCGGAGTCGGCTTCCTTTTGATTGCCTGCTCCGAGCCTTCTCGAAATCAGAGAGTTAGCTCCTATCGCCGTACCGACCGCAAACGCGATAAGAAGCATCTGCAGCGGATATGAATATGATACGGCGTTCAGACCTATTACGCCGCTGTTCGGGATGTTTCCTACAAAGATGCTGTCTACAACGTTATAAAGCGCCATTACCGTCATAGAGAACATCGCGGGCAGCGACATCGACATAATGAGCTTGAGCATCTTTTCATATCCCATTTTATTCTGCTTTACTGTTTCCCCCATTTTATAACCTGACCTTTCTGAATAAAGCGGCAATCGCCATTATAAGTAAAAAGGACAGCACGCCCGTTACGCTTCCCGCAAAGTCAAGAAGCACGTCGGCAACCTCGCTGCTTCTGCCAGCCGAAAATAGCTGTACATATTCGTCAATAACAGCCGTAGCAAGGCAAACAAATCCTACGGGCATAAGGTTCGCGAGTATCTTTTTCTTAAGCCTTCTCGAACACCAAAAGGTTAAAAAACCGAGCAAAGCGAATTCGACAAAATGCGCCGATTTTCTGATGATGTGGTCGGTGAGCTCAGCGCTTATTCCGATACTTTTCAGAAAGCCCGTGATAAAACCGAGCACTCCCGCGCTCTCGGCTGCCGACGCTTCGGCGTTCATCGACGAATGGAACCAGATAAATCCGATATAAAGTCCCGTAAGTACAAAAAGTACAATTGTAAAAATGTTAAAATTCTTTCTTGTCAGTTTTGCCATATTATTACCTCAAATCATCCCTATTATTTTACAATTAAATCGGCTATAAGTCAATTTTAAGTGTTGAAAAAAAAACCAAATTACGTTATAATAATTTGGTTGTTATATATAAAAACTAATATACGAAAGGCTATGGAGTAATATGTATAAGTATTTAATCGTCTTTTTGATATCTATGATACCTATTGTTGAGCTTCGAGGAGCTATTCCCGTAGGTGTCGGAATGGGTCTTCCGCTCTGGGCTTGCTATGTTATCTGTATCATAGGAAATATGCTTCCTGTTCCGCTTATCTACTTCTTTGCGAGAAAGGTTCTCATCTGGGGCAAGGATAAAAAATACATAGGCAAATTCTTTACATGGTGCTATGAAAAGGGCGAGCACGGCGGAGAAAAGCTCAAGGCTAAGGCAGGCAAGGGCTTGTTTATCGCTCTTATGCTCTTTGTCGGAATTCCTCTCCCGGGTACAGGTGCATGGACAGGTACGCTCGCGGCAAGCTTCCTTGATATGGGATTCAAGAAAAGCGTTATCGCGGTTATGTGCGGCGTGCTCATCGCAGGCATTATTATGGGTCTCGCGAGCATGGGCTTGTTCGGCGGACTCGGCGCTATTTTTGCGCCTAAGGCATAAACTATTTTGGGACTGTCGTTTGACAGTCCTTATCTTTAACAGGTGAAATTATGAAGGATATTATCATAATAGGCGGCGGAGCTTCGGGAATGATGGCAGCCGTAAAGGCTAAGGAGAACAACCCCGACAAAAGCGTTTTGCTCGTCGAAAAGCAAAACAGAATCGGCAGAAAGCTGCTCTCAACAGGTAACGGCAGATGTAATCTCACAAACCTCAACGCCGAAAAATCGAGATATCACGGCAGCTTCAGAAAGTATATGGACACAGTTCTTAATAGGTGCTCTGCAAACGATGTTATCGGTGAGTTTGAGAGAATGGGTCTGAGGGTAAAAGCAGAGGGCGACGGCAGAGTTTATCCCCTTTCAAATCACGCCGCGTCTGTGCTTGACGTGCTAAGATTCAGACTTAATAAGCTCGGTGTTGAGATGCTCTGCGATACCGCCGTTAAGGATATCAAAAAGAACAAGAAAGGCTTTTCGGTCATCACCGATAAGGAAAGCCTTGAATGCAAAAAGCTAATTATCGCGACTGGCTCCTGCGCTTCGCCTAAGCTCGGAAGCGACAAAAGCGGTCTGAGTATACTTGAAAAGCTCGGAATCAAAACCGTGCCTTTCTCCCCTGTTCTGTGTCCCGTTAAGGTCAAGAGCGATTATATCGCGTCACTCAAGGGTGTGAGGGCTTCGGGCAGCGCGTCGCTCTATGACGGCTACAAGCTCGTCAAGTCAGAGTTCGGCGAGATACAGTTCACCGAGGATTCGCTTTCGGGAATCTGTGTTTTCAACCTCAGCTCAACGCTCAATAAAACAAAAAAGCCCGAAATCAGACTTGATTTAATGCCTGACTACAGCTTTAACGATACACTTAATATTCTTATTTCGAACAAAGAAATATTTAACGACAGAGCTGTCGAGGATTTACTGACAGGAATATTTAACAAAAAGCTCGGCCTTGTTCTGCTCAAAGCGAGCGGAATCAAGCCGTTATCAAGAGAAATCAGCTCGCTTACTCAGTCCGAGCTCAAAAGGCTTACGTCGGTTATCAAAGCTTTTTCCTTCAAACCGACTATGCAAAACGACTTTGGAAACGCTCAGGCAGCTTCGGGCGGAGTTATCGGAACCGAGCTTGACCCTCAGACAATGGAGAGCCTTAGAATCAGGGGACTTTACATAATAGGCGAATGTGTGGACATTGACGGCGATTGCGGCGGATTCAATCTGCAATTCGCGTTCGCAAGCGGAATAATTGCGGGAGAAAGCGTATGATAAGAATTAACAATGTGAGACTTGAGCTCGATTACAGCGACGACACTCTCCTGTCCGCGGCTTGCTCGGAGCTTCGGCTTGACAAGTCCTCCGTAAAAAGCGTTTCGCTTTTCAGACGTTCGATTGACGCCCGAAAAAAGCACGACGTTCACTTTCTTGCAACGCTGGACGTCATCATTAACGGCGACGAAAAACGCGTTCTGAGCCGTTCACGGTCAAAGAAAGCGGCAATCGCGAAGCCGTACAGATATGAAATCCCCAAGCACAACAAACTCAGTCAGAGACCTGTTATCATAGGCTTCGGACCCGCGGGAATATTTGCGGGGCTGATACTCGCCGAAGCAGGAGAAAACCCAATTATCATTGAAAAAGGCAGCGACTGTGACACGAGGGTCAAGGATGTCGAGAGCTTTATCAAAACAGGCAAGCTCAACACAAGTTCAAACATTCAGTTCGGTGAAGGCGGTGCGGGAACCTTCTCGGACGGCAAGCTGAACACAGGCACCAAGGACACGCGTTCTCGCCACGTTCTCTACACCTTTGTGCGATTCGGCGCTCCCGAGGATATCCTCTACGATGCAAAGCCGCATATCGGCACCGATAAGCTGAGAGATGTTATCAAAAACATCCGCAAACATATTATATCACTCGGCGGCGAGGTTTTCTTTAACACCTCACTTACAAAAATTCACACTAAAGACAGCGGAATTGTTTCTGTCACGGTCAACAAGAACGGCTCGGAAAACAAAATTGAAACCGACAAGGTTATTCTCGCAATCGGTCACAGCTCGCGCGACACATTTCAAATGCTTTATGACAGCACTATAATTATGGAGCAGAAGCCGTTTTCCGTAGGCGCGAGAATCGAACATCTGAGAGAAAACATCGACAAGGCGCAGTTCGGCAAGTTTGCGGGAAACAAACGGCTCGGCGCAGCTCCCTACAAGCTGAATGTAAGGACAGGCAACGGACGCGGAGCGTACACCTTCTGTATGTGTCCCGGCGGCACGGTTGTTCCGGCTGCAAGCGAAAAGGATATGGTTTGCGTCAACGGAATGAGCGAGTATAAGCGCGACGCCGAGAACTCGAATTCCGCTCTGCTCGTTTCGGTTTTTCCAGAGGATTTCAAGAGCGACCACCCTCTGGCGGGCATAGAATATCAAAGAACATTAGAAAGAAAAGCCTTTGAGCTCGGCGGCGGAGAATATCTTGCGCCTGTTCAAAGAGTCGGAGATTTTCTGAACAATGAAAAATCCGCTTCGTTCGGAGAGGTGAAGCCGAGCTATGCCAGAGGTACAAGCTTTGCAAACCTCAGCGAGCTTTTCCCCGAATATGTAACGCAGAGTATGCGCGAGGCTATTGTCTCGATGGACAGATATCTCAAGGGCTTTGCGAATCCTGACGCGGTTTTGACGGGAGCGGAAACGAGAAGCTCCTCCCCTGTCCGTATCACAAGAAACACTGATACGCTCGAGAGCATAAGTCTTAAAGGACTGTACCCGTGCGGCGAAGGCGCAGGCTACGCGGGCGGCATTATTTCCGCCGCGGTTGACGGAATAAAATGCGCAGAAAAAATACTTGCATAAAAGAAAGCGTGTCCGATGACACGCTTTTCTTAATGTGCGACTAAATCTGTAAGCCGGGTTCTGTCGTGAACAGTCATCTATCTTGGCGGTTCGTTGCCGAATCCGCTCAACGCCACCTCCACGGAACTGCCGAGCAGACAAATGTTCCTCCACGGTGTTGCTCCAAGCAGGGTTTACACGCCCGATACGTCTCCGTATCTGCGGTGAGCTCTTACCTCGCCTTTCCACCCTTACCGAATAATCGGCGGTAATTCTCTGTTGCACTATCCCTAGGGTCGCCCCCGGCGGCCGTTAGCCGTTGCTATTGCTCTTTGGAGCCCGGACTTTCCTCGGAGCGTTTCTTTCAAAATCGCCCCGCGACTGTTCAATCTACTCGCAGAGATATTGTAATCCATTTCGTCGAAAATGTCAATTATAATAGTTTATCAGCCGTGTTGTGACTATTTTTTGGTAACGCCACATCTTGAATAAAACACGCATAAAAGCTATAATTATAGAGGTAATTTTACAAACGCAGAAGCGTTTAAAAGGAGTAAGCTATGGATATCAGACAGGAATCACTCAAAAAGCATTACGAATGGGAAGGCAAAATCGAGGTAGTTTCACGTGTTCCGATTAACACCAAGGAAGAGCTCTCGCTCGCGTACACACCGGGTGTTGCGGAGCCTTGTATGGAGATTAACCGCGACTATGACAAGAGCTTTGAGCTCACCAGAAGAAAGAACCTTGTCGCAGTCGTAACCGACGGCACGGCTGTTCTCGGTCTCGGCGATATCGGTCCCGAAGCGGGTATGCCCGTTATGGAGGGCAAGTGCTCTCTGTTCAAGGAGTTCGCCGACGTAGACGCGTTCCCTATCTGCGTAAGAAGCAAGGACGTTGACGAGATTGCTAACACAATCTACCTTATCAGCGGTTCCTTCGGCGGAATCAACCTTGAGGATATCGCAGCTCCCAGATGCTTTGAAATCGAGAGAAAGCTCAAGGAAATGTGCGACATTCCTGTTTTCCACGACGACCAGCACGGCACAGCGGTTATCGTTGCGGCGGCGCTCATCAACGCATTAAAGGTTGTCAAGAAGGATATAGACAAGGTAAAGGTTGTAATCAGCGGAGCAGGTTCCGCTGGCATCGCGATTGCAAAGCATATTATGAACATCGGCGTCAAGAACGTTATCCTCGTAAACAGCAAGGGTATCATCAGCAAGGGTCTTGAGACAAACAACTACGAGCAGGAGCTTATGGCTCAGGTCACAAACCCCGAAAACCTCACAGGCACACTCAAGGACGCTATGGTCGGCGCGGATGTATTCCTCGGCGTTTCGGCTCCCAAGATTGTCACTCAGGATATGGTAAGGTCGATGGCTGACAAGCCGATTGTTTTCGCAATGGCTAACCCCACTCCCGAGATTATGCCTGACCTCGCTAAGGAAGCAGGCGCTGCAGTTGTCGGAACGGGACGTTCTGACTTCCCGAACCAGATTAACAACGTACTCTGCTTCCCTGGTATGTTCAGAGGCGCGCTCGATTGCAGAGCTACGGAAATTAACGAGGAAATGAAGGTTGCGGCTTCATTCGCGCTTGCAAACCTCGTCAAGGACGAAGAGCTCAACGCTGAGTACATTATCCCCGACGCAATCGACAAGAGAGTCGGCAAATCCGTTGCGGAGGCTGTTGTTAAAGCGGCTATCGAAACAGGAGTTGCAAGAAAATTCTGATAATATAACAATTAATCCTCAGAGCCCTTTGAAGCTCTGAGGATTTTTTACTTATATTTGTTTATTTCATCAGCGGCAAGCATAACGCCGAGCTTGCCCGCGTGGAAGTTAAGGCTTCCCTGCATCCATACCGCGTAAGGTTCTCTGAGCGGAGCGTCAGCCGAAAGCTCTATGGACGAGCCCATAGTGAACGCGCCTGCCGCCATAATAACCTTGTCCTCATAGCCCGGCATATCGTCGGGATACGGAGTTACAAAGCTGTCGACCGCCGAAGCGTGCTGGATACCAACGCAGAAGCGCTCGAGCTTTTCGGGAGTACCGAGCATTATCAGCTGAATGATATCTCCCCTCTGCTCGTCGTACTTGGGTGAAACGTCATAACCAAGCACAGTGAAAAGCGCCGAAGCAAACACAGCGGTCTTTAAGGCTTCACAAGCCGCGTGAGGTGCGTGATACGCGCCGAGAAACAGCTCACGGGTGACGTTCAGCGTTGCGCCGAGTTCCTTTCCCGTTCCTGGAGTTGTGAGCCTGTAGGAGCATTTCTCGACCAAATCAGCCCTGCCCGCAATATATCCGCCTGTTGGAGCGATACCGCCGCCGGGGTTCTTGATAAGCGAGCCCGCCATAAGGTCAACGCCTGCGGAAAGCGGCTGCTTCTTCTCAATAAACTCTCCGTAGCAGTTATCGAGCATAATAATAACGTCCTTGTTGACCGCTCTGACGGTTTTAACAATCTTTTCGATATCATCAACCGTGAGAGTGGGACGAACGCTGTAACCCCTGGAACGCTGGATATAGACCATTTTATAGCTATCGTCAAGGGTTGCCGTTATTGCGTCGTGGTCGACGGTTCCGTCGTCCTTGAGCTCAACCTGTTCGTAGATTATTCCGAAGTCCTTGAGAGAACCCGAATAATTTCCCTCCAGACCGATTGCGGAGCGCAGAGTATCATACGGAGTTCCCGTTACGCAGAGCATTTTATCGTTCGGCCGCAGTACACCGAAAAGCGCGACTGTAAGCGCGTGAGTGCCGCTGACGAAGTTATAACGCACAAGCGCGTCCTCAGCGTCAAGCACATAAGCAAAAACCTTATCCAGCGCGTCGCGTCCTCTGTCGCCGTAGCCGTAGCCTGTAGTACCTACAAAGTGGCTTTCACTGACACCAGCCTCCTGGAAGGCTTTTATCATCTTCTGCTGATTATATTCCTGGATATCGTCTATCTCACTGAGCTTGTCGCGGCAAAGCTCCATAGCCTTCTGTGAAGCAGAGATAATTTCCTCGGAAATATTAAAAAATTCATTCATAGTATTCATTCCAAATTCCATATCTTTTGAACCCGAGCTTGTTGTAGAAGCTGATGTTCTCGTCGGGAGCTCGGTGGAGAAAGACGGTCTTTCCCTCGTTAACCAAGATATTATTTATGTATTTAATCAGAAAACCGCCCAAGCCCTTTCCCCTGTATTCGGGGTCGGTTGCCAAAGCTCCGAGCACGGCGCAATCCGTGCTTTCAGCCAAGGTCATAATGCACGCGGACGGGGCTTTATCATATACGGCATATACTCGTGCAGTCTTTTTGTTGAGCTTGTTTGAAACGTCGAGCGCAAAGCTCTCATAAGGCGGAACTGCAAAGTTTTTTGAGGTGCATTTTTCTAATATAGAATAAACATCCTTAACCGACGGTGTAATCACCTTGAAATCCTCGGTTATCTCAAACTCGCTTTTACTGTACAGAACAGGTCCCTCGACCTTGTTTAAAGGGAGCCTGAGAATATATCGTCCGTCGCAGATTATGGAGTTAGCTCCAGAAACTCTGAGAAAAGAGCTGACTTCGTCAAGGTCTGACTTACGGGTTAATCTGAGTATAAACGCGGTTTCAAGCCTGGCAATCAGAGAAACCGCCTCGCCCTTGACGAGTTGAACCCAGAAATCCACAAAGGGCAGATTATAATCATAGGTGTTATAGAGCGACACAATTCTGCAGCCGAAGGGGTCGTTTTTCGAAAGTGAATAAACCTCGCTCGCGAAGCTTCTTTCGCCTGTTGCAATATAAATCATAGACTGCCGCCCGAGATTTCCTCGGCAAATAAGGGCACAAGCTTTGAAATCTCCTCAACATCAGACTTTGAAACGAGCGAAATCTGAGAGTGAAGATAACGGCACGGAATGGAAATCGCGAGAGTTCTCACACCCGAACGCGAGTTATGAATAGAACCCGCGTCGTTTCCGCCCGCAATCGCTCTTTTGAGCTGAGCCTTGAGGTTGTTTCTCTCGGCAACCGAGAACGCAAGGTTAAGCATTTCCCTGTCATAGATTGTTCGTCTGTCCATAAATCCTATTACAGCGCCTTCGCCGACATTGCAGACCTGTTTCTGAGCCGTTATATCGGGAACGTCAGCCGCGGTTGTGGCTTCAAGCACAATCGAAAATTCGGGAGCAACGCTGAAAGCCGCGGGCTTTGCGCCTATCAAGCCGACCTCTTCCTGAACGATGAAGCAAAAATGCGTGTCGTATTCGAGCTCGGACTTTATCATATTAATCATAACGAAGCAGCCGAATCTATCGTCGAGCGCCTTTGACTTGATTGTGTATCCGTTATCATCATAAATCGGCGCAAATGTGACGCTGTCGCCGAGCGAAACGAGCTTCTCCGCTTCCTCTTTGCTGTCAGCTCCGATATCTATATACATATCGTGAAGCTTCGGGATAGTCTTGTCCTCGTCGCCCTCACAGAGGTGAATCGGCTTCACGCCGGCAACCCCGTTAACGCTGTTGTTGATAACAACGTCGACAGCGGGCAGAACGCGCCTGTCAATACCGCCGACCTCTTCAAACTTAATCATACCGTCATCGCAGATTTCGGTGACAATAAATCCGACCTCATCCATATGAGCGGAAATCATAAGCTTCTTTTCGGCTCTCTTTCTGCCCTTTTTGAACACAATGATATTTCCGAGGTTATCGACGGAGTACTCGGCGTAATCCTTGATTTCTTCAATAATAATTTCTCTTACGTTCTTTTCGTCGCCCGAAATACCGTTAGCAAGGCACAGCCTGCGGAGTAAATCATAATTCATAATCAACACCTCCGCTTATAATGTACTCGCTGATAACCTTAGCGGTGTCGAGGACATCGTCAAGGCTGACAATCTCAGCCTGAGTATGCATATTTTTCTCGGGAACTGACACGAGCATTGTCCTTACACCAGACTTTATAATAGCTATGCAATCGGCGTTTGTGCCTGTTCTGCCTGCGCAAACCTCAACCTGATAGTTGATATCATTCTGCTCGCAAAGTTCCTTGAAGCGGTTATACATAGGCTTGTCGATAATCGGAGAAATACAGAGCATTGGACCCTTGCCAAGCTTGATGTTGCTGTACATTCCCGAGATTTCGGGCTGAGCGGCAAAGCTCACATCAACAGCTACGCACTCGTCAATATCAAAGCCGAAGGGCGCGGTTTTTGCTCCTGTCTGGTAGGTTTCCTCCTGACAGGAGAGCAGAATAATTACCTTATACGAAACGTCCTTTCCGTCGAGCAGCTCCGCAACCTTTAAGAGCGAAGCTACACCCGCGCGGTTATCGAGCGCTGTGGCAGTAACACGGTTATTTATTAGCTCCTTGGGCTGCTTATAAAAGCTCACTGTATCGCCGAGCGAAACAAACTCCTTTACCTTTTCGGCAGGAAGCCCCAAATCAATGGTAAGGTTCTCGGGCTTGGGAGCCTTGTCCTCGTTGCCGTCAGACAAATGAGGCGGCATACAGCAGATAACTCCCTTTACGTCCTCTTTTCCGTGTACAATAACGGCGGAATCAAGACAGGTTCTGAGGTCTACTCCGCCAATCTTCGCAACCTTGAGGAATCCGTCGTCGGTAATCTGAGTTACAATCAGACCGATTCGGTCAAGGTGTGCGTCGAGCAGAATCGTCCTGTCGGCGTTAATATTGCCGAGCACAGCGATTACGTTATTATTATAATCAACGCTCACGTCGTCGGTGTATCTTTTGAGATAGTCTGCGCAGTAGCCCGAAACGCTGTACTCGCTGCCTGATACACCCGAAAGCGTACATAAATCAAATATCAAATCTTTCATTATTTCAGTCCGTTCACGATTGATTTAAAGTGGTTGCCGCGCTCTACAAAGTTCTTGTAAAGTCCAAAGCTGGCGCTCGCGGGCGAAAGCGAAATCTTGTCGCCCTTTACGGCGTTTTCTCTTGCGACATTTACAGCTTCTTCCATATTGGTTACGTTGATAATAACGGGATTGTTCTCGCTGTAGTTTGCGGAATTTCTGACAGCCTCCTCAATCTTGGGAGCGGTATCGCCCATAAGCACAAGTACCTTGACCTTGTCACAGATTACGGGACCTAAGGGCTCATAAGGAATATGCTTGTCGTAACCGCCCGCAATTACGATAATCTTTTCATCATAAAGCGAGAGCGTGCCCATAGCTGTACGCGTGGGGCTTGAAGCGATGGAGTCGTTGTAATACTCAACGCCGTCGAGCTCTCTGACGAACTCGGCTCTGTGCTCAACACCGCCGAAATTCTTCGCGACATTTACGATGGTATCGACAGAAACTATACCCCATACAGCGCTGATAGCGGCGAGGTAGTTTTCGACGTTGTGCATACCCGGAATTCTGATATCCTTGTACGACATAACGGGTGTTTCCTTGCCGTAGTCGCTGTAGACGATTGTATCGCCGTCAAGAAAGGCGCCGTTTGTAAGCTTTTCTCTGCGGCTGAACTTGCAGAGCTGACCGCGCACATCAGTTGAAAAGCTGTCGGAAATATCGTTATCGAGGTTAAGAACAGCTTTTGAAAAAGCGTTCTGGTGGAGAACAATGTTCTTCTTGGAATCTATATACTCCTGCATATCCTTGTGGATATCGAGGTGGTTGGGCGCAAGGTTGGTAACAACCGCAATATCGGGGCTCTTGCGCATTGAGATGAGCTGGAAGGACGAGAGCTCGACAACTGCGTAATCGTCCTCTCCTATCTCCTCGATAATCGGAAGCAGAGGGGTGCCGATATTTCCGCCGAGGTGGACCTTCTTGCCTTCAGCCTTTAAGAATTCCGAGATGATTGTAGTGGTTGTGGTCTTTCCGTCGGAGCCTGTCACAGCGATAATCCTGCACGGACAGAGGTCAAAGAAAACCTCCATTTCGCTGGTAACAACTACGCCCTTCTGCTTGAGAGCCTCGAGCTCGGGACGATAGAAAGGAGTTCCCGGACTGCGGAAAAGAATTTCAGTGTCAATCTTGTCGAGATAGTTATCGCCGAGAATCAGCTCTGCGCCTGCTTTTTCGGCTCTTACAGCGTTCTCGCCTAGAGCTTCATAGCTCTGTCTGTCGCAAGCGGAAACTACGGCTCCCTTCTTGCAGAACATTTCTATAAGCGGAAGGTTGCTTGTCCCGATTCCGACAAAGCAAATCTTCTTACCCTTTACACTGTTGAAAAAAGCGTCAATTTTATTCATAAGGAAAACTCCTTTTCAAAAAATATTTCCGCGAAAGGCGGTACTTACCTAATTTTTTATTATACTAAAATTTGTAATAAATATCAACCTTTTCAACCGTAATTATTTATGATATTATAGAAAGGGTGATTCCTATGATATCCGATTTTATAATTATTGATAAAAACTCCAAAACTCCCCTTTACTCTCAGATTTACAAGGAGATTCGCTCGGCGGTCGAGAGCGGAAACCTCAAGGAAAACGAAAAGCTTCCGTCCGTCAGAAAGCTGTGCTCCGACCTGGGAGTTTCCAAAACCACGGTAGAAACCGCCTATAACGCGCTTTGTGTGGACGGTTATATAATTAACCTTCCTCAGAAGGGCTATTACGTCGAAAAAGGTCTTTATGTAGGCAATAAGGTCGATTTGCAGAAGCCGAAGGCTCAGGAAATCAAGAAAACCTACAAGTACGACTTCTCGGGAAAAGGCATAGACAGCAGTATCACGAGCCTCAGAGAATGGAGAAAGTACATACGTGACATTCTTAACCGCGATTACCTTCTAACAACCTACAGTGAAAATCAAGGCGAAGAGGAGCTCAGAAAAGCGCTGTCAAAATACGCGTTTACCACCAGAGGAGTTATTACTGACGAGAACCGAATTGTAATCGGCTCAGGCTCACAGACGCTTATCTACATTCTCTGCGGACTTCTGGGACTTAACAAGACCGTCGCAATTGAAAGAAACTCCTTCCCTCAGGCTGAACAGGTATTCAGAGATTTTAAATATAATATAGAATACACGGACAGCGATGGCAAGGGTATGACGGTGGAATCTCTCAGAAGAATCAAGCCCGATATCATTATGATAAACCCAAACTACAACAGCGTTTTCGGCACAAAGGTTCCCGCGGCAAGGAAAATCGAAATATCAAACTACGCCGAAAAGGAAAACGCCGTCATAATCGAGGACGATTACAACGGCGAGCTCAGATACAAAACGCACCCCACACCCTGTTTGCAGAGCTATTCTCCTAACAACACGGTGTATATAGGTTCTTTTTCAAAGATACTTCTTCCCTCTGTCAGAATCAGTTATATGAGCCTTCCCGACAGGCTGATTAAGGCGTACGAAAGCGTCAAGGACAATTACAACCAGACCACTTCAAAGACCGAACAGCTCGCTCTGGCAGGATACATAACCGAGGGGAAGCTTGAAAAGCACCTCAGGAAGTCAAGAAGATACTACAAAACCAAAAGCGAAATTATGAAAAACGCTTTGAAGCTGTACTTTCCCAAGTTCATTTTCAACGAGACGTCGATGTACTTTGAGATTGAAGCGGACAGCAAAAAGCTCAGAAACAGCGATATCAAAGTTATGCGAACCTCAACGCAAAACAAGCTCCGCCTAAACTTTTCGGGAATCAAGGCAGAGCTGATTGAGCAAGGTATCAAAGAAATCTACGAAAAACTGCAAAAGTAAAGGGTCGGCTCTGCCGACCCTGATTTTATTTTTCTCTTCCGAGGAGATAATCTACCGAAACCTCGAGGATGTCCGCAAGAGCTACGAGCTCTACATCCGTTACGAATCTTATCTGACCCTCCAGCTTAGAAAGACCCGACGCGTTCATATCAACGCCGCTTACCTGTAACTGAGCCAAAAGCTCTTTCTGCTTCATACCCTTCTTTTTTCTAACAGTTTCTACGCGATGTCCCACTAAGTTGCGATCGCCCAGTTCTTGTTTTCTTAATCTCATTTTCTATCTCCCTAACAAATTATAATTCTTTAAAAACAATGTGAGATTATTATAATACTAATAGAGAAAAAAAACAAGAGGTTTTTGTAAATAAATTTAAAAAAATGATATTTTTTGTATATCTTAGTTACAATTCAGTAATTTAAGCGCCGAGTGTTAGTCAATTTTTGTAATAATCGTTGTCAGTCCGTCGAAAAAACGCCGTTTTCGATGTCACTTAGCATCTGAACACGTCTGATATGACGCTCTTCGTCACCAGAAAAAGGAGTATTGAGGAAGATGTCGGCAAATTTCACCGCGTCCTCTTCGCTTGTGACTCTTCCGCCCATGCAAAGAATGTTCGCGTTATTATGACGGCGTGTCATCTCCGCGCCGAATTCGTTGGAAACAACGGCGGCTCTGATGCCCTTTACCTTATTTGCGGCGATTGAGATACCGATTCCCGTACCGCAGCAAAGGATTCCTAACTCAAATTCCTTGTTTGCGACCGCGTTCGCTACCTTATAAGCGTAAATCGGATAATCTACGCTATCCTCAGAGTAGCAGCCGAAGTCCTTGTATTCGATACCCTTCTCGTCTAAATACTTCATAATAGCGGTTTTGAGGTTAATTCCGCCGTGGTCACAGCCTAAAGCTATCATTTCTCATTCTCCATTCTCTTTTTTAATTCACGCTCCGCCTGAGGCAGCCGCAGATATGTCGGCATTAATTCTTCAGAAGAAATATAATCTCCGTTTAACGCGACCATCGCGACGCCCGAAGCGTTCTGGAAACGAATATGCTCGGGAGCAAGCTCGACATTTGATAATATTTCTTTATTATCGTCGCCTACTAGAACAATTCTCTCATCGATGAATTTGAGGTATTCTCCCAAGTCATCAACGGATAAGGCTCTGTCATCACAGATTCGGCTTATTTCACCGTTTTCAACGCGGAACAGCGCGTTATATACCTGATTGCGTCTGGCGTCCATCGCGGCGCAGACTATGCAGTCCTCGCCGACGTAGTTATGTGCCATAGCTTCCAATGTGGAAACAGCGGCGCACTTTTTATTGAGCGGCATCGCAATTCCCTTTACAGCTGCAACTCCGATTCTCACGCCCGTGAACGAACCCGGTCCGACCGACACTGCCAAAACATCAACCGAATCAAGCGAAACGGCTGTGTTTCTGAGCAGAGCGTCAATCATCGGAACAAGCGTCTGGCTGTGAGTAAGCGCAGTGTTTATAAAAAAGCTGCCTATTATCTTTTTATCGTCCGTAAGCGCTACGGAACAAGCCTTAGCGCTCGAATCTACAGCGAGTATTCTCACTTACATTCCCTCTATGCTGATTATTCTTTCGTTTTCGTCATTAGTCTTATTGATGGTAACCCTGATAACGTCGTCGGGCAGGGCGCCCTCGATGTTTTCGCTCCATTCAATTATCATAACACCGTTGCCGATATAATCGAAAAAGCCTATGGAATCAAGGTCGTTCCAGCTCTCAATCCGATACATATCGAAGTGGTAGAGCGGATAATCCCCGACGTACTCATTCACAATCGCAAACGTGGGGCTCGATACATTTTCTTCAACAGAAAGTCCGCGGGCAAGACCTCGGGCGAAGGCTGTTTTGCCTGCGCCCAAGTCGCCGTAAAGGGCGATTATCTCGTCGCCCTCGAGCTTTTTGCTGAGTTCTTCGGCAAAGGCTTCTGTGTCCTCAACCGATTTTGATAAAAAATCATCCATCAGAATAAACCAACTATCTTTTCATTTTCGATATCAACCTTCTCGGCTGCGGGAACCTTGGGAAGTCCGGGCATTGTCATAATGTCGCCTGTGTAAACTACCACAAAGCCTGCGCCGTTTGAAAGCGATACATTTCTAACTGTAATTGTAAAGTCCTTGGGAGCTCCGAGAAGCGCGGGATTATCGGAGAGCGAATACTGAGTTTTCGCGATACAAACGGGCATATTGCCTGCGCCGAGAGCCTCAACCTCTTTGATAGCCTTTTCAGCCTGGGTTGTATAGGTAACGTCCGCCGCTCCGTAAATCTTCTGAGCTACAGCTTTAATCTTGTCCTTAACGCTTAAATCAAGCGGATAAATCGGAGCAAAGTCAGAGGGCTTTTCGCAAGCTTCAACAACCTTCTCAGCGAGAGCCATACCGCCGTCGCCGCCGTTAGCAAATACATCGGAGAGCGCGAAGTCAGCGCCGTTCTCCTTGCAATACTGCTCGATATACTTGAGCTCTTCCTCGCCGTCAGTGAGGAAGCGGTTAATCGCAACAACAACGGGAACGTTGTACTTGCGCATGTTGTTGATGTGAACGCCGAGGTTTACGATACCCTTCTTCAATGCCTCAAGGTTAACCTCGCCGCATTCTGTCTTGGGAACTCCGGCGTTATACTTGAGCGCTCTTGCAGTAGCTACGAGCACGATTGCCGAGGGCTTGAGACCTGCAAAGCGGCACTTGATGTCGAGGAACTTCTCCGCTCCCAAATCGGAACCGAAGCCCGCTTCGGTGATACAGTAATCGGCAAGCTTCAAGGCAAGCTTTGTAGCTCTTACAGAGTTACAGCCGTGAGCGATATTAGCGAAGGGTCCGCCGTGCATAACCGCGGGAGTACCCTCGAGCGTCTGTACAAGGTTAGGCTTGATAGCGTCCTTGAGAAGTACGGTCATAGCGCCGTCAGCCTTCAAATCTCTGGCGTAAACGGGCTCGCCGTCATAGTTATAGGCTACAAGGATATTTCCGAGACGCTTCTTTAAATCCTCGATATCGGAAGCAAGGCAAAGAATAGCCATAACCTCGCTCGCTACGGTAATGATGAAGTGGTCCTCTCTGGGAACACCGTTCACCTTTCCGCCGAGACCTACGATAACGTTTCTCAGCGCTCTGTCGTTCATATCGAGACATCTCTTGATGAGAATTCTTCTCTGGTCAATGCCGAGGCTGTTGCCCTGCTGAATATGGTTGTCGAGCATTGCGCAGCAAAGGTTATTTGCCGCTGTTATAGCGTGCATATCGCCCGTGAAGTGAAGGTTGATATCCTCCATCGGGAGAACCTGCGCGTAACCGCCGCCTGCGGCTCCGCCCTTGATACCGAATACGGGACCGAGTGACGGCTCTCTGAGAGCGATGATTGCGTTCTTGCCGATCTTCGCCATAGCCTGACCGAGACCTGCTGTCGTTGTTGTTTTGCCCTCTCCCGCGGGAGTAGGATTGATTGCGGTTACAAGTACGAGCTTGCCGTCGGGCTTGTCCTTGAGTCTCTCCATAAGACTGTCGGAAAGCTTTGCCTTATATCTTCCGTAAGGCTCGAGCTCCTCTTCCTTGATGTTTAAGTTTTCTGCGATTGTTTTGATAGGCTTTAATTCAGCCTGCTGTGCTATTTCAATATCAGTTAACATATTGAAGGCACCTCCATAAAATTAACATTCGTGGTGTTATTCTAACATATTTATTCAGTTTTGAAATTCTCTATTGAAAATAAGCTTGATATTAATAGCATAATTTTATATAATAATAAGGAATACAACAGGAAAGGCGGTGGTTTTACGGACAATTTCTCGGAATATTTCAAGGAATATTTCAGAAAAACGGATATCTGGCTCTGGCTTTTTACGATTATTGCCACGGCGTACAGCCTTGTTCTTATCGGAACAATGCAGCGCTCGGGCACATATAACTACCTGTTCAATCAGACAATCGCTATTATTATCGGTATCTTTATCGCCGTATTGCTCTCGCTTATAAATTATAAATACTTCATAAAACGATGGTATGTATTTGCGGGAATGGGATTCTTCCTGGCGGGACTCGTGTTCGTTTTCGGTGTTACCGTAAGCGGAACAGATGACACCGCGTGGGTTAAGCTCCCCGGCGGAATAACCTTTCAGCCGTCAGAGTTTATCAAGCTCTGCTTTATCATCACCTTTTCAAAGCATTTGAGCTACTTACAGGACAACGACGGTATCAAGAAGCTGTCGGGCGTTGCGGGACTTCTGATTCATGTGGGCGTTCCCGCGCTTCTGATTCACATTCAGGGCGACGACGGCGCCGTGCTGATATTTATTTTTATCGCGCTTGTGATGTCGTTTATGGCGGGAGTACAGACCAGATACTACGCTATTCTCGGCGGCTCGGTCGCTGTAGGACTTCCGATAATCTGGAGCTTTTTTCTGAACAATGAACACCGAAACCGTATACTCGCGCTGTTTGACCTCGACGGAAACGCGCTGACAAACTACGGCTGGCAGCAATATCAGAGCAAGGTGAGCATTGCCTCGGGCGGATTCTCGGGCGCGGGTCTGTTTAACGGAAACCGTGTTGAGTACGGAATTGTTCCCGAACAGGAAAACGACTTTATCTTCACAGTCGCGGGCGAAGAGCTCGGATTCATCGGCTGTGTGCTGCTGCTTCTGGTTCTCTTTTTCATCTGTCTGAGGATTATTGTGGACGCGAAGAACGCGTACGAGAACAAGGGCGCGTTTATCTGCTACGGCGTTTTCGCTATGATTGCGGCTCAGACGATAATCAACATCGGAATGGTGCTCGGTATAATCCCAGTAATCGGAATCACTCTCCCCTTTTTCAGCTCGGGCGGAACCTCGGTGATGTCGATGATGATTGCGATAGGGCTTGTGCAAAGCGTTATGAACAATCAGGAAAAGGATATGGACAAAGCCAAAATACGAATAGGCTTCAGAAGCCGAACAAAAATTTAACGGGTTGCGATTGCAACCCGTTTTGTTTTGATTTATTCAACTTCCTCAACTAAGGATTCGTCGAGCTCGTATACTTTATCAGCCTTGGAGTATGAACGAAGGAACACAAGGAAGTATATGTATCCGCAAAGGCTGATTAACGCCGTAACGATAATCTCAATACCGATAAACATATTCACGTATTTTCCCGTCATGAGCGGATTTGCGATTATGAATACGCCGACAACAACCGAAAAGATTGAGATAATAAAGTTGGGAATCCAGTGGTCAAGTATTCTACGCTGAGAAAGCACAAACTGAAGGTGAAGTATTCCCTCAATAATAACGAGGATTCCCGCAAAAATATAGAGCAGAGTTACAACGGAGCTTGAATTGATTATTGCGACAAGTCCGAGGACTGCCTCGACAAGCGACCTGACTATGTCAAAGTTTATTGACCTCTCCTCAGCGTCAAGCCTCAGAAAGCCGATAAACCTGATAACGGAGTCGATAAGAAGCACCGCGCCGATAATCTTGATGACCCAGAACAAAATCGAGTCAGCCTTAATCATAATTACTATTCCGAGGAAGAGCAAAAACAGCGATACCAGAATGGAACGCGCGCTGTATTTGAATATCGGATGTTTCAGAGTTTTCGTCATAATTACACCTCAAAATCAAACAACAGGTGGCTCAAAACAAGGTCTTGAGCCACAAGTTATTATTCGTTTATAGAAATATTAACCTCATACTTGCCGTAAGCCCAACAAGCAGCGTCGCCGCTGACCGTGAAGGTTGCGGGAAGTGAGATTGAACCCGTAGTCTTTTCGATTGAGGACGCGTCAATCTCACAAAGAATATCGCTCGATGTGATATCCGCAAGCTCGCTCTTGGGACCGACCAAGGTTACATTCAGCGAATCGGTAGCTATGCTGTAGGAATATTCGGAGCTGAGATTCTTTACCTCAAAGATATCCTTCTTGACCTTAAGGGTCTTTTTCGTGAAGGAGCTGAGGTTAATCTTGACGTCAACCGAATCCGTGTTGCTGATGTTGGTACAGTTGGACGGAATATCCAAATCAACCTCGAGGTCATAGGACTCGTTGCTGATTGTCGAGAAATCAATAGCCGAAGTGCTGACGCTTTCGAGCTTATCGAGCACATCCTTCTTAGCCGCAATCTTTATCTTATCGGGGATAATCGTCGCGTAGTCGTCGATGTTCAGACCGTCGGGCTTATTCTTGCAGGCTATCTTAATGGGAACCTCTTTGTACGGAAGAACCGAGAAGTTAGCCGTAATCGTGTCGTCACTGAGGGTTAACAGATTGCTGGAAATAACGCCGCCCGAGTTGTCGTACAGCTTAACATCGCAGTCAAGCGAGGCGTTATCCTTAAGCTCGCCCTTAATCTCGCCGACAATGCCGACGGAAGCGACCTTGTCAACCTCTGTCTTGGGACCGCTGACGGTGACCGAAGTCGCCGAAGGATTGAACGAGGCGTGATAGCCGTCGGAAACCTTGTAGGTAATCTTGTTAACCACGTTAAAGGTCTGTTCCTTGAGCTGGTCAACAAAGATGTTGATAACGGACGGAGAAACCGTAGAGGTTATCTCAAACCTGTCAGCCTGATTGAGCTTCTTTGCTGTCAGTGAAAGAGCGTAGTTTCCCGAGGTGGCAATCGTACCCGCGGTCGGAGCCGAAATCACAATATCATCGGCTGAAATCGAGCCAATCGCGAGCCTGTTGCCCGAAACGGTAACGGAAGCCGTCTGGTCGTTACCTGTAAAAATCTGCAAGCCGTTATCGACTGCGTCGTCGGATAAGGTAATCTGAATCGGAATATTTGAGATTGTTGCGGTTGTTTCGTTGCTGTCGCTGAAGCTCATTGCAACCCAAACCGAAATTGAAATAACCAGAGAGATTATTATCAAAAACTTATTGTTCTTAAAGAGTCGGGAAAGTCTGAATGACGGTCTTCTATTTTTCATCCTTACTCTCCTTTCTCTTTGACCTTGAGGACTTCTTGATATAGACCTTTGTGTCGTCAATCAAAAGTCCCTGAAGCTGAGCGATGAGAGATTCTCTGTCGTAATCCTGAGAAAGGTTACCGTTGTTTGCAATCGAGATTGAGCCCGTTTCCTCGCTGACGATAACCACGATAGCGTCGGAAACCTCGCTCATACCGATCGCCGCCCTGTGACGAGTGCCGAGGTTGATGTCTACATCCTTGTTCTTATCTGTCAGCGGCAGAATACAGCCCGAAGCGTAAATCTTGCCGTTGCGGATAATCGTAGCGCCGTCGTGCAAGGGAGCTTTGTTAAAGAAGATGTTGCCGAGCAGAGCGACGGAAGCGTCGGAGTTGAGCTTTGTGCCCGTATCGGCTATATCTGAGAGCTTAACGTCGCGCTCAAAAACAATCAGCGCGCCTGTCTTGGAGCTCGAGAAAACTGAGCAGGCGTCAGCTACAACAACAATCGAATGATTGATAGCCTTGATTTCCTCGTCGGTTTTTCCGCTTTTAATCAGGCTGAAATACTTCCACATTCCCGTTTTGCCGAGACGCTCAAGCGCCTTTCGGATTTCGGGCTGGAACACGATTGCGATAATCAGAACGGAGAACTCGAACAACAGCCTCATAAGTCCCGTCATCATCGTCAGTCCGAAAATCATCGAGACGATATATACGGCGAGCAGAATCGCGACGCCCTTAAGAAGCTGTTCGGCTCTTGTCTCTCTGACGAGCTTGAAAAGGTTAAATACGATAAAGGTTACCGCGAGTATATCGATAATATCGTTAATCTGGATTGTTCTGAACACAGCAAACACACTGTTGAACCATTCGGCAATCATCGTATCCCCCCTCTTTCAGTCATAATATAGATTAATTATAACACAGAAGGTGACCTTGTTCAAGTTTTTTTATAACTTATTTACAGCATAAATGAAAGAATCTATGTCATTTTTTGTTGTAAACGCTGACGGAACGGCTCTAACGGTGCCGCCGATTTCGAGCGTACCCTTATTCTTATGAGCCAGCGGAGCGCAGTGAAGTCCTGCTCTGACAGCGATATTATAGCGTGAGCTGAGTACTTCGGCGATTTCCTCACAGTTTATATTTCTGATGTTAAAGGAAATAACGGGGGTAAAATGTTTAATTTCGGGATAATCTGTATAAAGAACGACTTTATTCATATTAGACAACGAGTTGTAAATCCGCTGAATTTCACGCATTTCGCGGTTGTAGATATTTGCAATTCCCATATTCCTGACAAAATCCAGACCGCCGCCGAGACCGACAAAGCCCGCGAAATTCAGCGTTCCGCTCTCGAATCTGTCGGGAAGGAAATCAGGCTGAGAGTAGTTATCCGAATTGCTTCCTGTTCCGCCCTCGATAAGGCTGTCGGGGATTTCGTCGCAGTTCACAATGAGAATACCTGTGCCCATCGGTCCGTAAAGTCCCTTATGACCAGCAGCGCAGAGGTAATCCACCGAGGAATCAGACAAATCGATAGGAATAATTCCCGCGCCCTGTGCCGCGTCTACACATGTTCTGATTCCGTACTGATGACAAAGCGCCGAAACACGCTCAAACGGAACGCGTGTGCCGAATACATTTGAAGCGCAGGTAAATACGGCGAGACGCGTATTCTCTCTGATACAATCACGGAAATTGCTGAGGGTTTCGTTGTCGTCGGTCTCGCTCACCTCGGCAACAGAATAGCTCACACCGATATTCCTGAGCTTCTCAACGGGACGAAGCACAGCGTTATGCTCAAGCGACGAAATAATTATATGGTCGCCGCTCTTGCAGAGCCCTTTGATTACGATATTCAGAGAAGCCGTGCAGTTCAGCGTGAAAACCACATTTGAGGGGTTCGGGATGTTGAAAAACTCGGCGACCTTGACCCTGGTGTTATATATCAGCTCGGACGCTTTTATCGCCATTTTATGACCGCCGCGTCCCGGGTTAGCTCCGAAATAACGCAGTGCTTCGTTTGACTTTCTGATTACGGATTGAGGCTTCGGAAATGTGGTAGCTCCGTTATCAAGGTATATCATAAGGAATCACCGAGAGCTTGTCCGTCAAACTTTATGCCGCTTTCACTGAGGATTTCCGTTGCTTTTGAGAGCTCCGTTTTTATATTAAGTCCGTAACCGCAGCTTCCTCTGCCGTTTTGGGACGGAATTCGCGCAATTTTGCTGTCTATGCCGCGCTTTTTGAGAATATCACGCGCTCGCATTGCCTCGGTTACAGAGGCAAGCTTAACTAATTTGTCCATAACTTTCACCTCTTCCGTATATTATATGCCGAGAGTTTTTCAAGGTGAAAGAAAAGCGCGCAACCGAAGTTCCGCGCCAGAAATTTGATTTTATCAGCCGAGCTTTTCAGCCAGCATCATTGACATATTGTACATTCCCGCAGGCTTGTCCTTGAGGAAAATCGCGGCGTTAACCGCGCCTGTCGCGAACAGACCCTTTGACTGGGACTGATGAGAAAGAGTTACAACCTCGTCGTGACCAGCAAAGATTACGTCGTGCTCGCCGACAATCGTACCGCCTCGAACGGCGTGGATACCGATTTCGTTCTTTGAGCGTTTGCGGCGATAGCTGTGACGGTCATAAACGTACTGGGGCTCCTGCTCGAGCTCCTCGGAAATACCGTCGGCAATCATAAGAGCCGTACCCGAGGGAGCGTCAACCTTTAAGTTGTGGTGCTTCTCGATAATCTCGATATCAAAGCTTGAGCCGAGAACCTTTGCCGCCTGCTTGGAGAGCTCAATAAGAAGGTTCACGCCGAGGGACATATTGCCAGAATAGAAAACGGCAATCTTCTCCCCTGCTTCCTTGATTTTCTCGACCTGCTCGGGAGAATATCCTGTTGTGCAGATAACGGACGGAACGCTGTTTTTGAGAGCGTAAGAAAGCAAATCGTCAAGGTTTGCGGGATTTGAAAAATCTATAATAACGTCGCCCTTTTCCTCAATCTCGGAAAAGCTCTTGTATGTCTTGAAATCGTAGCTATTGGTGCCGAAGGCGTCGACGCCGCAAAGGATTTCGCAGTCTGAGTTTTCTTTTACAGAATTAACAACGACGTTACCCATTTTACCGTTGCAACCGCATAAGATTATTTTGGTCATTTTAACTTCCCCTTTTATAGAATAACGGGAGGGCATATTACCCTCCCTTTATATTATTTCTTGAATGTCTTGTACTTATCGATTAAATCGTACTTTGTGAGACAATCCTTGAGGTTATGATAGCCGTTAGCGTTCATGGGAACGAGAGGCATTCTGAACTCGCCTGCGTCAAAGCCGAAGAGGTTCATAGCGGTCTTTATCGGAATAGGATTAACATCCGAGAACATAATGTTCATCAGCTCAATGTAGTGGAAGTGGAGCTTCTGAGCAGCTACAAAGTCGTTGTCAAGACAGAGCTTGCAGATGTCGTGCATTTCCTGAGGACAAATGTTAGCAAATACCGAAATAACACCGAGAGCTCCGAGAGACATAAACGGAACAGTCTGGTCGTCGTTGCCCGAATAGATATCAAGGTCGTCGCCGCATAAGGAGCGGATAAGCGCAACCTGAGAGATATCGCCGCTTGCTTCCTTGGCAGCCTTGATGTTCGGGTGCTTGCAGAGCTCGGCATAGGTTGCGGGCTTGATGTTGCAGCCCGTACGTGAGGGCACGTTATAAAGGATTACAGGCATATCAACCGAATCGGCGATAATAGTAAAATGCTTTACGAGACCTGCCTGAGATGACTTGTTATAATAAGGAGTTACGGAGAGGATTGCGTCAATGCCCGACTTCTGAGCTGACTTTGAAAGCTCAATAGCAGTGCGGGTGTCGTTGCTTCCTGTACCGCCGATAACAGGAACACGGTGGTCAACCTTCTCGGCAACGAAGTTAAGAACTTCGCAGTGCTCCTTCTCGGTAAGGGTCGCAGCCTCGCCTGTTGTACCGCAAGCGATAATAGCGTCCGTACCGTTAGCTATATGAAATTCAAGCAATTCCTCAAGAGCCGCGTAGTTAACGGTCAAATCTGAGTTAAAGGGCGTAATAAGGGCTACGCCGGAGCCTGTAAAAATGGGCTTGCTCATATTTTTCATAACCTTTCTAAAATATACTTAAACAATTAATCAGTTAATCAGTCGATATAACCCTCAGCGCAAAGAAGCTCTGCAAGAAGAACAGCGCCGCCTGCGGCTCCGCGAAGAGTGTTGTGAGACATACATACGAACTTGAGGTCGTACTGTGTGTCCTCTCTGAGTCTGCCGACAGAAATCGCCATTCCGTTTTCAACCTCACGAGCCGACTTGATCTGAGGCATATCAGGCTCTGTGAAGTAGTGAAGGAACTGCTTGGGAGCTGACGGAAGCTCGAGCTCCTGAGCTCTGCCCTTGTAGCCTTCCCATACCTTGATAATCTCCTCTACAGAGGGAGCCTTATCCTTGAAGGACATAAATACCGCGGCTGTGTGACCGTCGGAAACGGGAACACGCAGACACTGAGATGTGATAGCGATATCCTCGGAATTCTTGATTTCGCCGTTTTCAATCTTACCCCAAATCTTTAAAGGCTCTTTCTCGGATTTCTCCTCCTCGCCTCCGATGTAAGGAATAAGGTTATCTACCATCTCGGGCCAGGTCTTGAAGGTCTTGCCTGCGCCTGAGATAGCCTGATATGTACAAGCTAATACCTTGTTAACTCCAAGCTCCTTTAAGGGGTGGATAGCGGGTACATAGCTCTGAAGAGAACAGTTTGACTTAACGGCAATAAAGCCGCGCTTTGTGCCGAGACGCTTGCGCTGATCGTCAATAATCTTGATGTGATCCGCGTTAATCTCGGGAATAACCATGGGAACGTCGGGAGTGAAGCGGTTAGCGGAGTTGTTGGAAACGATAGGACACTCAGCCTTTGCGTAAGCTTCCTCGAGCGCCTTAATCTCGTCCTTGGGCATATTTACGGCACAGAAGCAGAAGTCTACTGTAGAAGCAACCTTCTCAACCTCAGCGGCGTCCATAACCACCATATCCTTAACCTTCTCAGGCATGGGCTCTGAGAGAAGCCAACGGCCGTCCATAAGCTCGCCGTACTTCTTGCCCGCGCTTCTTGAGCTTGCGGCTAAGGTTGTGATATTAAACCAAGGATGATTGTTTAACAGGAGAATGAATCTCTGTCCCACCATACCTGTGGCTCCGATGATACCAACATTATACTTTTTCATTTTGATCCTCCACAATATTACAATTTTTTAAAAATAGTTGTAAGTTTCATAAAAATACGTTATTATATGATATACCACACTATATGTAGTTATACTCTACCCTATAATATACCATTATCAGTATCTAATGTCAATTACAAATTAGTAATTTTATTCATTGTGAGTGAAAGGATTTTCTAATGAAAACGAGCGATTTTTATTATGATTTACCAAAAGAGCTGATTGCTCAAACCCCTGTGGAGCCGAGAGACAGTTCACGGCTGCTTCTGCTCGGCAGAACCTCGGGCAAGATAGAGCACAAGCACTTTTATGATATAATCGACAGCTTAAACGAAGGCGACTGCCTCATCGCGAATGACTCGCGTGTTTTGCCCGCAAGGATTTACGGAATCAAGGAAGAGACAGGCGCGAGCGTTGAGTTTCTGCTTCTCAAGCAAATCACGGGCAACCGCTGGGAAACGCTCTGTAAGCCCGGCAAAAAGGCAAAGGTCGGTGCAAGATTCAGCTTCGGCGACGGGATAATGACAGCGCAGGTCGTTGAAGTTAAGGACGACGGCAACCGAGTTGTTGACTTTGACTGCGACGAAAACTTCTTTGCGACGCTCGACAAAATCGGTCAGATGCCTCTTCCCCCTTACATCACAGAAAAGCTCGAGGATAAGGAGAGATACCAGACGGTTTACTCTCACGAGCTCGGTTCCGCAGCGGCGCCTACGGCAGGTCTGCACTTTACCGAGGAGCTTATGGACAGGATAAGAGCCAAGGGCGTAAAAATCGCCTACGTTACGCTTCACGTCGGACTGGGCACCTTCCGCCCCGTCAAGGTTGACGACGTTACCAAGCACAAGATGCACAGCGAGCATTATGAGATACCCGAGGAAACGGCAAAGATAATAAACGAGACAAAGCAGAACGGCGGACGCGTTATCGCGGTAGGCACAACCACGTGCAGAACGCTCGAGAGCGTAGCTACAATGTACGGTGAAATAAAACCCTGTCACGGCTTTACGGATATCTTTATCTACCCGGGCTACACCTTCAAGGCGATTGACGGACTTATCACAAACTTCCATTTGCCCGAGAGCACGCTGATTATGCTTGTATCGGCGTTCGCGGGCTATGACAATATTATGAACGCGTACAAGACCGCTGTTGAGGAAAAGTACAGATTTTTCAGCTTCGGCGACGCAATGGCGATTTTATAAGGAGAAGCTATGTTTTTTGAAGTAAAGAAAACCGAAGGCAACGCAAGGCGCGGCGTGATTAACACGGTTCACGGAACCGTCCAGACGCCCGCGTTTATGAATGTTGCGACAGCGGGAGCGATAAAGGGCGCCTTATCCGCGTTTGATTTGAAGGATATCAAATGTCAGATTATGCTCAGCAACACCTATCATCTTCATCTGAGACCGGGTGACGAGAACGTCAGAAAGCTCGGCGGTCTGCACAAGTTCACACGCTGGGACGGTCCCATTCTCACAGACAGCGGCGGTTTTCAGGTGTTTTCGCTGGCAAAGCTGAGAAACATCAAGGAAGAGGGCGTAACCTTTAACTCTCACATTGACGGCAGAAAGATTTTTATGTCACCCGAGACAAGTATGCAGATTCAGTCAAATCTCGGTTCGACTATCGCAATGGCGTTTGACGAGTGCGTCGAGAACCCCTCCCCATACGAATACACCAAGAAATCCTCAGAGCTCACCGAAAGGTGGCTGAGACGATGCAAAGCCGAAATGGAAAGGCTCAACTCGCTTGACGGCACAATCAACCGAGAGCAGAAGCTGTTCGGAATCAACCAGGGCGGTATCTACAAGGATTTGCGCGTGGAGCATATGAAGCGGATTCGAGAGCTCGACCTTCCCGGTTACGCAATCGGCGGTCTGGCTGTCGGAGAAGAAACCGAGGTAATGTACGAGATTATCGACGAAGTTGAACCGTATATGCCCAAGGACAGACCGAGGTACCTTATGGGCGTCGGCACACCCGTAAACATTCTCGAAGCGGTTCACCGCGGAGTTGATATGTTTGACTGCGTAATGCCGAGCCGAAACGCGCGGCACGGACACCTCTTCACCTGGGACGGAATTATCAACATCAAGAACGCTAAATACGAGCTTGACGAAAGCCCGATTGACAGCTCCTGTGACTGTCCCGTTTGTCAAAATTTCAGCAGAGCTTATGTCCGTCATCTGATGAAAGCAGGCGAAATGCTCGCAATGCGCCTGTGCGTTATACATAACCTCTATTTCTATAATACTCTGCTCGAGAAGATTCGTGAGGCGCTCGACAACGGAAACTTCGAAAATTTCTACAAAACTAACCGCGAAAACCTCGCAAAACGTATATAAATTCAATCAAACTGCAAAATTCACTTGCAAGAAGTCTGATTTTCTGTTATACTTTCATTCGGACTTTATTTAAGAAAGGATTTTTATTATGAATTTTATTAGCAGCACACACACTGCAGCCGCTGCCGCAAACAACGGCGGTATGGGTTCAAGGTGGCTTCTTATCGTTATTTATGTAGCAATCTTCGGTGCGCTCTACTTCTTCCTCATCAGACCTAACTCAAAGAAGAAGAAAGAGGAAGCAGCTCTCAGAAACAGCGTTGAAATCGGCGACGAGATTACAACAATCGGCGGTATTATGGGTCGAGTAATCGCAATCAAAGAGGACGAGGACGTTATCATCATCGAGACAGGCTCCGACAGAAATAAGATGAAGATGAAGAGATGGTGTATTTCTTCCGTTGATACCGAGAAGGAAGTTCCCACTGCTCAGGCAGCTCAGAAGAAGGGCTTGTTCTCAGGTCTCTTCAAGGGCAAGAGCGAAAGCGCTGACAAAGCTGACAAATAAGTCATAAAAACATTCTCCCCCGAATATAATCTATCAGATTATGTTCGGGGGATTCTTTATGGATTTTTTTAATAAGAGACTTATAAAAAGCGTTTTGTTCGGAATCATAATTACCGCTGCGGCTGCCGCTCTGCTGATGATAATCGTTTCACTGATACTTTACAAATCGGGAAACTATCCCAAGGATTATCTAATATACATCTCCGTGCTGATTCTCGCCGTTTCGGGATTTCTCGGCGGATACATATCAGGCAGAATCGGTAAGCAGTCGGGAATGATTGTCGGAGCAATTTCGGGCGGTGTGCTCTTCCTTGTGCTGACAATCGCGGGACTTATTACTTCTCCGTCAACGATAACGCTCAACACGCTTTACAAGCTGATTGCTCTTGTGGCGTTCTCAGCGCTCGGCGGAATCATCGGCGTGAACAAGGGCAACAAAATCAAAATCTAAACTACTTCGTCAATCCACGGAAAGGCTGAAACAAAGTCTTTCGGGATTGGCGATTTTATTTCTATACGTTCTTCGGTGATTGGATGTATAAACGAGGTGTATCCGCAGTGCAGAGCCTGACGGTTTATTAAGTCGAGCGAGCCGCCGTAGAGGTCGTCGCCCGCAAGCGGATAGCCGAGGTATGACATATGACAGCGAATCTGATGGGTTCTGCCTGTCTCAAGCCTTAGCTTAATCAATGTGTGTGTTCCGTTTGAAAATACAGGCTCAAAATGCGTAACGGCAGGCGAGCCGTTTTGGTCGGCAATACGCTTAATCTTGCTGTCGGGTGAAAGCATAATGGGAACGTCTATGGTTCCGCACTTTTCAAGCTCTCCCTCACAGACTGCGAGATAGGTTTTTTCGACCGAATTTGAAAGCGCCGTTGAGGTGAACTTATCCTTGGCGATAAGGATAATTCCCGAGGTATTTCGGTCAAGTCGGTTGACCGCTCGGAAAACGAAGCTCTCCCCTGTTTTGTTTTGTCTGTAGGAAACGATGTTCGCCAAGGTGTCGAGCTGGTGCACCTTTGTGGGGTGAACAGGCATAAACGCGGGTTTATTTACCGCCAAAATGTTTTCGTCCTCATATAGAATATCAAGCTCGCCCTTTACGGGCACAATTTCGCTTTTATCCTCGGGCAGATTTAGAACAATTAAATCTCCGCTACGGAGAATATCTATAGTTTTGAGAAGTTGACCGTTCCTCAAAATTCCGTCTTTTTCGCGTTTGAGCTGTGTTAGAATACGAGCTGAAACACCGCAGCGTCTGCGCAGAAACACGCGCGCCGTCATACCGTCGCACTCGTCGGGAACGGTGAACACAAGCTGCTTAGATGACATAGTTCATCACCCAGAAAACTGCTATCAGCTCAATCACAATTATGAGCGGTATACCGAGCATAAATTTGAGCTTTTTGGTTTTGTGTCGAATAATATGCATTGTAACATACATAGAAACTCCGCCGCCGATTGCGGATACAAACAGAAGCATAGCTTCACTGACGCGCCACTTGTGATGAACGGCGCGGCGTTTGTCCAGCACCGTGATAAACACGGCGAAAAGATTTATAAACGCGAGATAAATATAAAGAAAATAGATAGGCTTCATAAGCACTCCGAGGTTAAATATGAAAGATTTTATTATAAAAAAACTGCCGCTTTTAACGGCTGTTATTCTTCTGATTTTTGCTGTGGCGATTTCGGGACTGACAAAACAGAATAAAACCGAAATCAAAACTCTGAAAACCGCAGGCGCGGCTGTTTCGGATAAAGAAATCCGCGGCTTGTGGGTTACATATATGGATTTGAATATGAGCGGCACCGACAGAAGCTACACAGCTTTCAAGGACAAGTTCAATCACATAGCAGACACCGCAAAGGCGGATAAATTCAACACGCTTATTGTTCAGGTCAGACCGTTTTCCGACGCGCTCTACAATTCGTCCGTCTACCCCGCTTCACACGTGCTTTCGGGAAAACAGGGAAAAAGCTGCGGCTACGACGCGCTCAGCTATATGACAGAATACGCTCGCAAAATCGGAATGAGAATTGAGGCGTGGGTCAATCCTTACAGAATCAGAAACGACAAGTCCCTCAAGCTGTCGGCGGATAATCCCTACAAAAAGGACAAAAGTATCGGAAAAAGCTTTAACAACGGTCTGTTCCTGAACCCCGCTTCATCAAAGGCACGGAAAATTATCGAAAGCGGTGTCAGAGAAATCGTTAAAAATTACGATGTAGACGGCATTCAGTTCGACGACTACTTCTACCCCTCGGGAGTTAACAATAGCTTTGATAAAGACGAATACAGCGCCTACAAAAACAGCGTGGGTTCAGACAAGGCGCTCAGCCTTGCGAACTGGAGAACGGCGAACGTGAACGTTCTGATTGCCGATTGCTGCACTATTGCGCATAAATACGGCAAGACGTTCGGAATTTCTCCTCAGGGAAATCTTGACAACAACTATCACCTTTACGCCGATGTAAAAAGCTGGTGTCAGAATTCGGGATATATAGACTACATCTGCCCTCAGCTTTATTTCAGTCTCAAAAACCCCGCGCTCAAATTTGAGGACGCGCTCAAAAGCTGGCTCGACCTTGACTTTGCCGAAGACGTAAAGCTCTACATAGGAATTGCGGGCTATAAAACAGGCACCGACCTTGACAGCGGAACCTGGAACGGCTCCGACACAATCCTCAAAAACGAGCTGAAGCTAATCAGAAAGTCCAAAATAAAAGGCTTTATGCTCTACAGCTACGCGGATTTGGAGAGCGACAGAGCTTCAAAGGAGATTGTTAATCTCGTAAACGGAATCGAGAATTAACACAGCTCCCCTATGCACCAATCGTTTTCGGCTTTTGTGATTTTTACATCGACAATTTTGCCCGAAAGCTCGCCGTCCGCGAAAATTCTGACAGGGGTATAATTCTTGGTATATCCCTCAAAATATCCGCCGTCGCGTTTTCTCTCGACAAGAACCGCTTCCGTTCTGCCGACCTGAGAATCGAGGAACCTTTCGCGTTCCCTGTCGCACGCTTCTATCATTATTTTGCTGCGCTTCTCCTTGATTTCGGGAGAAACGTGATTATCCATTTTATCGGCTAAGGTGCCTTTGCGCCTTGAATACGGAAAAACGTGAACCTTTGAGAAGCCGACGCTCTTGACGAATTCTACACTCTGTCTGAATTCCTCGTCGGTTTCACCCGCAAAGCCTACCATTACGTCGGTGGTTATTGAGGGGTTATCAAAGCTCTTTCGCAAATCCTCGACAATCCGCATATATTCCTTTCCGTCGTACTGTCTGCGCATACGCTCGAGCGTAGTGTCACAACCGCTCTGGAGCGATAAATGAAACTGCGGGCAGAATTTTTCCTGTTTTGCGAAACGCTCGATAAGGCTCTGATACATAAGCTCGGGTTCAAAGGAACCGAGCCTTACGCGCTCTATTCCCTCAATCTCACAAGCTGTATCGACTGCGTCGGCAAGGTCAAATTCCTCACCGAGACCGTAGGCTGAAAGGTTGATACCGACGAGCACAATCTCCTTGTAGCCGTTATCCGCGAGCGTCTGTATCTCGGACTTGATATCCGAGGGCTTTTTGCTGCGGACTCTGCCTCTTGCGTACGGAATAATGCAGTAGGAGCAGAAGCGGTTGCAGCCGTCCTCGATTTTGACAAAGGCTCTTGTGTGACCGTCAAAGTTATTCACGGTCAGCTCTTCGTATTCTGCGTCCTTGTTGTCGTGCGCTTCTATATCGATAATCTGCTTATGAGTGGTCAGATAGTCGTTGATTGAGGATATGAGCAATGCTCTTTTCTTGTTGCCGAGCACAATATCGCAGTCCTCAAAATCGGTCGTTCTGTCGGGAAATGCCTGAGGCATACAGCCCGTGAGGATTATTATTCCGTCGGGATTCTGACGACGCGCTCTGTGGATAAGCTTTCGGTTCTTGGCGTCCGAGACGGCTGTGACGGTACAGGTGTTGATAATCGTGATATCCGCCTTATCTTTATTCTCTGAAAGAATAAAACCGTGCTTTCTGAGCATTTCCGACATCAGCTGGCTTTCGTACTGATTGACCTTGCAGCCGAGAGTAATTATATTAAAGTTCATAAATCACCTATTGATAAGGCTGCCGCAGAACGGCAGCCATTTTTCTTACGTATTCTTATCTACCTCGTGGAATTTCTTGAGGTTACCTGTCTTGTCGGAGCGCTTATCGAGCTCAGCCAAGACCTCGTCGAGCGAAATGCCCTGATTAACCATCATTACCATAAGATGATAGAGCAAATCGGAAATCTCGTAAACCGTCTCCGCGTTGTCGCCGTTCTTTGCCGCGATGATTGTTTCGCTACATTCCTCGCCGACCTTTTTGAGAATTTTGTCGAGACCCTTCTCGAACAGATAGCAGGTGTAAGAGCCCTCCTGCTTGTTTTCCTTTCGGCTCAGAACAGTCTCATAAAGAGCCTTGAGTACCTTGTCGTCCATAAAATTACCTCTTCTTTTATTTTATCTGAGTATAGAAACAGGAATGATTGCCCGTATGACAAGCCGCGCCTGTCTGCTCGACGGTGATTAAAATTGTGTCGTCGTCGCAGTCAGAGAAGATTTCCACAACCTTCTGGAAATGTCCCGAGGTTGCGCCTTTATTCCAGAGCCCCTGACGGCTTCGGGAATAAAACCATGTATAGCCTGTTTCCAGAGTTTTTTCAAAGCTTTCGCGGTTCATATACGCGAGCATAAGAACCTTGCCCGTAGACTTTTCCTGAATGATTGTCGGGATAAGCTCGGACTTTACAAAGTATTTATCTAAATTCATAAATCAGTCACCCTTGAAGCCATTTTAATCGCCTCGGCGAGGTTAAGATTGCCCGTATAGATAGCCTTGCCCGTGATTGCGCCGTAAACGTCAAGGGAGTTGAGGTTGATGATATCCTTGAGGTTTGACACGCCGCCGCTTGCGATGATGTTGCAGCTTACGTTATGAGCCAAGTCGTCAAGCTGCTTTAGGTTGGGACCCGCAAGGGTTCCGTCCTGGTCGATATCGGTAAAGACAATCGTCCTTACACCGATGCTCTCCATCTGCTTTGCGAGAGTTATGTAATTGAGCTCGGACTTGTCTGTCCAGCCCTCGGCACATACCATTCCGTTCTTGGCGTCGATTCCCACAACAATCTTGTCATCGTAGTTGTTGACAGCGTCAATAACAAAACGCTGGTCCTTAACCGCCGCGGAGCCGAGAATAACACGGTCCACGCCGTGCTCAAGATAATATTCGACGCGCTCCATATCGCGGATACCGCCGCCGACCTCAACCTTGATATCGGTGGAGTTAGCCACGTCGATAATGAGCTCGGAGTTCTTGAGCTTGCCGTCCTTGGCACCGTCAAGGTCTACCATATGCATCCACTTGGCGCCAGCTTTTACAAACGATTCAGCCGTTTCATAAGGGTCCTCGGCAACCTTTTTGACAGTCGAGTAATCGCCTTTGAATAATCGTACACAATTGCCGTCTTTGATATCGATGGCAGGCAAAATAATCATCAGAGTAATCCTTTCGTAGACAGTACAGCGCCCGAGCCGTTATCCTTAACGGCAAGCCTTACGGCGTGAGCGACTGCCTTGTATATAGCTTCGATAATATGATGTGAATTAAGTCCGTAGAGCGACTTGACGTGCAGAGTGATTCCCGCGTTGAACGCAAAGGCTCTCATAAACTCAACCGTCATAGCTGAGGTGTAGTCACCGCACTTTTCCTGCGGGAAATCCGCGTCAAATACGAGAAACGGTCTGCCGCTTACGTCGACCGACGCGAACGCGAGAGCCTCGTCCATCGGAACATAGAACGAGCCGAAGCGCTCGATAGAGCTCTTGTCGCCCAAGGCTTCCTTGAAAGCCATACCGAGAACGATTCCCGCATCCTCGATTGTGTGATGGTCGTCGACCTGCAAGTCGCCTTTAACGGTAATCTTCAGACCGAAGCCGCCGTGTGTGGCAAAGGAAGTGAGCATATGGTCAAAGAACCCTACGCCTGTGCTTACCTCAACCTCGCCTCCGTCAAGACAAAGGCTCAGCGAGATATCCGTTTCTTTGGTTGTGCGTGTAATCTGTGCTGTGCGCATAATTCAATCCTTATAAATTATAGTATTTTTTGATACAGCTTATAACCTCTTTGACCTCATACTCTGTACCCGCGGTAATTCTCAGGTTCTTTCCCATAAGCCTTACGGCTATGGAGTTATCCTTGAGGTACTGCCAAATCTCTGAGGATTTGTCGGTACGGATAAATACAAAGTTGGTTTTGGTGGGATAGGGATAGAAATCCTCTACCCTCTCGCTCAGCTGCAATAATTCATTATACAGTAACTTTGTGTTTTGAACAATAGTTTTTGTTCGGTTTTTTAAAAATTCCTTGTTTTTATATAGCTCAGAGCCGATTTCCTGGGAAATAGAATTGACGTTATAAGGGGATTTCACAGCGGAAATTGCCCTCGCGATTCTCTCATTGGCAACCGCAAAGCCGAGTCGCAGAGCGGCTGAGCCCATAGCCTTTGACGCGGTTCTGAACACAATCAGATTGTCATAGCTGTCGACATCTTTTATAAAGCTCTCGTCCTCGCTCCAGAAGTCCATATAGGCTTCGTCGAGCACAACAAGGGCGTTCACGCTCTTAAGGAGCTTTTTACAATCAGACTTTGAAACACCCTGACCTGTAGGATTACAGGGGTTTGAGAAAAGCACGAGCGAAATGTTCTCGCTGTTAACGATGTCAATCAGCTCGTCGATGTCAATATTGAGCTCAGTATTTTTGAGGTATCTGACACAGCCGACCTCGCTGATTGAGCTGTAAAACTCGTACATACTGAAATCGGGAGAAGCGACCAGCATTGTGTCGCCCTTTTTCAGAAAAGCCGACTCAATGAGGAAAATCAGCTCGTCGGAGCCGTTGCCGACCGTGACGTTTTTGCTGTCAATTTCATAGAATGAAGCAAACGCTTCTCTGAGCTTCCTGCAGACAGGGTCGGGATAACGGTTGAAGTTTACGTTCCTGACAGCTCTGTCAACCATAGCCATAAACTCGTCGTTATAGCCGAAGGGGCACTCGTTCGCGTCGAGACGGATTCTGAAATCGCCCGAAATCGGCTCGTACGGAACGAGGTTAATTATTTTATCATTTAATTCGTAGGACATTATTCTTCCTCAAATCTTACCTTAATAGAATTGGCGTGAGCCGTGAGACCCTCAACCTCAGCAAAGCGGACGATGTCGTCCTTGTCGTTTCTCAGCGCTTCCTCTGTGTAATAGATAAAGCTCGACTTCTTGACGAAGCTGTCAACGGAAAGCGGTGAGAAGAAACGCGCCGTTCCGCTGGTGGGAAGCACGTGGTTGGGACCCGCGAAGTAGTCGCCGAGAGGCTCGGGGCTGTAGTTTCCGAGGAATACGGAGCCCGCGTTGTCGAGCTTGCCGATATACTCCATCGGTTTTTCACAGCAAACCTCGAGATGCTCGGGAGCAAGCTCGTTTGCAAACTCGACAGCCTGTGAGATATCGGAACAAACGATGATAGCGCCGTAGTTTTTGAGGCTCTCCTCAATGATTTCCTTACGCTCGAGATAAGCGCACTGGCGCCTGAGCTCGTCCTTTACCTTATCCGCAAGCTCTGCGCAATCCGTAAGGAGAATGGAGCTTGCGAGGCGGTCGTGCTCCGCTTGGCTCATTAAGTCGGCGGCGAGGAACTTTGCGTCGGCGGTATTGTCGGCTACAATAAGGATTTCGCTGGGGCCTGCAATCATATCAATATCAACTACGCCGTAGAGAAGCTTCTTTGCGGTAGCTACAAAGATGTTGCCCGGTCCGACAATCTTGTCGACCTTGGGAACCTGTTCGGTACCGTACGCGAGAGCCGCTACAGCCTGAGCGCCGCCCATAAGGAAAATGCGGTCAACGCCCGCAATCTTTGCCGCAGCTACTATATCGGGGTTCGGCTTGCCGTCCTTTGACGGCGGAGTTGTCATAACAATCTCCTTGCAGCCCGCAAGCTTTGCGGGAATCGCGTTCATAAGCACAGACGACGGATACGCAGCAGTACCGCCGGGAACATAGAGACCTACGCGCTCGAGACCGCGCACACGCTGTCCCATAATAACGCCGTTCTCCTTGGTTGTGAGCCAGGACTGCTGAACCTGACGCTTGTGGAAATCCTCGATATTTGCGGCAGATTTTTTAAGAGTTTCGATATAATCCTTGTCACAGCCCTCGATAATCTTTTCGATTTCGTCGGAGCTGATTTCAACTTTTTCGGGAGCTTTGCCGTCGAACTTGACCGTATAGTCATACACAGCCTTGTCGCCGTTAAGCTTTACGTTGTTTATGATTTCGGAAACGACGCCGCTGACGTCCTTTGCGCCCGAATTTGAGCGCTCTTTTAGGGCTTCGATAAAGCGGTATTCGTCCTTTCCGTTAGCTGTTACTGTTGTTATCATCAGAAGTTAAAGCCTCCATTTTATTTACTAAATCCTCAATCTCACGCTTGCGGAGCTTCAGGCTCGCGGTGTTCGCAATAAGCCTTGCGGAGATGTTTGTCACATACTCCTTGACCTCGAGGTTATTCGCGACGAGTGTTGAGCCTGTCTCAACGATATCGACAATACCGTCGGCGAGACCGACAAGCGGAGCGAGCTCGACAGAGCCCTCGATTTTGATAACCCTTACGTCCATATTCTTGCCCTCAAAAAAGGCTCTGGTGACGTTGGGGTATTTTGTTGCGACAGTCTTTGCGCCGTAGCCGTGATAGAAGTCGTGACCCTTACGGCAAGCGAGAGCAAATCTGCATTTGCCGAAGCCTAAGTCAAGAAGCTCGTAAAACGACGTGCCGTTCTCGAGGATTGTATCCTTACCGACAACGCCGAGGTCGCAAACTCCGTGCTCTACATATGTAATAACATCGGCGGCTTTCGCCAGAACTACCTCGAACTGACCGTCGCCGACGCTCAGAATAAGGCGTCTGCCCTTGTTATGGATTTCGTCGCAGTTGTATCCGAGCTTTTCAAAAAGCTCAACTGTCTTTTTCTCAAGTCTGCCCTTTGTCAAGGCGATTCTCAACGGTTTCATAATCAAATCACCTCAACCCTTTTAATTTTTAATCTCTCGGCAAACTCGCGTGCTTCCTTCTCGTCGGATAAAATGGAGAACTGAGCCTTCACGCCGCTCTTTACAAGCTGAGAGGTGTACGTAATCGCGTCCATAATCGTCTCGTCGGATTTTGCGAACACAAGAACCTCGGCGATATTCTTCTTGGGAGAATGCTTGGACTTTTCGGCGATAAAGTTTACATTAATCGCAAATCCCGCAGCACCCATTTCGCAGTCGAACATATTGAAAATCTTGTCGTAACGTCCGCCCGAAATTACGCTGTCGCCGCAGCCCGGGATATAGCCTGAGAAAACTATGCCGCTGTAATACTCGTTGCGCTGAACAAGTCCCAAATCAAGCGAGAGCTTGTCCCCGAGATTGAGCACAGACAGAGTGCTGTACAAATCCTTGAGATACGCGAGCGCTTCGAGAGCTCTCTCGGACTTGATGAATTTTTCAGCCTGTGCGAAAACCTCGTCGCCGCCGAAAAGCGACGGGAGCTTACGGATTGCCGTTGCTGTCTCGGACTTCGGGAGCTTATCAAGGATATCGTTGAGAGCGGAATAGTTCTTGTTCTCGATATATGTCTTGATGATGTCCTTTGTCTCCTCGTCGGCATCAAGCTCGTCAGCCAGAGCATTAAAGAGCATCGAATGACCGATTTCAAGACGGAAGTCGTCACAGACCGACTGCATACTCTCGACAGCCGTTGTGATTATCTCGAGGTCTGCCCTCTTGCCCGAGGAGCCGATAAGTTCAACGCCGAGCTGCATAATCTCGTTTGAACGGCCTGTGAGGCTGGGGTTGTTGCGGTAAACCGCCTGATTGTAATAGAGCCTTACGGGGAAAACTTCGTTCTGAAGTCTGGTTGTTACCATTCTCGCAATAGGGAGAGTGGAGTCGGGACGTACTACTACGATATTGCCCGTGTTATCGGTTGTCTTGAACATATCCTCTGCTCTGATTGAGGAAAACAAATCGTAGTATTCCAAGGCGGGAGTGATTACCTGATGAAACTGGTGGTTCTCGAAAACCTTGGTTATTTTCTTACAGACGTAGTTTACGGCTGTACACTCCTTGAAGAGGTAATCCTTGGTACCCTCGGGAGTGATTCTTAAGTTTCTCTTCATAAAATTACCATTACCTTTACTTTAGCGTGCTAATATGTTAACACATAAAATTGATTGTGTCAAGTTTAGTCGCTTTCGCCGCTGTCGTCGCTGTCGCTCTTGTGCTCCTGTTTGACCTGCTCGAAGATTTCTTCGGCGTTGTCAACCGCCTCGTTCTGAGGGTCGGAATGGAGCTTAATAATAGGAGCCTTGACGTTTGTGAGGCTGCGCGAGCTGATTACGCTCATATTGATAACCTTCTCGGCGTTCTCACCCTTCATTATGATACGCTTTTTTGTCTTGCGTCCGATAAGCGTATAGATTGTCGCGAAAATCGGCGTGCCGAGAATCATTCCCGGGATACCGAACATCGCGCCAGCTACCATTACCGAGAACAGCGACCAGAAGCCGATTAAGCCGACCTTGGAGCCGACAATCTTCGGGTTGATGATATTGCCGTCAATCTGTTGGATTATGAAAATAATAATAACGAAGATAAGGCAGTCGAGCGGCGATACCAGAAGCAGAAGGAACGCGCTGGGGATTCCGCCGATAAACGGTCCGAAGAACGGGATAATATTGCATACGCCGATGATAACGCTGATAAGAGGAGCATACGGCAGGTTTACAATCATCATCGAAATAAAGCAGAGTATGCCGACAATCGCGGAATCGAGGATTTTACCTACGAGGAATTTACCGCATTTCTGGTCGGAGACGTTGATAATCTCGTAAATTGTCGGGAGCCACTTTGTCGGTAAGAAAGCGGCGCCGATACGCTTGAGCTGATTGCAGAGGAAATCCTTGTAAGCGAGCATATAAATTGAGAGCACAAGCGCCATAATCCAGTTGTAGAACACGCCGATTGTATCGGTAACCGCGCTGAACACCTTGCCCGCAATGTTTCCGTCGGCAAGCTTTGAGATAAAGTTGACAATATATTTGTTGAAATTATCAATCACAGAAACGTCAAAGCCGAAGCGTTCCTTTAACCAATTGAGTAAATCGCTCGTCGAATTGGTGAAGGATTTTACATAGTTCGGCACGTTCTTGACGAGGTTTTTGAGGTTCTCGCTGAGCTGAGGAATCAACACGGCAATCAAAACGCCCAACAAGCCGAGAATAATGACGTATGTGATTATAAGCGAAAGCGGCTTGTTGACCTTCTGGAACCATTTTGCTTTGATTTTGCCGAACACCTTGGTGCGGAAGAACCTGTAAGGAAAGTTCATAATATACGCTATTCCGAACGCGTAGATAAACGGCGTCAGAATACCTGCAAAGGCGGCAAGTCCCTTGCCGATGTAGCCCATATTATCCTTGATATAGAGCAAAAACACCGCAAAGGTGATACAAATAAGCCAGCCCGCCAGCTTGTTGAATTGCTTTTTCATAAATCACAATCCTTTCTTGTGGTATCAAAGCTCGAAAAACGACATCTGAGCGCTCTCGGGAAGTCCGTTGAGCGCGCCGCATTCGCGCAGAGTTTCGATTACTGTTTTGGACGCCTTTGACTTCATCTGCATATCCTCAACCGAGAGATACTCGTTCTCCCTGCCAGACTCGGCAAGCGCGATAGCCGCTGCCTCGCCTACGCCGTCAAGAGCGCAGAACGGCATTCTGATTTTGCCGTCCTCTACGGTGAACATCTTTGCGTCCGATTTGTAGATATCTATCGGGAGAACCTCGATTCCGCGCGCCATCATCTCGTTGACAATCTGGAGCACGCCTAGCTCGGCGTTTTCCTTTGCGCTGGCTTCGTAGCCCTTCTGACGGATATTCTTCATTTTATCCTGAACCGCGGCTCTGCCCTTCATAACCGTCGCTCCGTCAAAGTTGTCGTTTCGGACGGTGAAGTATGCAGCATAGTACTCGACAGGCTTGTGAACCTTGTACCAGCCGAGTCTGAGCGCCGCAATCATATACGCGGCGGCGTGAGCCTTCGGGAACATATACTTAATTTTGAGACAGGAATCGACATACCACTGCGGAACGTTGTTCTCCTTGAACGCCTTGTAGTGCTCCTCGTTAAAGAGCTTTGAAGCGTTACCCTTTCGCGTAATCTCCATAATCTTGAACGCCATACTCGGTTCAAGTCCCTTATGAAGCAGGTATGTCATAATGGAGTCACGCGTTCCGATAACGTCGGAAATCGTACAGGTTCCGTCCTTGATGAGCTCCTGAGCGTTGCCGAGCCATACGTCGGTACCGTGAGACAGTCCAGAAATCTGAAGAAGGTCGGAGAACGTCTTGGGCTGAGCCTCAATCAGCATTCCGCGTACAAAGCCTGTACCGCATTCGGGGATTGAGAGCGTGCCTGTGTCGCATTCGATATCTTCCTCGGTAACTCCCAGAGCGTTGGGAGACGTGAAGAGCGACATAACGTCGGGGTCGGACATACTGACGTTCATAACGGGGATTCCCGTGAACAGTTCGAGATAGTGATAAATCGTGGGAACATCGTGTCCGAGCTCGTCAAGCTTAGTGATTGTATCGTGGATAGAATGGAAGTCGAAGTGTGTTGTGATATTATCTGAGTTAACGTCGTTTGCGGGGTGCTGTACAGGACAGAAATCGTAAATTTCATAGCCCTTGGGCACAACAACCATTCCGCCCGGGTGCTGACCCGTTGTACGTTTGATATCCGTACAGCCGATAGCAAGGCGCTTTTCCTCTGCCTTGTGGAAGGTCTTGCCGTTTTCCTCGGCGTACTTTCTTACAAAGCCGATAGCCGTTTTGTCGGCTACGGTAGAAATCGTACCCGCCTTGAATACGTGGTCACGGCCGAAGAGCTCCTCCGTATATCTGTGAGCCTTTGACTGATACTCACCCGAGAAGTTAAGGTCGATATCGGGAACCTTATCTCCCTTGAAGCCGAGGAAGGTTTCGAACGGGATTTCGTGACCGTCTCTGTCCATCGGAGTGCCGCATTCGGGGCAATCCTTCGGCGGCATATCGAAGCCCGAGCCGTATTCACCGTGTTCAAAGAACTCGCTGTGTTGACACTTGGGACATACATAATGAGGACAGAGCGGATTAACCTCGGAGATACCTGACATTGTGGCGACAAACGAGGAGCCTACACTGCCTCGGGAGCCGACAAGATAGCCGTGGGCTTCGCTGTCCGCTACGAGCTTCTGAGCTGTCATATAGAGCACGGAATAGCCGTAGGTGTTGATAGCGTTAAGCTCCTTTTTGAGCCTTGCCTCAACAATAGGCGGCAGCGGGTCGCCGTACTTTTTCTTGGTTCTCTCCCATGTGATATCGTTGAGCTGCTGCTCGGCGCCTTCGATGAACGGCGGGAAGTTGCCGTCGGGAATCGGCTGGATAAAGTCGATGCTGTCCGCGATTTTGTTGGTGTTTTCGACAACAATCTCGTAAGCCTTTTTCTCGCCGAGATACTTGAATTCCTCGAGCATTTCGGATGTGGTTCTGTAGTACAGCGGAGCCTGCATCATAGCGTCCTTGTAGCCCTGACCTGCCTGCAGAATCATTCTGAAATCCGCGTCGGTCGGGTCCATAAAGTGGACGTCGCAGGTTGCTACAACTGGAATACCGAGCTCCTCGCCCAGCTTTACAACCTGACGGTTCAAATCCTCGAGGTCCTTCTCGGACTGGTACATTCCCTCTCTGAGCATAAAACCGTTGTTGCCTGTGGGCTGGATTTCAAGGTAATCGTGGAAGCGCGCAATTTTGCAGATTTCTTCCTTTGATTTGCCCGATATAATCGCGCGCATAAGCTGACCCGCTTCGCACGCTGAGCCGATGATAAGACCCTCTCTGTGCTTTACAAGCAGAGATTTGGGAATACGCGGCTTCTTATAGAAATAGTCAAGGTGGCTTGCGGAGATAAGCTTATACAGATTTTTGAGGCCTGTCTGGTTCTTGACAAGAATAATCTGGTGATAGGTCGGGAGCTTCTTGAAATCTCCGCCCTTAATCTTGGTGTTTATCTCGCTGACCTTGGTTATCTTGTAATCATCCTTAAGTCTGCGGCAGAGCTCAACGAAAATTCTTGAGAGCATTTCCGCGTCGTCGCAGGCTCTGTGGTGGTTGAAATCACCTAGACGAAGGTACTTGGCTACCATATCGAGCTTAACCTTCTTCAAATCAGTGAGGATTGAACGGCAGATAACTACCGTATCGATAGACGTGAGCTTGTACTCAACGCCCATATTCTCGCACGCAACGCGGATAAAGCCCGTATCAAACGGAGCGTTGTGCGCAACGACAATGTCGTCTCCGACGAAGTCGAGGAAGGCTTTTACTGCCTCGCTCTGTGAGGGAGCGTCCTTGACCATATCGTCGGTAATTCCCGTGAGCTGTGTAATCTTTGAGGGAATCGGCATTTCGGGGTTGGCAAAGGTGTTGAAGGTATCAACCACAATACCGTCCTTGAGCTTTACCGCGCCGATTTCCGTAATCTTGTCACGTCTCGCAGAGAGACCTGTCGTCTCTATATCAAAACAGATAAAGGTTCCGTCAAGGCTCTGTTCCCGAGCTCCTACGACGCTCTCTACGAGGTCGTCCATAAAGTAGGCTTCCGTTCCGTAGAGAATCTTTATCTTCTGTTCGTCCTTGTTAATCTTCTTGGCGGTGTTCATAGCTTCGGGGAAAGCCTGAGCAACGCCGTGGTCGGTAATCGCAATCGCCTTATGACCCCACTGCGCGGCTCTGGAGATAAGCGCCTTTGCCGAGGTGAGACCGTCCATCTGAGACATATTTGTATGCAGATGGAGCTCTACGCGCTTTTTGGGAGCGTTATCGACTACCTTTACCTTCTGAGCGGTTCCGATGCTTCTGGCATTGATTACGATACCGCCCGCGAATTTATCAAACTCAACGTCGCCGTTTACAACGATAGCGTCTCCCCTCTTAATCTGCTCAACAATGTTGGTCTGATTAAGGGGTCCGAAAACCTTGACGGTTATGGAGTTAGTGTAATCGGTGATGTCGATAATGAAGATGTTCTTGTCGCCTGAGCGCGTTACCTTCTTCTCAATTTCGATAACCTCGCCCCAGACCGAAACCTTGCCCGAGTCGTACTCGACCTTCTCAATCGGGATAAGCTTTGACTTAATCATCTTGCCGTAGAGAGGTCGCACGGACTGGCGGATAATCTGCGGCTTCAGAAACTCGCCCTTGCGCACCTCAATCTCCTTGGTAACGCTTTCGGCGCGCTTTTCGCTGCTTTCAACAGCCGAGGACTTTTCGTCCTCGATGAGCTCGGCGAACTTCTCGAGACTTTCACGCTCGAGCTTCTTCTCGGTGTTGCGCTGGAGCTCCATATAAGCCTTGCTTTCGGAGTCAACCTCAACGACGCCGTCATACTCCACCTTCAGCGAAATTCCGAACTCCTCGTAAATCAGGCGCTGGAGCTCAACGTCAAACTTGATATCGTCGAGGATAGCCTTGCCGCCGTTTTTAAGGTTAATTCTGAGGGTTTCGCCGTCATAATCAACGTCGCAATCGCCGAACGTTCCGTTAATTCTCGGGAACCTCTTGACCTTCAAATCGTCAACCAAATCGTGAAAATACTTTGGAGTAAAGAGGCTTTCGCCGAAATAAGGCTTGATTGTGGCTGACCTCAGCGATAAAGCTCGCTTGAGCTCGTCCTCAGCCTTATGTAAATCCTTGCGATTAACAAGCTGTGACATTTCTAGATAAACCGTTACGGTTCTGTTCTCGGAGCTTAAAGAGGTGCTTTTGAAAACAGCTTCGGTGATTGCAGGGTGTATTTTATTTATATTAAGATAATTTTCAAAAACTTCCTTAAATATCATATACCATCTTTCTCGATTTCTTCAATCAAGGCGTCTACGAGCCTTTCCTCGGGCACCTTATACAGTATTTCTCCTTTTTTGAATACAAGTCCGTTTCCGTCGCCGCCAGCTATTCCGTAGTCTGCTTCTCTGGCTTCTCCAGGACCGTTTACAACACAGCCCATTACGGCGACCTTGATGTCACGCTTGCAGTCCTTGAGCCTTTCCTGTACCTCGTTAGCAAGCGAGATTAAATCTATCTTTGTGCGTCCGCAGGTCGGACACGATACAAACTGAACTCCGCCCTTTTCTATATCGAGCGCTTTGAGGATATCTCTTGCGGCATAGACCTCACGAACGGGGTCGGCAGTCAGAGAAACTCTGATTGTGTCGCCGATACCGCGCAGAAGCAGCGAGCCGATTCCCGCGGCGGATTTGATGATTCCCATTCGCTCTGTTCCAGCTTCGGTAACTCCGAGGTGCAGAGGATAATCGCACCTCTCGTCGGCAAGCTCATAGGCTCTGACCATAGAGCCTACAGTGGAGCTCTTCATCGACAGAACTATGTCGTTAAAATCAAACTTTTCAAGCAAAGAAGCGTGATACAGCGCGCTCTCGACAAGAGCCTCGGGAGTCGGAGAACCGTACTTTTTGAGGATTTCCTTCTCCAGAGAACCGCTGTTAACGCCGATACGAATCGGGATATTCTTTGCCTTGCACGTGTCCGCGACAGCCTTAACCCTGTCGTCGGAGCCGATGTTGCCAGGATTGATGCGGATTTTATCAACACCAGCTGCAACAGCTTCCAGAGCTAATTTATAGTCAAAATGAATGTCGGCAACTATTGGAGCCTTAACCGCTTCCTTGAGAGCGGGGATAAGCCTTACCGCGTCCATATTGGGGATTGCGGCTCTGATGATATCGCAGCCTGCTTTTTCAAGCGCTATCGCCTGATTGACGCTGCCCTCGATATTATCCGCAGGGATATTGAGCATCGACTGAACGGACACTCTCTCCCCTCCGCCTATTTTCACGTTGCCTGCTGTGACAGTAATTTTTGATGACATAATTAACCTCCGAACGGCAGAAGCTGCCATATATCCTTAAGGGTTATCAGTAAAATGAACAACAAGAGAATTCCGAGACCCACGCCGTTTACAATTCTCTCGACCTTTCTCGGAATGGGTTTGTGGAATACCGCCTCGATAATCAGGAACACAAACCGTCCTCCGTCAAGCGCAGGGAAAGGAAGCATATTTACAATACCGAGGTTCACGGTGATAAGCATCATCATTACCAAAATATTGTTGAACGCGTCAAGAAAGCTTGTTTTCAAGCCGTCCGACGCAACCTGAGTGATTGCCGAGGTGATACCGACGGGACCCGAAATGTCCTTGAGGGAGAATTTGCCCTGAACCATTCCGATAAGCGACGACCAGACCATTCTGACGGTGGATACCGTCTGGCTTCCTGTCTGCTCAAGGACTGTGCCGAAGTTCTTGGGGATAGAATCCACATAGAAGTCAATCGCGACCGACGGCTTCTCGGCGTCCTTGCTCTCGAGATAGGTATAGAACTGAACGTCTTTTAAGAATACGGTTTTGCCGTTGCGCTCAACCTCTACATCGGCGACGTAACGCTTGCGTGTTTTCCTCTCCTCTATCTCGGGAACCTTGTACTTTTTAATACCGAGAGTATTGTTCATCTCCGCAAAGTAATGCTCCATAACATCCATTGCGTCATCCTTTGAAGATGTGCGGCTGATTTCATAACAGCCCTTTTTTAGGATTGTATATACCTCGGAAAGCTGTGATTTTGTGTATTTCTTGTCCTTATCATTCGCGAACTCGCCGTAAAGACCGCAGAGGTTCAGCGCGCAGTCCTCTTTGAAAATCTCAACAGTCGTGCCGTCAACCTCTTTCCAGTCAGTTGTAGCAACCGCAAAGGAAAGGTCGCGCGAGTTCCAGATGCTGTAATCGTTGAGCTTTGTGATTTTGTCGCCCTTCATAAGTCCGCTGTGCGCGGAAAAAGAGAGCTCGGAAAAGCCGTCAACGGTTGTGCCCGCGTATTCGGGGCTCTGAACAACAATCGCGAACATCATAATGAAGCCCAGAAGGATATTCATAACCGCTCCCGCGATGATGATAATCATACGCTTCCAGACCTTGGCGTTATTGAAGGCTCTGGGGTTTTCGCTGTCCTCGTCCTCGCCCTCCATAGCGCAGTAGCCGCCTATCGGGAAAAGTCTTAACGAATACTGGGTTTCGCCCTTCTTGAAGCCGAAAATCTTCGGACCCATACCGAGAGCAAACTCGTTTACGAGAACTCCGCTTTTCTTCGCTGTGATAAAATGTCCGAACTCGTGGCAAAAAATTATCAGCTCGAAAAGCAGAACAGCGATAACAATCAACGCAATTGTCGTTAATACTGAAACCATAAAATTACTCCAAACAAATTATAACTTACTTAAAACGTACTCTCTCGCGCGTTTGTCGGCTTCGAGCACGTCGTCGACGGACTTTGCTTCGACGTTCTCCTGATTGAGCATAGCGTCGTAGACAAGGTCGCCGATATCTAGGAACGAAATCTTCCTGTCTCTGAACAATTTATTTGCGACTTCGTTCGCTCCGTTAGCGGCTGCCATACAGAGACCGCCGCGGCTGATTGCTTCCTTACAGGCTCTGAGGCACTTGAAGGTGTCGTAATCGGGCTCAAAGAAGGTGAGCTTGCCGTAATCGGTGAGACTGAGTCTCTTTACGGGAGACGGATAACGCTCGGGATAAGTAATCGCATACTGAATGGGAATCCGCATATCGGGAACTCCGAGCTGGGCGATTACCGAGTTATCCACATATTCTATCATCGAATGAATAACGCTCTCGCGGTGAACAACGACGTCAATCTTATCGGCAGGCATATCAAACAGCCAGCTCGCTTCGATAATCTCGAGACCCTTGTTCATCATTGTAGCGGAATCGATGGTTATTTTTGCACCCATATCCCAGTTGGGATGATTGAGCGCCTGTTCAACCGTCACGCTTCTGAGCTCGTCGAAGGTCTTTCCGAAAAACGGACCGCCCGAAGCCGTGAGAATAAGACGGCTGAGAGCCTTATCAGAAGGCGAACCCTGCAAGCACTGGAAGATTGCGGAGTGCTCGCTGTCCACGGGATAAAGCTTTACGTTGTTGTCGCTGACCGCCTTCATAACAAGGCTTCCGCCCGCAACGAGCGTTTCCTTGTTTGCAAGGGCAATATTCTTGCCCGCCTTCGCGGCTGCGAGCGTCGGCAGAAGTCCGACCATTCCGACAACGGAGTTGAGTACCAAATCAGCCTCATAAAACGTCGCCGCCTCGATAAGTCCGTCCATTCCTGCGGAGACCTTGGTCGGGGTGTCGGCGATATCTGACTTGAGTTGAAAATATTTATCTTCGTCAAAAACGACCGCAAGAGCAGGCTTGTATTTTCTAACCTGCTCCTCGAGTGCTTTAATATTCGTATTGGCGGCAATCGCCGATACTTTTAGATTGTCACGGTTATCAACCACATCCAGAGCCTGGGATCCGATGGAACCCGTAGAGCCGAGGATACTAATATTATTTACCATAATACACCTGTTTATTTAATCACGAACAACGGCAGAAAGCTTGCGATAAAATACACAACGGGAGCCGAGAACAGCACGCTGTCGAACCTGTCGAGGAAGCCGCCGTGTCCCGGGAAGATTGAGCCGTAATCCTTGATACCGTTTTCTCTCTTGATAATTGAGAACGACAAGTCGCCTACCACAGACGCCATACTTACCAAGGCGCCGAGCAGGAGAAGTGTGAGATAATTGAAATCAATTTCGCGGAAGATAAGTCCGCCGAAAATCAAGCCTACAATAACAGCCGAAACAGTACCCGCGACAATTCCGCCGAAGAAGCCTTCCACAGTCTTTTTGGGGCTGATTTTGGGACAAAGCTTATGTCTGCCGAGATACACGCCCGCAAAATATGCTCCGCCGTCAGCCATCCACGGAATACCGAGGCACATAACGAAGAACAGCGAATAGTACTTTCCGATGATGTTCGGAACAACGAGAATCGAGCTGATTCCGAAAACGATTGCCAAAACGCCTATCGCAGAGAAAGCCACGTCCGAGAAGCTGATTCTTTCGTGGAACATAAGCATCGAAAGGAAGAGCAAAAACAGGAAAACGTATGTGGGGAACATTCCGAGATTCAGGGGAATCAGAAGCGGCTGAGCCAGTGCGAAAAGCACACACGGAACCAGCACAAAAAGCTTTTTGTGGAGCTTCTTTGCCGAGAGCAGCTCAATCACCATAAACGCGCAGATAAGCGCGCAAACCACATACATTACCGCGTGGAAAATCTCACCCAGTATTAAAACTACCACAGCAAAGGGAATTCCGATAGCCGCTGTTAAAAGTCTTGATTTCATTGAGTCCATAGTTTTTAAATCCTCAATTTTCTTAAACTCCGCCGAAACGACGGTTACGCTGATTGTACAGACGGATAGCTTCGTCGAGGTCGTCCGTCGTAAAATCAGGCCAAAGCTTGTTCATAATTACGAATTCGGTATACGCCGCCTGCCAGAGCATAAAGTTAGAAATGCGGTACTCGCCCGACGGACGGATAATCAAATCAGGGTCGGGCTGATGAGCCGTATACAGCCTGTCTGAGACCGCCTGTTCGTCGATATCATCGACGCTGAGCTTATCATCCTTTACGTCCTGAGCAATTGACTTAACGGCACGCACAAGCTCGTCACGGCTGCCGTAGTTCATCGCGATATTGAGAACCATACCGTCCCTGTCCTTGGAGCTCTCCTCATTCTCGACCATAAGCTCCTGAAGCTCCTTGTTGAAATGCGACTTATCTCCGATAAAGCGCACGACAATGCTGTCGTCCTTGAAATCCCTCAAAGCTTCCTCAAGGTAATCCTTGAAAAGCTTCATAAGCGAGGTAACTTCATCGGCGGGACGCTTCCAGTTCTCGGTGGAAAAAGCGTAAACCGTAAGATATTTTATGCCGATATCGGAGCAGTAGCGCGCGATAGTTCTGAAAACCTTACTGCCCGCGCTGTGACCCGCCGAGCGAGGAAGCATACGCTTCTTCGCCCAGCGTCCATTACCGTCCATAATAATCCCGATATGCTCGGGAAGCGTAAGCTCCGATAAATCAGAGCTTTTTTTCTTCTTAAAGAAAGCCATAATCAGATTGCCATAATCTCTTTCTGCTTATCAGCCGAGATTTTGTCTACCATCTTGATATACTTGTCGGTTAAGTCCTGAACCTTCTTCTCGCCGTCCTTGAGGTCGTCCTCTGTGAGGTCGCCGCCCTTCTTCATCTTCTTTAAATCTTCGATAGCGTCACGGCGTACGTTACGAATCTGAACCTTGGAGCCTTCGGCAATCTTGTGAACGTCCTTAACGATTTCCTTACGTCTGTCCTCTGTGAGAGGCGGGAAGTTAAGACGGAGCATTTTGCCGTCGTTCTGAGGATTGATACCGATATCGGAAGCCTGAATAGCCTTGTTGATAGCTCCGAGGATAGAAGCGTCCCACGGCTGGATTGTGATTGTTCTGGCTTCGGGAACTGATACGGAAGCAACCTGGTTTACGGGAGTGGGAGTTCCGTAGTAATCAACCTTGACCTTGTCGAGGATTGCGGGGTTCGCTCTGCCCGCTCTGATTGACTTGTACTCGTCGTTGAGGTGGTCAATTCTTCTGCCCATACGAGCCTCGGTCTTTTTTAATAATTCCTTCATAAGTGTATTCCTCCTGAATTATTTTTATTAATCGACGAGAGTACCTATGGTCTCTCCGTTTACAGCCTTGTAGATATTGTCGGGGTCATCAATCGAGAATACGAGGATAGCGATGTTGTTGTCCTTGCACAGAGCGGAAGCGGTGCTGTCCATAACGGCAAGGTCTTTCTCGAGAACCTCCTGGAAGGAGATGTGGTCGTACTTAACGGCGTCGGGATTTGTCTTGGGGTCACAGTTATATACGCCGTCTACCATGGTAGCCTTGAGGATGATTTCAGCCTCAATCTCAGCGGCTCTTAAAGCTGCTGCCGTGTCGGTGCTGAAGAACGGGTTGCCTGTGCCGCAGCCGAATACGACTACTCTGCCCTTTTCAAGATGACGGATAGCCTTGCCTCTGATATAGGGCTCGGCGACCTGACGCATTGAGATAGCTGTCTGAACTCTGACGTCAACTCCGATAGCTTCGAGAGAATCCGCAACGCCGAGAGCGTTAATCGCGGTTGCGAGCATACCGATGTGGTCGGCTCTTGTTCTGTCCATAGAGCCCGAGCTTCTGCCTCTCCAGAAGTTGCCGCCGCCTACAACGATACCGACTTCGGCGCCTTCTTCAACAAGGCGCTTGATAGGCTCGACAATCTTTGCGACTGTGTCAAAATCGATGCCCATTTTCTTGTCGCCCGCAAGGCTCTCGCCCGAAAGCTTTATAAGGATTCTTTTGTATTTAAGTCCACCCATTTTTAACATCTCCATTAACATAATTATAGTTATAATAATTTTAATATAACACTTAATTATTATAACGCTATAAAGGAATTAAAAACCATTATTTGGCTACATTTTTGTAATAAAGGCACAAAAAGACCCCGAACAAATTCGGGGTCTTTTGATAAATCAAATTGATTATTTTGTCATTGAAGCAACTTCAGCTGCAAAGTCGTCCTGACGCTTCTCAAGGCCTTCGCCCTTCTCGAAACGTGTGAACTCCTTGATTGTGATTGTGCCGCCGAGAGACTTGGCTACGGAATCAACGTACTGCTTAACTGTCTGCTTGTTGTCCTTAACGAATTCCTGGTCAACAAGGCAGTTCTCCTTGTAGTACTTGTTGATTTTACCCATAACAATCTTGTCAGCGATAGCCTCGGGCTTGCCGGAGTTGATAACCTCAGCCTTCATAATCTCCTTCTCGTGCTCGATTACCTCTGCGGGTACGTCGTCACGGTTGAGATACTGTGTGCCGAGAGCTGCAATCTGCATTGCAACGTCCTTACCTGCTGTAACAAACTCAGCCTTGTCAGCTACGTCTGTGTCGAAGTTTACGAGAACGCCGATCTTGCCGCCTGCGTGTACATAGGATACGCAGTTGCCCTCGTAACGTGTGAAACGACGAATCTTGATGTTCTCGCCGATAACCTGAATCTTCTCTGTGAGAAGCTCGTCTACTGTCATCTCTGTGCCTACTGCCTTGCAAGCCATAAGAGCGTCGATGTCAGCGGGAGCGTTCTCGATGATTGTCTTGGCTACTGTCTCAACAAAAGCCATAAAGTCAGCGTTCTTAGCAACGAAGTCTGTCTCAGCGTTAACCTCAACAACTACGCCGTACTTGTTGTCCTCGGAAGTTGTAGCGAAAGCTACGCCCTCTGCGGCAATTCTTGAAGCCTTCTTGGCAACCTTAGCGAGACCCTGCTCACGAAGAATGTCAACAGCCTTGTCCATATCGCCGTCAGCCTCAACTAACGCCTTCTTACAGTCCATCATACCGCAACCGGTTTTCTCTCTTAACGCCTTAACGTCCTGAGCTGTAAAGTTCATTGTATGTCAATCCTTTCGATGTTTATTAAGTTATAATTATTCCTCAGCTGCTTCCTCAGCCTCTGCCTCGTTGTCACGAGCAGCAGCGCCCATCTGGCCCTCTCTGCCCTCGATGACAGCGTCAGCCATTGCGCCTGCGATGAGCTTTACAGCGCGGATAGCGTCGTCGTTACCGGGAATTACGTAATCAATCTCGTCGGGGTCGCAGTTTGTATCTACGATAGCAACTACGGGGATACCGAGCTTCTTAGCCTCTGCAACGGCAATCTTCTCTTTTCTCGGGTCAACGATGAAGAGAGCGCCGGGCATCTCGGACACATCCTTGATACCGCCCATGAATTTCTCGAGCTTCTCAATCTCTAAGTTGAGCTTGATAACTTCCTTCTTGGGAAGAAGATCGAATGTGCCGTCCTCCTGCATAGCTCTGAGCTGCTTGAGACGAGCGATTCTCTTGCGGATTGTCGAGAAGTTTGTGAGCATACCGCCGAGCCATCTTGCGTTTACATAGTAAGCGCCTGCTCTCTCAGCCTCTTCCTTGATGGAATCCTGAGCCTGCTTCTTTGTACCTACAAAAAGTACGTTCTTGCCGTCCATAGCAAGTTCCTTAACGAAGTTGTAAGCCTCGTCGAGCTTCTTAACGGTCTTCTGAAGATCGATGATGTAGATACCGTTACGCTCGGTGAAGATGTACTCCGCCATTTTGGGGTTCCAGCGTCTTGTCTGGTGTCCGAAATGAACGCCTGCTTCAAGAAGCTGTTTCATTGATACTGCTGCCATAGTTTATTCCTCCTTAGGTTAAAACCTCCGTCCGACCGTGAATTTTATCGGTTAAAAACGCGGGCAGTACCTCCCGCGGCACCTCACCGATAGGTTCGGACGTGCGAAATGCCTATATATTATACCACAAATTCCTAAAATTGCAATACTTTTCTTTTAATATGGCAGAAAAAAATGAACCGCCGCAAAAGCGACGGTTCAATCTTACCATTTGTCAAAGAATCTTACATTGCCGTATGATGTAACGAAGTTCTGGCTCTCGTGCCATGCGTTGCTGACCATATCGGAAGCATAGAAATAAAGGATTCTGTGCTGAACCGCATAGCCGTCGCAATCAAAGATGTACGAAACAGCGTTCTTGACGTCCTCTGAGGGAACGTTGTCGGGCGACGCGTCATACTGATATGAAGCGATGATGGCCTCAACTGAGGTTGTGCCCGAAAGCACCATGCTGTCTCTTACTGCCTGAGCTACCAGAGCGGCTCCGTTATAGCCTAAGGTACCTGCCTCACCCATTACGAGACCCTCAAGAAGAGTTCTGTCGTAATCGGAAAGCTCAACGTGTGAAGGAACATAGGAAGTATCTACGTTAGCTGTGGAAACAAGACCGTAATTCTTTTCTACTTCTAAATCTGTTTCGGGCTCGGTTTCCTCAACCGTAGTCTCCTCTGCCTCCTCGACTGTCTCAGGCTCTGTAGCCTGTGTAGCAGCAGTCTCCTCGGGCTGTTCTTCAACCTTATCAGCTTTTTTAGCCTTCTTAACCTTTTTCTCGGTTGCGGGCTCTGTAGCCTCTTCCTTCTTATCTACAGCGATAACGCTCTTGAAAACGTCTGTGTCGCCGATGCTGAAGGCTGAGAGCTTTTTGTTGGTAACCGCCTCAACGTTCTGGATAAGTGTTACGCTGGGGATTACAACTGCGGATAAAACAACGAAAGCTGTTACTACAAGTGAGCCGAGCTTGGAAAACTTCTTAACCTTATTCTCGGGCTTTGCGTGTTTTACATTCGAATTGGTTTTTACATGCTTATAATTTGAACTTCTCAAAATCTTTTCCTCCTATCGAGTACGCTCTAAATCACTACGTATCTTTAGCAAGCAAATTATTTTTGTCAGTTCACACAAATTTCATTGCCTGTATTTAAACACATTTCACAAAAAATTGCAAGTTCACCCCCTCAAAAATCCGGTTACAAGCGTTACAAAATGTAATTTTAATTCCTATAAAGGAATATAACGTTGTGAGGAATACACAAAAACTGCTACCTTGTTTAAAAAATTGTTTGACATAGGCAGAAAAAGCGGAAATTAAAATTTCTTGAAAAAATGAGGTTTTTTGCGCCTTTTCGGGCGGAATTCGCCCTCTCCGCCTACCAGAATTGTATCCTCTCCGATAAGGCTTATCTGCTCCCAGGGAATGACGCAGTCGTCCCTTCTGCCCAGAAGCCCGAAGCATTTGAGCCGTCCGTAAATGATGAGAGCGCAGATTTTAGCCGAACACGTATTCACCTCCAAATCATCTACAAAGCCTATTCTGCAACCGTTTGTGGCGTTTATTACCTCTTTATTGCGTAATTCCGTAAGACTGCAGTTCATAAAAATCGCTCCGTTTATTGACATTTAAAACTGTATTTATTATAATTTATATGATAACCATTTTATAATTATTACATAGGAGGTTTCGTATGAGCAAATACGGCGATTATGTTCTTGTAACGGATTCCACCTGCGATTTACCTCAGAAGTACGCGGACGAATTTGGAATTGAAGTTTTACCTATGGGTTTCCTTATGGAGGAAAAGTCTTACAATCATTATCTCGATGCCAGAGAAATGAGCCTTAAGGAATTCTACTCAAAGCTCAAATCGGGTATTCAGTCCCAGACAACTCAGATAAGCTACAACAAATATATCGAGTTTTTTGAGAGCGTTTTAAAGACAGGCAAGGATATTCTGTATGTCGCGTTCACCTCAGGTCTGAGCGGAACATACAACACAAGCCGAATTGCTGCCCGTGACGTGCTTGAAAAATACCCCGACAGAGACATCACAATCCTCGATTCACGCTGCGCGAGCGCAGGTCAGGGAACGCTGATTTACTATGTCGGCAAGAAATACAAGAAGGATGAGCCCTCAAGCGAAGAGCTCGTCAAGTTTATCGAGAGCGTCAAGATGAGAGTTTGTCACTGGTTTGTCGTTGACGATATCGACCAGCTCAAGAGAGGCGGAAGAATCTCAGCCGTTACGGCTACCTTTGCCAAGGCTTTGCAGATTAAGCCCGTACTCAGCGTTGACAACGACGGCAAGCTCGTTAACGTCGGCAAAATCAGAGGCTCAAACAACGTCTACGACCTCTTAATCAAGAAAATGGAGAGAGACGGCGACGACATTGACCGTCAGACGGTTATCGTTGCACACGCCGACAACCTCGACGGCGCAAAGGAGCTCAAGAAGAGAGTTAAGGGTATGGTAAAGAATGTACATATCTTCGACATCGGTCCCGTTATCGGAACTCACGTCGGCTCGGGTATGTTAGCCCTCTGCTTCCTCGGCAAGAGAAACACAGAAATGTAACATATAATATTGAAAGGCGGTCAGAGTTGACCGCCTTCTTTGTTGCCCTGGAGCCTGTCCTCGAGCTGATTCAGCTTTTCCGAGGTAAAACTCATCGCTTTATTCGCAAAATCATTTACAATTTCTATCGCGGAGCGTTCGCCCTTTTGGGGCTTGCGCTCCGATTCTATTATCGCGCTCTGATAAATGAGCTCGGTTGCCTTATCTATATCCATTTTATGCCCCTTAACTGAAATAGTTTATCATCACCATTGTGCCTGCTCCGATAAACACCCCGATAAAAACGCCTGATATTACACTAAAAAACATTTTCCACTCCCCTATTTTGACAGAGTTTTAGCTTTAAAGGTGGGATAATATGTACACACGAGGGTTAAGGGTTGGTAAAGCTTGATTGTTTATCTTGACGTTTTGATATTCGTTAACATCTTCGAGGACTTTCTGCTGTTGATTACGGTTAAGAGGATTCTGAGATTAAACACAAAATATTACAGGGTACTGCTTGGAAGCCTTGCGGGCGGTGTTCTGAGTCTCTCGGCGCTGTTTGATTTGCACCCGATAATCGGGTTTGCGGTCAAGATAATCACATCTATGCTGCTCACGCTGATTAGCTTCGGGTACAAATCAAAGAAGCTTTATCTCAAAACGTCGGCTACTCTGTTGATTGTCACATTCCTGCTCAGCGGCGCTCTGATTTGCTTTTACCTTGCAATCAAGCCAAACGGAATGATGATTATCAACGATACGGCGTACTTTGATATTTCGCCCCTGCTGCTTATTATTCTTACCCTCTTCGTGTATTTTATACTTCTGCTCTACAGAAAGCTGTTCAAAAACCACAGCGTTTCATCGCTTACGCACGAGGTTATAATTCGATATTCGAATAATAGCGACTGTGTAAAATGCAAAACCGACAGCGGTCTGAACGTCAGGGAGCCTTTTTCTGGCTCGGGCGTTATGATTGTTGAAAAGAGCTCAATCAGCCTTTATCCCGAACGTGAAAAGCTGAGGGCTATTCCCTTTAACAGTCTGGGCGGAAACGGAATTATTTACGGCTACCTTCCCGACAGCATAACAGTGGACGGAAAGGAAGTTTCCGAGAAGCTCTACGTCGGGCTGTGCGAAGGTATTTTTAATACAGAAATCAGAGGGCTTATCCCCTCGGAGATATCGGGAGAATGATTATGTTACTGCATAAAATAAAACTCTTATTTATGAAGCTGTTCGTCACTGACGACGAGGTTTTCTACATAAACGGCTCTGACACTCTGCCGCCGCCTTTGACCAAGGCTGAGGAAACGAGCGTTATCGAAAGAATAAAGAACGGCGACGAGAGCGGCAAGGACGAGCTGATTGTTCATAACCTCAGACTTGTGGTCTACATAGCAAAGCGGTTTGAAAGCGCGGGCGCAAATCTTGAGGATTTGATTTCGATTGGTACAATCGGGCTGATAAAGGCGACGAACACCTTCAAGCCCGACAAGAACATCAAGCTTGCTACCTACGCTTCAAGATGTATCGAGAACGAAATTCTTATGTTCCTTCGAAAAAGCTCACAGCTTAAAAACGAGGTGAGCATTGACGAGCCGCTGAACACCGACTGGGACGGAAACGAGCTATTATTATGCGATGTACTCGGCTCCGAACCCGACATAGTGAACAGGGATATCGAGACAGAGCACGAGCACAATCAGCTTTTGAAGTCCGTATCAAAGCTCAACGACCGCGAAAAGATAATTATGGAAATGCGCTTCGGGCTGAACGGACGAAAGGAAAAGACGCAGAGAGAGGTCGCCGACAAGCTCGGGATATCCCAGTCTTACATATCAAGGCTCGAAAAGAAAATAATAAAAAAGCTCAAAAAAGATTTGGAGAAGGTTATATGAAACAAAGGCTGCCGACGCAGCCTTTGTTTATTCGTTGTTGGCTATGTTTCCGTCGCCGTCGCTGACGTTTCCGTCAGTGCTGTCGGTCATATCCTTGGCATTCTCGGACACGGTCTCGGCTGCGTCGGTGACGAGCTCCTTGGCTTCGTCCATACCGTCCTTTGCGTTGTCGCAGCTAGCGAAAGAAAACAAAGCAATAATCGCGGCAAAAATAACCGCTAAAAACTTTTTCAAAGCAAACTCTCCTTTATAAAGAAAAATTACCGTCCCATACGGAACGGTAATAGTATTAGTAATTATTAGTATTTTATTCAGGGAGACTGTCGAGCAAGTCGTCGATACGATATGAAGCAACCACGTTATCGCCCTCGAAAATCGAAACGACAAAGGAACCGTCGTCGTCAAGGGTTATGCCCTTGCCCTCCTTCTTTCCGTCGCGGTAAGTGCCGAGGAAGATAAAGTTGCCGTCCTCGTCAAACCTTGCGCCGATACCGTCGGGAGAGTTCTTGTCCCATTTTCCGATATGTGCCGAGCCGTCTGAGCCTCTAAAGCCGACGCCGAAGCCGTTTCGAAAATTCTCCTTCCAGTCGCCGACATAGTTGATTCGACCGTCCTTATAATAGAACACGCCGAAGCCGTGGCGCTTGTCGAGCCTGTATCCGCCCTCGTAGGCAGTGATTCCCTCGGGAGTTACGGTTCTGCCGTTGCCCTCGCGCTTGCCGTCAACTATTGAGCCGTAATAGCGGTAGCCCTCGCCTGCGCTTTCGATAACCTTGTCGGGAACGGAAGCGTCCTCGTTAAACAGCTCAACCTCGGGTTCAAGCTCGGAAACGGGGACCTCGGTCTCCTGAACCTGATTGAACGGCTCGTTCGTATCAATATGAATCGGGTCGCCGTTTTCCTCCGTGAGGTATTCTGCGGTGGTTATATCAAAGGTTGTGTTGAGATTTCGTGTGAGATTAAAGTCGACCGAGTCAAAATTGAAACCGCCGAGATTGCTCACGGACGAATCCTTAATAACCGTCTTTGAGATAAAAACATCGTTGGGAACGGTGTTGAAATACACAAAGCCTGTATCACAGAACGCGAGTGCGGAATAATCTCCGTCGTCGGGCATTTCGTGCTTGGGATAAAGATACGATTCCACCTTCGCGTCGGGAGCGTTGTGCTCCTTTAGAATGACGGGCTTATCATCGATAAAGCTCGGAGAAAGTACGTACTCGGGGTATGCGCTGTCCTTGTCGAAATACTCTGTCTTGAGCCAGTTGTGCTCCAGGTCAAAATAGACGCGCTTGAAAATCCTTCCGCTTTTATTGTAACAATTTACACGGTAGGTGTTGCCGTCGACGCTCTCCGCCTTTTGGGTGACCTCGCCGTTCTTGCTGATTTTCCAGCTCAGCGGCTTTCCCTTTACCATGTTATAGATAAAGAAATACTCGTTATCTCCCAGATACTGTACGCACCTGTTGGACTGAGGCTCAAAGCTGCTGTTAAAATAGTTTGCCCTCACGCCCGAGAGAAAATCGTCGGTAAAATCGAGAATATCAAATTTTTCAAATGTAAACCCAAAATATAAGATGTCCTGCATCAATAACCTCTTAGATAAAAGAGACTGCCGAGGTGACAGTCTCCGAATCTTTTAAATAATTATATCAGATAGAAATAGTCTTAGCAATGTTGTAGAGCTTCTCGTCGAATACTCTGGGCATATCAAGCGCCTCAGTGATATCGAAATCAACGATTTCGCCGTTCTTCATAGCTACGACACGATTGCCCTTGCCCTCTGCGAGCAGGTCAACAGCCTTGTGACCCATAAGTGAAGCGACAACTCTGTCTCTGACAGTGGGAGAACCGCCGCGCTGTACGTGACCGAGGATTGTAGCTCTGGTCTCGATACCGAGTCTTCTCTCAACATACTTTGCAAGGTCAACAACACCGCCGACGCCCTCGGCTACAACGATGATAAAGTGCTGCTTGCCTGTTTTCTGAGTATCAACGATACGGTCGATGATATCGGTCTCGATGTTGTAGGGCATTTCGGGAACGAGAATAGCCGTAGCACCGCAGGAGATACCAACCTGTAAAGCGATATCGCCGCAGCGTCTGCCCATAACCTCAACGATTGAGCAGCGGTCGTGAGACTGAGCTGTATCACGGATACGGTCAATCATCTGGATAGCTGTGTTCATAGCTGTATCAAAGCCGATTGTGTACTCGGAGCAAGCGATATCGTTATCGATTGTTCCGGGAACGCCGATGCAGTTGATGCCCGCGTTTGTAAGCGCTCTGGCGCCCGCGAAGGAACCGTCGCCGCCGATTACTACAACGCCGCTGATACCAAGCTCCTCACAGTGCTTGGCAGCCTTCTTCTGTCCTTCAAGAGTTTTGAACTCCTCGGAACGTGCTGTGTAAAGAACTGTACCGCCGTTGCCGATAATATCGGAAACAGAGCGCAGATTCATCTGCTCAACGTCTCCGTTTAATAAACCGTTATAACCTCTGTATACGCCGTAAACGTCCATACCCTTGGCAATTGCCGAACGTACAACCGCTCTTACCGCGGCGTTCATACCGGGAGCGTCGCCTCCGCTGGTTAAAACTGCAATTTTCTTTTTGCTCATATCAAACCCTCCTAAGGGATTATTTATTCTTTTACATTATAATACAAATTATTCATAAATACAATAGAATAGTAATAATTATTTACTTAAAATACATATAAACCTGACATTTGAGCGTGCCGTTGTAGAGCTTGCGGCGTTTATCGGCTCTTCTGCCGAAAACTTTCTCAAAATCGTCGTCGGGAGTGATTACCGTGTAGTACTTTCCTCTTTCCCTTCGGAACTTCTCTCCCATAACTCTGTAGAGCTCCTCGGCTTCGTCGATATCGAGCAGACGCTCACCGTAAGGCGGATTGCAGATGACCGTCTCATAGTCGTTGTCAAACTCGAAATCTCTGATATCACGCTTGATAAAAGCTATTCTGTCGGCGACTCCCGCCTTTTCTGCGTTGGACCTTGCAACAGCGAGAGCGTTCTCGTCGATATCGTAGCCTATAGCCTTGAAGGTGCAGTCACGGTTTATTATCGACCTTGCCTCTTCCCTCGCCTTTGAGAAAGCGTCAGCGGGAACCTGAGACCAGGTTTCCGAGACAAAGCTGCGGTTAAGCCCCGGGGCAATTTTGAGCGCTTTCATAGCGGCTTCGATAAGCAAGGTTCCGCTTCCGCACATCGGGTCTACCACAAAGTGATTGGGACGAACTCTTGCCAAATCAACCATAGCGGCAGCGAGAGTTTCCTTAATCGGAGCGTCGTTTGAATCGGCACGATAGCCGCGCTTGTGGAGACCTTCGCCCGAGGTGTCGAGCATAATTCTGACTCTGTCGCTCATAATGAGAAATCTAATCTGATGTACCGCTCCCGATTCCTCAAACCAGTCGAGCTTGTACTTTGAGGAAAGTCTCTTTACAACCGCCTTTTTGATTATCTTCTGACAATCGGAAACAGAGCGGAGCTTCGAATCAAGCGAGCGCCCCTGAACGGGAAACGCGTCGGTTTCGGAAAGGAAGCTTTCCCATTCGATTTTTGCTACGTTATCAAAGAGCTCCTCAAAATCCGTCGCGTAAAAATCGGCAAGGACGATAAGAATCCTCTCGCAGTAGCGTGAGACGATATTCGCCTTTGCCATTGTATAATAATCGCCTGTAAATATTACTCTGCCGTTTTCGGCGGTGGCGGAATCTATTCCGTTAAAACGCAGGTCGTTGGCACAGATTCCCTCAAGACCGAGTATGCAGGGAGCCGCGAATGTGAGATTGTTCATAATTACTCCTGTTTATCAGATAACTTCAAAAAAGTCGGTTCAAAAGAACCGACCCTTCATCATTTCTTCGTTCCGTGACCTCTGCGGCTGTAGCCTCGGCTTTCGCCCGAAGCACGCTTAAGGTCTGAGATTTTATCCTCGCTTGTTTTCTTGAACGAGGACATCATATCCTCAAAGCTTGAGGGAGCCTCGGCTCTGGCGCTCTGCCATTCAAAGTCACCGGGGCTGGTGACAGGCGGAGCAGGCTTATAGAGCTTGCGCATCTTGGGCTTTGAAGAACGCTGCGGGCGTTCAACCTTTGGCTGAGTCTGCTTGATAGAAAGCGCAATTTTGCCCTTCTCACAGGAAAGCACCTTTGCCTTGACGACGTCGCCGACCTTTAAGAATTCGTTAATATCGTTGACGTACGACTGAGACACCTCGGATATATGTACCATACCCGTAACGCCTTCGGACAGCTCAACAAAGGCTCCGAACTTTGTAATTCCGGTAACCTTACCCTCAACAATCTGATTTACTTCAATTTTCATTCCATGCCCCATTTTCTAGTCCCCGGAGATATTGATAAATACCCTCTCTCCGTTCTTTACGTAATCGAGATCCTCGCGCGCAATGTTCTCAATGTAATCGCTCAGGTCGTCGCCTGTGTAGTTCTTGACCTCCTCGAGATATTCGTTTTCAATCTCGACAATCTCGATTTCATGTTTAAGGTTCTTGAGCTGATCGCGCTTTGAGTTAATCTCGACACTCTGACTGATGATTGTATAAGAAGCGTACACCAGAAAAGCAAATGCCGCAACGTAAAGAATAAGGAACTTCTTGTTACGCTTTCGTTTTTTCGGGCTTACTTCTTTTATATTTGCCGCGTTTTCTTCGCGGGACTGTACTTTCTTTTTTTCTTCCATAAACAATTACCTTGCTTTTTATAAAACCACAAATGTGAGTACATACACTTCTACTTATATTGATAACATTATACAATAGTCGACGGGCGAATTTCAAGAGCTTTTCAACAAAAAATTTAAAAATTTTTATTAACGGTGCATAAATTCTGTTCAGCAGAGGACGAAGTGTAAAATAAAACGCGAGAAAGCCTATCCCCTCGCCAAAAATCACAAAAAACCTGACGCTTCCTTCAAGCATAATCAGCGAATAGAAAAACGTCAGAAACGCGCAGATAATCATAAACAAGGTATCAAAAAACAAATACCATTTTGACGAGTTAAGCCCGAGCATATGCAAAAGCCTTATCGGCTCATACAAAACCGCGGCGAAAACTCCGAGCAGCAGCGAGAACAAAAACGCTCTGACAAGCTCAAGCAGAGTAAATTCCATTATGACAGCAGCCTTTGCATAAAGGATTTGTTGCGCTTTGTGTCCGTGTACTGGACAGAGTTTATGTTTCCGCTGATTTCCACCTCGCCCGTATCGAGGTCAAGCTTATCGATATGAAGCGCAAATCCCCTTATCACCAGTGTTCCGAGAGATGTGACCGCGTTCACGGTTTCCTCGTTGAAGCCCGGTACATCCTCCACACCCGTCAGGGACAGCTTCTTTCTGTTGTCAAGGCTCAGGCTGTGAGGCTTCTGAAAGTTTTCCGACATAAAAACACCCTCCATATATTTCTAAATAATTATATGGAGAGCATTTGATTTTTATGTCGCCGTTTCATACATATCGGCGGCTGTGTCCTTGGTCGCGTGTTCGTTAACGGAAACGACCTTGATTTTGAGTTGACGCGTTCCGAAAGAAATCTCGATTATATCGCCGACCTTGACGGCGTATGAAGCCCTTGCGACGTTACCGTTTACCAGCACGCGTCCCGCGTCGCAGGCTTCGTTTGCTACGGTTCGGCGCTTGATTACGCGCGAAACCTTTAAATACTTATCAAGTCTCATAATTACTCCTGTAAAGCAAAAGAGCTGTCCTTTCGGACAGCTCATCGGTCGCAAATAAATTACTTGTTTACAGCGTCCTTGAAAGCCTTGCCGGCCTTGAAAGCGGGAACCTTAGAAGCAGCAATCTCAATCTTGTTGCCTGTTCTGGGATCTACACCTGTGCGAGCGTTTCTCTGACGCTGCTCAAATGTACCAAAGCCTACGAGCTGTACCTTATCGCCGTTAGCGATTGCTTCTACGATTGTGTCAACAGTAGCTGTTACTGCCTTCTCTGCATCCTTCTTGGAAATACCTGTTGCGTCTGCAACAGCAGCAATTAATTCTGTCTTGTTCATAATTTGAATTCCTCCATTATTTATTTTTAACTTCATCCCAAAGGGAATTAAGTTCGTTAAGTGACGCGGATTTCATATCAATACCGCGCTTCTGAGCCAAATCCTCGACAGCCGAAAACCTTGAGGTGAACTTGTCGCAGGCGTCATAAAGAGCCTTTTCGCTGTCAACCTTCAAGAGCCTTGAGACATTGACGACCGCGAAGAGCAAATCGCCGAGCTCCTCACAGATGTGAGCCTCGTCCTTCTCTCCCATCGCTTCCTTAAGCTCTGAGAGCTCCTCGGAAACCTTGGGCAAAGCCTCGTCCGCGTCGTTCCAGTCAAAGCCTACCTTGGCTGCCTTCTGCTGAATCTTGGTCGCTCTCATCAGTGACGGAAGCGCCCTGGAAACGCTGAGCATAGCCTCGCTCTGTTTCCTCTGCGATTTTGTTTTCATCTTGACGTCGTCCCAGCTCTTTAAAGCCTCGTCGGAGTTATCCGCCTTGACGTCGCCGAAAACGTGAGGATGACGAACCACAAGCTTGCGGCACAAGTCGTTGATAACGTCGTTTATATCGAAGGCGTTATCCTCAGCCGCCATTTCGCTGTGGAACACAACCTGCAGGAGCACGTCGCCGAGCTCCTCTTTCATCAGCTCATCGTCCTTGGTATCGATAGCCTCGATAACCTCGTAGGTTTCCTCGATAAGGTTAGACCTGATACTCTCGTGCGTCTGAACCTTGTCCCACGGACAGCCGTCAGGGGCTCTGAGAAACTTCATTATCTCGACAAGATCCTCAAATGTGTAAAAATCCTTGTTAAGAAAATCCAAGTTTATATCCCCCTTTTATGGGCTGAAATCGCATCAGCATTGATATTTTACCCTATAAGGTTGTATTTTTCAAGTATAGTTACAATTTTTTCACCTTTTGGGATAAATTTAAGCTCATTTCGGGTAAATGTTTTTAAAATTAACAAGAATGTAACATATATAATTCCCGCAAGTAAAATTGATAACGCCGTAGCTACCAGAAGCGGCGCAAACATTGAGAAAAGCTTGAAGCCGAAATAAGCTCCCACAGCGCTCAGAACCGCCGCTACAGCGGGTTTTATGACGGTGGAAACAAAGTTCGGCATTACTCCCGAATGCTTCACCAGCAGGTACATCGCCGCCACAAGCATAAACAAGTGAGACACTAGGGTACCTACGGAACCGCCCTGAATATTCACGGACGGAATTCGTACAAACAGGAAGGTGCTGACAACCTTGATTATGATACCGACGCAGAAAAGCTTCAGCGGCAAATCAACTCTGCCGATACCCTGGAGCATTGAGCACAGAGGTGTGAGACACGCGACAACGAGAGCCGCAAAGCCCATAACCTTGAGCACCTGAGCGCCGATAATCGCCTGAGTGTCGCTGACGTAAACGATATCCATAATCGGATTCGCGAGCGCGACAAGTCCCAGAGACGCGGGCAGAGCAAAGAGCGTTGTGAGCCTGAGAACCGTCTCGATAGAGGTCTTGAGCTCCCGTCTGTCTCCCTTTGTCCACGCGCTGGCGACGTTGGGCATCGCCGAGGTTCCGAACACCTGAGTAACCGCGGTAACGAGCTGCATAAGCGGCGTAGCCGCTCCGTAGCAGCCCCAGAGGGTTGTATGGAGAGTTATCTTGTTAACGTCCTTGGGCAGAGTTTCCGAGAGGTCAACTCCGAGCCCTTTGTACTGATTAATTATCTCCTTACCGTCGGAAAGCGCAAGAGAATGGAGCACGTTCTGAATAATCAGCGAATCAAAGAACGTACCTATATTCATTACAAGCGCCGTAAGACCAATCGGAATAGCGAGCTTCACCATAAGGAAGAAGGTCTCCTTCTTGGTCTTGGCGTCGATTGCGTTATTATAATACTCCTCGGGAATACCGTCTCCGCCGATTCTGTAACGGAAGAAAAGGTACACGAGGGCTACCACGCTGCCCAGTACAATACCCGCAATAGCTCCCGCGACGGAGAACGCCATAATGGTATTGTACGCTTCATTTTCGGCTCCCTTTGCAAAGGTGAGACCGAACACGGTTCCCGACGAATCGTACTCAGACTTGCCGACCTTGAGGATAATAAACGCAATCAAAAGACCGAAAACGAGCTTGCCCGCAGCCTCGAAAATCTCGGAAACAGCCGTGGGTACCATATTTCTCTGTCCTTCGAAATATCCTCGGTAAATCGACACAAAGCAGCCTACGAGAATCGAAGGCGAGAGCATAAGCATAGCGTAAATCGAGTACGGAGACTGGATAGTCTGTACGTAGAAAAAGCTGCCGAAAACCATAACAAGACAGCAAACCGTACCCATTACAACAAAGAACGGGATACTGACCTTGTAAATCTGCTTGACGTCCTTGTAGCGCTTTTCGGTTATGCTCTCGGAAATCATTCTTGAAATCGCGATAGGAAAACCTGCCGTGGCGACGGTGAAAATCGGGATATAAATTTCATAAGCGTTGTTATAAAGTCCCGTTCCGAAGGCGGCGAAGCTGTCTCCGAAAAAGCTGAACAGATTACTGAGCAGAATTTTGTCAATAAATCCGAACATCTTGACGACTATCATACTGACAGTCAGGACAGCCGCGCCCTTCAGAAATGTCTGTGACGCGTCGCTCTTGGCGGTTTCTATCGCGTTATATTTCTTTTTAGCCAAAAGAGATCACCCGTTATTATTCAGCGTTTTCTTCTGCTGCTACGGGCTCGCCGCACTTATAGCAGAAAGCAGCTCCGCTTACGAGCTCTGCGCCGCACTTTTTGCAGCTGGGAGCGGGCTCTGTGGGAACGGGAGCGCCGCAGATATAGCAGAACTGAGCGTTCTTTGCGAGCTTTTCGCCGCAGTTGGGGCACTTGACTACATTACGGACGGAAGCGAGAACCTTCTCGATATCCTCGATATTCTGCTTTACATCAGCGATATTCTGCTTGATTGCAGCAACCTCTTCCTCGGGCTCGCTGTTGAAAACTGCCTCGCCGAGTACCTGATACTGCTTGTTAAGCTCAGAGCGAAGGCTCGCGAGTGAAATTCTGAGCTTGGATAAATCGTAGATTTCTCCTGCCTTTTTGCTGACTGCCGCCGCAGCGGATTTTGCGTTTACTACTACATCGTCAAAAATTGCCATAGTAAAACTTCCTTTCATAAATTATTATTTGTATTTTAGCACCGAGGTACTAAAAATTCAATCCATATTTTTCATAAAATGCATATATACCGCGTTTTCTGCCGAGCATTTCATCAAATCGGTCTATATATTCATATGGGTATTTGAAATTGAATATACGCTCGAGATATGTGGTGCCGAAGCGCTTGAGCTTCGTAACAGCTCCCGCGCCGCAGCCGAGAATCGTGTGTGTTTCGTCCATAACGTAGATGTTATAGAGGCTCTCGAAGCCCTGCTTTGACCAGCCCGTGTTCTCGAGATTGCCGACCATTCGGCTCTGACGGTAAAGATAATACGGCAGATATTCGCTTTCAAGAAGCCGCTTTGAAGCGTAGGAAAGCATTTGAGCGGTGTTTACAGCGTCGTTTCTGTCGATTGAGGTGCCGTCCATTGTGAGCGTCGCGCTGCGCTTCATCGAGAGCGTGTGAACGGTGATACACTCGGGGTCGAGCTTGATTATCCCGTCAATTGAGTTTTTGAAGCTCTCGACCGTATCAGTCGGAAGTCCCGCGATTAGGTCGGTGTTAATGCTCTTGAAGCCGATTTTTTGAGCCAGCTCATACGATTTGAGGAAATCCTCGGTAGTATGACGGCGACCGACGGCCTCAAGCACGGAATCCGACAGGGTCTGGGGATTTATAGAAATCCTGTCGGCGTTATTTTCTTTTATAGAATAAAGCTTATCGGCGGTTATTGTATCGGGACGACCAGCTTCGACCGTAAATTCTCTGAGATGTGAAACGTCAAAGCTTTGGTTCACGGTTGAGAGCACTCGGTCAAGCTGTTCAGGAGACAGCGTTGTCGGCGTTCCGCCGCCCATATAGACTGTTTCGAGCCTTAAGCCGAGGTCTGAGGCTATCTCTGCCGTGCGCTTTATTTCCTCGCATAAGAGCTCTGTATACGGCTCTATGAGGTGCTTGGAGCGCTCGGTCGAGCTCTGCACAAAGGAGCAGTAACGACACCTTGAGGGACAAAACGGAACCGATAGATACAGGCTGAACGACCTGGCGACGGAGAGGTCGATTATCCTCTTCTCTATTATCTCTGTGGTCTTTGCCAGTCTGAGCTTTTCGTCGCTTACAAAAAGCTTTTCCGTGTAGTATTTATCGGCGTTTTCCTCTCCCTCATTCTCCTTGAGATTTCGGTAAAGCTTGACGGGACGAACGCCTGTTATCATACCCCAGGGCGGAGTTACACCTGTGACCTTCGTCAGAATTTTGTAGAGCATTTCACAGAGCATACGCTCGCTTTCTTCGTCGTCGCTGAGCTCGGAACTTGCTTTTTCCTCAAACTCCCCTATCTTCACCTCGACGTACAGCATGTCCGAAACGGACGTAATAATGTACGGAGTCTGAGGGGGTTCGTCTGACTTGATGACGGTTATCTTTTCGTTGGGATAAAACAGTCGCGTCAGATTTTCGAGCTCGTAGTGAAAGCTGTGATTGATTATATATAGATTCATAGTCTGCTCATCAAGGGGTTATACATTCTCTCGTGATTGAGAGTTGACGCCATACCGTGACCCGACAGGATGTTATATTCGCCGTCGAGGTTTTTGAGCCTTTTCAGCGAGCTTATCATCTCGTAATCGTTGCCTGTGGGAAGGTCGGTTCTGCCGTAGCTCTCACGGAAAAGAGTATCTCCCGCAATAATCATATTATCGAAGATATAGCAGCCCGAATCCTTGGTATGACCGGGGGTTGAAATGTACTTAATCTCGGTGTCACCGAGCTTGAAGGTGTCTCCGTCAGAGAGCAGAATATCGCCCTTGAACGGCTCTATATCAGGAATATCGGGATGATATGCGGAGTGGTTGAGCTCGTTATCGCACAAGAACTCGTTGGTGAGCCTTCCGCAGACAATCTGCGCGTTGTAACGCTTTGCGAGCTGATTTGCATAGCCGATATGGTCATAATGACCGTGAGTGAGAATTACATATTTTAATTCTATATCAGAATTATCCAGATAATCCAGAAGCGTTTCGCTCTTTCCGCCCGGGTCAACAACCGCGATAACTCCCGCCTTTTCGTCGGTGAGGATATAGCAGTTTGTCATAATGGGACCGACGGGCAGTACCTTAATATCAATCATTTCAAATCCTCCGAATCAATAACAAGCGTTACAGGACCGTCATTGAGAAGGCTGACCTTCATATCGGCTCCGAACTCACCTGTCTGAACTTCTACTCCCTTTTCTCTGAGCTTTTCGCAGAAAAACTCGTAAAGCGGTTCGCTGACCTCGGGTCTTGCCGCGCCTATAAAGCTCGGACGGCGACCGTGCGAGCAGTCGGCGTATAGCGTGAAGTTTGACACGACAACAACCTTGCCGCCCACATCCGCGAGCGACAGGTTCATCTTGTCGTTTTCGTCATTGAAGATACGTAGACCCGAAATCTTATTCGCGAGCTTTATCGCGTCGTTTTCGGTGTCGCCGTTTTTAACTCCCAAAAGCAGGAGAAAGCCTTTGTCTATGTCAGCCGTGGTTCTGCCGTCAATATCGACCTTGCAGAAGCTCGTCAGCTGTAATACTACTCTCATAAATTACCTCTAAAATCTGTTTATCGAAACAATGTCCTTTATCTGACCGATGCGCTTCATAACCGTGTCAAGGTGCTCTCTGCTGACGACGTCGATTGTCGCCGAGATAATCGCCTGGTCGCTGTTAATAGGACGCGTATTGAGCGAATGGATAAAGATTCGCATTGAGGAAAGCGCGATTGTAACGTCCGCGAGAATTCCCGTTCTGTCCTTGCAGATAATCTCGAGATTTGCGCGGAAATTATCCTTGATATCGTCCTCCCAGTAAACCTTCACATAGCGCTCGGGCTCCTCTGCGGTTGAGATATCCTTGGGAACGTTGGGACAGTTTCGCTTGTGGATTGACACACCGTAGCCGCGTGTGATATAGCCGATGATATCGTCGCCGGGCAAGGGGTTACAGCAGTGCGAGAACTTGATGAGACAGTCCTCCATACCCTCAACGATAACGCCCGAGCTGATTCTCTTGCGCCGAGGCGGTGTGGGATTGACGATAACGGGTTCTTCGTCGTTATCTTCCTTGAAGATTGCGTTATACTCCTCACGGATTCGGGGCATAACCTTCCAGAGCTGGATTCCGCCGTAGCCGACAGAGGCGTACAAATCCTCGACCGTGTTGAACTTGTTCTTCTTGAGCATAAACTGCAAGAGACGCTCGAGCTCTTCGTCGTTCAGGGAAATATTACTGCGCTTGAGCTCTCGCTCGAGCATCATCTTACCCTCGACGATGTTGTCCTCGCGCTTTTCCTTCTTGAACCACTGACGGATTTTGGAACGCGCTGACGAGGTCTTGCAGATATCGAGCCAGTCACGTCTTGGGTGGCTGTCCTTCTGGGTCAGAATTTCGCAGATTTCGCCAGTGTTGAGCTTGTAATCAATCGGAACAATCCTCTTGTCAACCTTGGCGCCGACCATATGATGACCAACCTCGGTGTGAATCAGATACGCAAGGTCGATAGCCGTGGAGCCCGCGGGGAGGTTGAAAACGTCGCCCTTAGGAGAGAACACGTAAACCTCGTTCTGGTCAAAGTCGTTTCGGATATTGCGGATGATATCGGTTGAGTCGTCGGTGTCAATCTGAGCCGCGAGCACGTCCTTGATACGGTTGATGTTTTCGTCGAGCTCCTTAGCCTTTTTGTTGTTGACAATTCGCGTGAAGCCGAGCTTGTACTTCCAGTGCGCCGCGATTCCGTTCTCGGCGGTGTTGTGCATTTCCCACGTTCTTATCTGAACCTCAAACGGAATGCCGTCGCTGTCGATAACCGTGGTGTGGAGCGACTGGTACATATTAGGCTTCGGTGTGGAGATATAGTCCTTAAAGCGGTTCGGAATCGGCTTGTAGAGGTCGTGGATAACGCCGAGAAGGTTGTAGCAGTCCTTAATCTCATCGACGATGATTCTCAGCGCGAAAACATCATAAATCTGGTCGATTGTCTTGCCTCGGACTATGGTCTTTTTGTAGATACTGTTTATGCTTTTAACGCGTCCGTACACGGTGATTTTGTCGTGCTTCATCTTGGACGCTTTGATGATTTCCTTTTTCTTGCGCTCAATGAACTTCTCTCTATCGTCCTCACGGAGCAACAAAGCCTGTTCAATCTCGTTGTAGCCTATCGGGTCAAGATAGCGGAGCGATAAATCCTCGAGCTCTTCCTTGACGGCTTTCATACCGAGACGGTGAGCTATGGGAGCAAAAACCTCCATATTCTCACGCGATTTGTCGCGGCGCTTCTGCTCGGGCATACACTCAATTGTGCGCATATTGTGGATTCTGTCGGCAAGCTTTACGATGATTACGCGGATATCGTTCGACATCGCGATAAGCATTTTGCGTACGTTCTCAGCCTGCTGCTCCTCGCGTGAATAGAGCTTAATCTTCGAAATCTTGGTAACGCCGTCTACGATGTTCGCGACGTCCTTGCCGAATTCCTTGCGGATATAATCAAGGGTGTATTCCGTGTCCTCGACAACGTCGTGAAGCAGCGCCGAAAGAATACTGTCGGTATCCATTCCCCACTGGGCGATGATACAGGCGACGGACGTCGGGTGAAGAATAAACGGAATACCCGAGATTCTGCGCTGGTCGCCGTGAGCCTTGTCGGCTATGTTGTAGGCTTTCTGGATTTTTCTGGTGTCGTAGTTGTTGCCGCTCTTCTTGATTATGTTAAGCAAATCCTGAAAATCCTGATAGTGAGCTACTTCGTCGTACTTACTCATTGGAATACACCTCCTTTAATCGTTTTATGATAGCTGCGTCGGGGATATTTACCTTCTGACCTTTGTCGAGCATTTTGACGGAAAGGCGTTTCATATCCTCGTAAATCGCAATAACTCCGAGGTCGTTGAGCGCCTCGAAAATAACTCTGAGCTGTCCCATCGAAACCGCGTCATTGAGCTCATGGAGAATAACCTCGGGGTGGAGATTGTCGCGGTTTTTGAGACCCTTCAGATAACGGAATACAACGGCGAACATTGTCCTTGTCGGAATAATGGAGACAAGCTCCTCACGGCTGAGGACTTCACCCTTGCAGAATGAATCAAACAGCCTCTGGCTTTTTATATACCTGAGGTTATCGGTATCGGAGAACCTGATATCTCTGATGAAAATCGATAGGCTCTCTTCCCCTCTGTACTCGTTAACATCGAGCGAAACGGCGATATCGACCTTGTCGCCCACCTTATAGGCAAAGGTCTGGGTGCTCGCCTTAAACTTCATAGCATTGATGTATCTGCCGCTTTTCATAAAGGTTATGCGGAGATGTGTGTTGTTCTTGACAGGCTGAATCGACGTAATCTGCAAATCCGAGAGCATAAATACGGGAGAAGGATTTCCCGAACCGTAAGGTTCAAGGATATAAAGGCTCTTTGCAACATCTACAGACAACGCGAGAGGATTGAGCTTGCAGTCAATTTTCAGCTTCGGAACAGGCATTGAAACGGTCGCCGCGTACTCGTTGATACGCTCTCTGAAAGCTTCGATATCAAAGCTTCCGAGCCCGAGTCCGCACGCCATTGTGTGACCGCCGAAGTGTGTGAGAATATCGGAACAGGAGTTGACGGCTTCCCATAAATCAAAGCCCTCTACGCTTCTGCCCGAACCGCTCGCTTCCTCTCCGTCTCTTGAAATAACGATACAAGGCTTGCCGTAATACTCCTTAACTCTGGAGCTTACTATGCCGACTACACCCTTCTTCCAGTTCTCGCCGTCAATGACGATAACCCTATCCTGGACAATTGCGGGATTTCTTGCGGTAATTGTGTTGATTTCCTCGAGAATCTGTCTCTCAATCCGCTGCCGCTCGGCGTTATCGTCCGAGAGCTTGTGCGCGATTTCAAGAGCTTTTTCGTAATCCTCGGTGAGGAGCAGTGAAACGCTGTCCTTTGACTGACCGAGACGGCCTACAGCGTTGATTCTGGGAACAAGAGTAAAGCTGATATTTCCTGCGTTCACAGGCTTATCCTTGTAGCCCGAGGCTTCACACAGAGCTCTGATACCCGCTCTGTCGCCGTTGTTTATGCTCATAAGACCGCGCTTTACAAAGACGCGGTTCTCGTCCCTGAGCTCCACAATATCGCCGATTGTACCTATACAAACCAAGTCGGCGTAGTTATCAAGAAGCATATCGACATCGGCGTATTCGCCCTCGATAGCCATAACAAGCTTGAACGCAACTCCAACGCCCGAAATCAGCTTGAATCTGCTGTTGCAGTCCGGACGGTGCAAGTCGACAACCGCTGCCGCGTCGGGCAAGGTTTTGCCGACAACGTGATGGTCTGTGACTACCGTATCAATTCCGAGCGAGTTCGCGTAAGCGATTTCCTCGACCGCTGAAATTCCCGTATCGACTGTGACAATCAGGGCTACGCCCATATTGTTTATAATATCCACCGCCGCTTTATTCATTCCGTAGCCTTCGGATTCGCGTTCGGGAATATAGTAACAGACATCGGCTCCGACCGTTTCAAGGTACGAATAAAGCAGAGCCGTGGCGGAAACGCCGTCAGCGTCAAAATCACCGTAAACGCAGATTTTCTCGCCGTTATCTATGGCAAGCTTTATGCGCTCAACCGCCTTGTCCATATCCTTGATTTCAAAGGGGTCGTCGATAAAAGCTTCGTCGGAAACAAAGCTCTCGATATCGTCCGACAGTCCTCTTACGTCAAGGAGCATAGCGACAATCGCGGGAAGTCCGTATTCCTCGGAAATTCTGCCTGCGTTTTCCTTATTCAGTTTTGCAACTGACCATTCTTTCATAATATATCCTTAAACAGATTATCCTTCATTATAATTCATAAGACGCTCGGCGTGAGCCAGAGCAGTATCGGTGACGTTTACACCGTCAAGAATACGCGCAAGCTCTCTGAGCCTGCCGTCGTAGTTAAGCAGAGATATCTCAGTATATGTCCTGCCGTCGGAGACGTTCTTCTTTATCAGGAAGTGGCTGTCTGCGAGCGCGGCAATCTGAGCCTGATGTGTAACGCAGAGCACCTGACGGGAAGCAGAAACCTCCTTGAGCTTCAAGCCGACCTTCTGAGCGGCTGAGCCCGAAACACCTGTGTCAACCTCGTCAAAAATGAGAGTATCTATAACGTCGGCAGAAGCCAAAACCGTTTTAATCGCGAGCATCATACGGGAAAGCTCACCGCCTGACGCGATTTTAGCCACGGGCTTGGGAGCTTCGCCCGGGTTTGCGGAAATCAATAGCTCAATGATATCCTGACCGTCCTCTTTGAGCGCGCAGATTTCACGCTTTACAATAAGCTCGACGTTGGGCATATTGAGGAATGTCATTTCGTCCTTTACGCGCTTTTCAAAATCAGTCGAAGCCTTATCTCTGGAAGCCGTGAGCTTATCAGCGAGGGCTTTTGCCTTTTGCTCGGCTTCGTCTACCCTTTCGCTGAGAGCTTCGGCGTTGGCTTCAAAGTCGGTCAGAGTTTTGAGCTCAGCTCTCGCGTTCTCGAGGAATTCGAGCATTTCAGCTTCGGTGCCGCCGTACTTGCGGCTGAGCTTGTTTAACAAGTCAAGGCGTTCCTCGATTTCTTCAAGACGAATCGGGTTTTCCTCGCTGTCATCAATTGCTTCTGAGATATCGTTGTTGATATCCCTTGCCTCATAATACAAATCATTGAGACGTGTGAAAACAGGCTCAACGGCGGGGTTCATATCTACCGCCTTACCGAGAGCAGTAACCGCGTCGTCGAGAATATCGAGCGCGCCGTCCGAGCCCATACCCTCAAGAAGCGATTTCGCTTTATGGAGTGAGGCTACAGTTTTTTCGGCATTCATAAGGACGCGGCGTTCCTCGGTGAGCGCTTCTGTCTCACCCTCGGTGATGTCGGCGTTTTCAAGCTCCTCGACCTGATAGGACAGAATATCAATTCTCCTTTCACGGTCGGTCTCGGAGTTCAGAAAATCCCTGAGCTCCTTTTTGAGTTTCCTGTACTCGGAAAACTTCTCCTTATACTCTTCGAGCAGTTCCTGATTGTTTGCGAGATTATCTATATATGTGATATGAGTATCGGGAGAAAACAGCTCGTAGCTCTCGTGCTGACCGTGAATGTTGATAAGGTTCAGTCCGAGCTCCTTGAGCAGAGACACATTCGCGGGTCTGCCGTTTACCCTGCAGGTGTTCTTGCCCGAAAGCGACAGAGTTCTGCTCAGAACCAGCTCGTCATCGACGGGATAGCCGTTTTCCTCGAGCTTCTGTTTTACAATGTCGTTGATATCGGAAAATGACGCAAAAACAGTAGCCGACTGTTCACCCGAACGAATCAGCTCCTTGCTTGCCCTCTGACCGAGAACGGCGTTGATAGCGTCTATTACGATACTTTTACCCGCGCCTGTCTCACCTGTCAGTATGTTCAGACCCGAGTAAAACTCGACCTCGGTTTTTTCGATAACCGCGATGTTTTCTATGTAAAGAGAATTTAACATAACTTATCCTTTAGAGATGTTTTTTTAAATCAAACGTCAGCTTTTCCGCCGCGTTGTTATCGGCGCAGACAATGAAAATTGTATCGTCGCCCGCCAGAGTTCCGATAATACCCTTCAAGTCCATAGAATCTATGGAAGCACAGATAGCGTTAGCCATACCCGCAAGTGTCTTGATAACAACCATATTCTGAGCGGCTTTGACCGAAATCACGGAGCTGTTGAAAAATCCGTTGATGTTGCTCTGGGCGTCTATTACGCTGTTCGAAATCGAGGTGTAGCGATACTTGCCGTCGCCTGAAAGCGACTTTAAAAGACGAAGCTCCTTGATATCGCGGGAAACGGTCGCCTGTGTTACGTTAAAGCCGTTTTCCTTTAGGCGGTAGAGAAGCTCCTCCTGAGTTTCGATGGGATATTCATTTATAAGGTCTAAAATAGTAGCTTGTCTTCTGGTTTTCATCAGGATTTTCTCTCCTTTAGTTTTTCGTTGAGAAGTTGGTAGAAGTTTCGGTCGTAAAGCGTGATGAGCTTGAGGCTCTTATCTGACTTCTTTATAGTGATAAAATCGTCGGGGGTTATGCTTATATTGCGTTCGCCGTCGATTGAAAGCACCGCAGGGATTGAATCGTTGAGCTTGATTCTCGCGGTCAGAACCGCGTTGCTGCCGAACACAACCGAGCGTGAAATCAGCGAGTGAGGACACACGGGCGTGAGCAGAATACACTTCATTTCGGGATAGATAACGGGACCGCCCGCGGAAAGCGCGTAAGCCGTGGAGCCTGTGGGAGTTGAAAAAAGCAGTCCGTCGGCGTGGTATGAGGAAATCGGCGAGTTATCGAGCGATACCGAGATATCAATCATTCTGGAAAGCTGACCTCGGGCGATGTTCGCTTCATTTACGGCGAGGTAGGTTTTCTCCCTGCCGTCCTTATCACGGACGGTAACGTCGAGGAGCATTCGCTTCTGGACGGAATAATCGCCGATAAGGAGCCTGTTCAAATCCTCGATGTTGTCGGGCTCAACCTCGGCGGCAAAACCCAATCTGCCGACGTTTACGCCTATCATCGGCTTGTCAGCCTTTGCGGCGTACTTTGCCGAGTGAATAATCGTGCCGTCGCCGCCGACCGTAACGGCGAGGTCACATTTCTCAAACAGCGAGCTGTAGTTCTGGGCGGATTCCAAATCCGCGTCAAAAATCTGGTGCTCCTTCAACGCTATCAGCTCGGCGCCCTGCTTTTGCAGCAGAGTCGCAATATTATAGGCGCAGGAAATCGCCTTTTCTTTGCTTGTGTTTACAATTAACGCTATTTTCATAACTACTTATCCAATGCTTCGTGAGAGCTCTTGACAAGCTCTGTCGGCGACACCTCGGTAAAGGATTTCGGGGCGTCGGATTTTTCAAGATGTATGAGGTACTCGATATTTCCCTCGGGTCCTTTTATCGGGGAATAATCGAGATTCAGAACGCTGTAGCCGTTCCCGAGACAGAAGTCATAAATCGAGCTGACAACCTCGGCGTGAACCGCGGGGTCGCGGACTACGCCCTTTTTGCCGACCTTATCGCGTCCCGCTTCAAACTGAGGTTTGATAAGGCAGACTGCCTGAGCGTTATCGGAGAGGAGCTCTCTAGCAACGGGAAGCAGAAGCTTGAGCGAGATGAAGCTTACGTCAATCGAGAAGAAATCAATCTTATCGGGGACGAGCTCCTCGGTTACGTTTCGCATATTGGTTCTCTCGAGGTTCACGACGCGCTCGTCGGTTCTGAGCTTCCACGCGAGCTGACCGTAGCCGACGTCTATGGAATAAACCTTCTTTGCGCCGTTCTGAAGCATACAGTCGGTGAAGCCGCCCGTTGAAGCTCCGATATCCATTGTGATTTTGTCCTTGAGGTCTATATTAAAATTGTTGATTGCCTTTTCAAGCTTGAGACCGCCTCGGCTGACGTACTTGGGAGCCTTGCCGCGAAACTCTATGTTCGCGTTTTCATCGTAGCTCTGTCCCGCCTTGTCAGCCTTCTGATTATCGACGAAAACCTCTCCCGCCATAATCAGCGCCTTAGCCTTTTCTCTGCTTTCGGCGAAGCCACGCTCGAAAACAAGAATATCAAGTCGTTTTTTCATATATTGTCCTTAATAATTCTCATCATTCCGCTGTCGTCGAGCTCGAGCTCCGCGAGGGCTTCGAGCACCGTTTCGTGGCGGACGAATCGGTCTTTGATTCCGTGAATTTTATAGTAGAAGCTTTTACCTGTCTTTTTGAGCTCATAGCCGAAGGATTCGCCTATACCGCCCGCAACGAGACTTTCCTCAAAGAAGAAAATGCGCGAACTGAGCGACGCAAGCTCGACCGCCTTGGGGTCAATCGGCTTGATACGGCAAAGCTTGATGATGTTGATTTCGATTCCTTCTTTTTTGAGCCTTTCCTTGGCTCTGCACGCGTAGGAGAAAAGTCTGCCGTAGGTAACGAGAGTTATTCCCGCGTGCTCGTTGCCGTAAAGGTCAAAATCTATGCTGTAGTTGTCGTAGTCAAACGGTCTGTACAGCTCGCCGCCGCGCGGATAACGCACAGCGACAAGTCCGTCGCACATATACGCCGCCGCGTTCATTGAATGCCTGAGTTCGTTGAAGTAACAGGGTGAAAAGATTGTGGTGTTCGGGATTGTGTTGAGCATACTCACGTCGAACGTTCCCTGATGAGTTTCTCCGTCGTTGCCGACAATTCCCGCTCGGTCAATCGCGACAATGACGTGAAGGCTCTGGATAGCCGCGTCGTGGATAAGCTGGTCAAAGCCTCTCTGCAAAAATGAGGAATAAACCGCGAAGAACGGAATAATACCCTTTGAAGCGAGACCGCAGGCAAAGGTCAGAGCGTGCTCCTCGGCGATACCGACGTCAAAGAACCTTGACTTGTAAAGGTGCGAGAAATGCGAGAGACCCGTTCCCAGCGTCATCGCGGCGGTGATTGCGACAATCTTCTTGTCCTTTTCCGCCATATTGCAAATCTGTTTTCCGAAAACCGCAGAAAAGCCCTTATGGCTCGAAAGCGGCTCGCCCGTATTAATATCAAATTTACCGATTCCGTGGAACTCCTTGGGGTGAGTTTCGGCAGGCTCGTAGCCCTTGCCCTTCTTTGTAACGACGTGAACAAGCACAGGCTCGTTGCATTTCTTTGCGAGCGCCAGAGCATTGTCGAGCTCCTCGAGGTCGTGACCGTCAACAGGTCCGATATATGTATATCCGAGAGCGTCAAAGAGCGTATTCTTGTAAATCAGATTCTTAATCTTTGACTTGCTTCGCTTGAGAATCTTCTTGAAGAGCTTGCCGATAATCGGTATGTAGGTAAGGATTTTTTCGGTGCGGCGCTTCGTTCTGATATACGCGGGCTTGATACGCATATGCGAAAGGTGCATAGCAAGACCGCCGACGTTGTTGGAAATCGACATTTTGTTGTCGTTGAGAATAACGATAAAGTTCTTCTTGAAACGTCCGGCATTATTCAGCCCCTCAAACGCAAGACCGCCTGTCAGCGAGCCGTCGCCGATAACCGCGATTGTGTAAGAGGTTTCGCCCTTGAGCACCTTGGCTCTCGCGATACCGTAAGCCGCAGAAATTGAGGTTGAAGCGTGACCTGCGTTAAACGCGTCGTAAACGCTTTCACTGCGCTTCGGGAAGCCAGCCAGACCGTCCTTCTGACGGATTGTGTCAATCTGCTCGTAGCGTCCCGTCAGCATTTTGTGAACGTAGCTCTGATGACCCACGTCCCAGACAATGCTGTCCTTGGGGCAGTTGAAGCTCTTGTGAAGCATAACCGTGAGCTCGACTATGCCGAGGTTTGACGCGAGATGACCGCCGTTTTCGGACACAACCTCAATGAGCTTTTCACGGATTTCCGCACAAAGTTCCTTGAGCTCTTCGTCGCTGAGATTTCTCAGGTTTGAAGGATTTTTAATTGTAGAAAGGATTTTAAATTCATTATCCATAAATAATCCTTCCTTTCATTAATCTGTTAGTTTTTGCGTTTTGCAAGGTTGAGCGCCAGCTCCCTGAGGGCTTCTGTATCGCCGCCGAGCTTGTCCAAGGTGTTGAGCGCTTCATCGGTAAGTCCGTCGACCATTTCACGGCACTTTTCGATTCCGAAAAGGCTGACGTATGTGGACTTGTTGTTGTCCTCGTCGGAGCCTACGGGCTTGCCCAGAACCTCATCAGTTGAGGTTATATCGAGAATATCGTCGACAATCTGGAAGGCTATTCCGATAGCCTTGCCGTAGCTCTCGCAGAGCTTTACCTTTGCGTTGTCCGCTCCCGCGCAGATTGCTCCCATAGCACAGGCAGCCTGAATAAGCGCCGCGGTTTTGAGATTATCACACGCGGAAACCTCGGCATAGGTCGCGACCTTTGTTTCGTTCTCGAGGTCGATTACCTGACCGCCTACCATTCCCTTTGCGCCGCAATAGTCTGCGAGCTTAGAGATGCAGCGGACGGCTCTGTCGGCTCCGACCTTTTCGACGGTTGAGTCAAGAGACATAACCTCGAACGCAAGGCTCTGCAAGGCGTCGCCAGCGAGAAGCGCGATATCCTCTCCGAATTTTTTATGGTTAGACGGTTTGCCGCGACGCATATCGTCGTCGTCCATACAAGGCAAATCGTCGTGAATCAGCGAATATGTGTGAATATATTCCACAGCGCACGCAAACGGCAGTGCCTTTTCGATATCTCCGCCGCAAAGACGGCAGAACTCCAGCACAAGTCTGGGACGGATACGCTTTCCGCCCGCTTCGACGCTGTAGCGCATAGAGTCAAAGAGTTTTTTTATATATTCGTCATTCTTGGGAATATAGGAAAACAGAGATTTTTCAACTAAGGAAACATCATTCATTGCTGCTGCCCTCCTCGCTTATCCACGCGATTTTATCGTTGGCCTGCTTTATCCTGTCGCCGTAGACCGTGATTTTCTTATAGCAGAAGTTGAGAAGCTCGCAGATTTCCTCGTAGTTTTTGACGAACTCGTCGAAGTTGAGCTCACTCTCCTGGAGCTTTTTTACCTTGACCTCAAGCATTTCGTTTGCCTGTTCAAGAGTTAAGTTTTCATTCATTGTTATCACCTTTTTCATCGGCAATTTTATATAGCCTGTCTATTCTGTGGTTAACACCGCTTCGGGAGATTTTCAGCTCCGCCGCAAGCTCCTTGAGCGACATTTCGGGATTCTCAAGCCGAAGCTCGCATAGGCTTCTGAGCTCCTCGGGAAGTGAATCAAGCCCGTCGCGGTCCTTGATGATATTTATGGCGCGAATCTGCTTTGCCGCCGCGTCGGCAAGCTTTCTGATATTTGAAAGCTCCGAATTCTGACGGCGAGTGAGGTCGTTTATCATATCCTTATAAGCGCTCGTCTCGATAATCCGCATTACGGAATTACCTGCGCCGATAAATCCGAGAAAGTCACATATATTGTCGCTGCCCTTGATATATACAAGGTATGAGCCTTTTCGGGAAATGACCTTGGGATTAACGGAGAACACCTCTACCTCACCGATAAAATGCATAAGGTTCTCGGCGAGCGTCTTGTGCCTTACCATAAGCTCCAGATGATTGCCCTTCTGAGGGTCGGTAACGGAGCCGCAGCTCAGAAAAACACCTCTGAGAAACGGCGCGTAAAGGCTCTCGGCACCGAGGTTAGCCCTGTTGATTCTGAGCTTGATATCCTTGGTTGTATGACCGTAATACTCAAAAATCCTTCTGCACTCATCGGGAATCATTATAGAAACCTTGTAAAGCCCCGTGTCCTTAACCTTTGGCGCAAGGTCTGACTTCTTCTCGATTATCGGAGTGAAAAGCTCGGTGAGCAAGTCTTCAAACCTCAGAGCAGAGTATTTGTTTTCAGTTTTATACACAATTTCACGCGAGGAAAACCTGTTGCAGAACAAGAGCATTCCGTACAGCTCGGCATAAAGCTCCGACTTTTCAGAAGTGCTCACGCCGCACAGCTCGCGTTTTACATCTGCGGAAAATGACATAACTACCTGTTGATATCCCTGTGATACACAGTTGATTTATAGCCCTCGGTTTTGAAATGATTTTTCAGATATTCGGCGAGGCAAACCGAACGGTGATGACCGCCAGTACAGCCGATACCGACAATAAGCTCAGCCTTGCCCTCTTTCAGATAAAGCGGAACGGCAAAGTCGAGGAAATCGACAAGCTTATTAAGAAATATTGTGGTGTCGTCGGAGTCAAAAACATAGTCGCGAACGCCCTTGTCAAGTCCTGTCTTTTCCTTCAGCTCGGGTATGTAGAAGGGGTTCGGCAGACAGCGAGCGTCAAAAATCGTGTCGCAGTCGGTCGGAGCTCCGTGCTTGAAGCCAAACGACATAAACGTCAGAATAATCTGATTTTTGCTGTCGCCGAGGTACATCTCGGATATGCGCTCCTTGAGGTGCTTGGTTGTGATGTTTGAGGTGTTTATCGAGTAATCGGCGAGCTTCTTGAACGGCTCAAGATACGAAATCTCAAGCGAAAGCGCGCTGTCAATTGTGTTGTCGGGAACAGAATCGGCAAGCGGATGACGGCGGCGTGTTTCCTTGAAACGGCGGATAAGCACGTCCTCGTCAGCGTCGAGAAACACAAGACTGAACTTCTTGCGGTCATTTCTGAAACGCAGAATATCCGAGTAAAGACCGCTCAAATCGTTGCCGCCGCGCGCGTCGATTACGACCGCTACGCGCTTCATACTCTCGTCAGTCGATGATTCACAAAGATTGTAAAAAGTTTTCAAAAGCTCGCTGGGAAGGTTATCGACGCAGTAAAAGCCGATATCCTCAAAAGCGTGTAGCGCGGAGGTCTTGCCCGCACCCGAAAGTCCCGTTACAATTACAAAATCCATATCTATCCTTAATTCTAATTCAGAAAAATAATCTCTCTTTTCAGCTCGTAGCCCGTCTCCTTTTTGACGGTTGACTGGATAAGCTCTACGAGGTTCTTGACGTCCTCAAAGGTCGCTCCGCCGATGTTCACAATAAAGCCCGCGTGCTTGGGGCTTACCTGAGCGCCGCCTACGGTCTTGCCCTTGAGACCGCACTGCTCAATAAGCGCTCCGGCAAAGGCTCCTTCGGGACGGCGGAAAACAGAACCCGCCGACGGAAACTCAAGCGGCTGTTTATCCTTGCGTCTGCCCATAAAATCGTCCATACGGTTGCGGATTTCGGTGCGGTTGTCGAGCTTGAGCTTGAAGGTCGCGCCGATAATGGTGAAGCCGTTGTGCTTATAAACGCTGTGACGGTAGCCGAAATCGAGGTCTTCGCCCTTGATTGTGCCGATTTTGCCGTCGTTGTCGATATGCGTTACGGAATACACGACGTCCTTAATCTCGCCGCCGTAAGCGCCCGCGTTCATAAACACAGCGCCGCCGACCGAGCCCGGGATTCCCCAGGCAAATTCGAGACCTGAAAGGCTGTTGTTCTCGGCGTCGCGGCAAAGTCCAGCGAGCGAAAGTCCCGCGCCGCAGTGAATCGTTGTATCGTCGAGACGAGTAACCTTGGCAAGGTCGCCTGTGAGACGGATAACGAGCTTGTCAAGACCGTCGTCATTGACAACGATGTTGCTGCCCTTGCCGATAACTATGTAGTCGACGTCGTACTTTCTGCAGGCTTTTATAAGCTCGCTGACGTGAGAGGAATTCTCCGCCTCGGCGTAAAGCTTAGCGTTGCCGCCGATTTTGAAGGTTGTGAGGTTCTTCATTGAGACATCATACTTTGCGTTGATGCCGTGCTCCTCACATAAGCTGTAAATCTTAGAAAAATTATCCATAAAACTATCCTTTATATAAATTTGCAATTATTTAGTCCCAATTGTCGATGACGCGCTTCTCGGTCATTTCGCTGTCAATCTCCATTCCGAGGCTCGTGAGAAGGTCCTGAGCAGCGTTATAGCCCATCTTCTTCTGACGGTTGTTCATAGCCGCAACCTCGATGATATTCGAAAGATTTCGACCAGGCTTTACGGGGATTGTCATAATGGGAACGTCGATACCGAGGATTTCCATATACTCGTTTTCAAGTCCCATACGGTCGTAAACCTTCTTGGAATCCCACAGCTCAAGGTTGATTACCATATCAATCTTTTCCGTAAGCTTGATAGCTCCCATACCGAAGAGATTTCGCGCGTTAATAATACCTACTCCGCGGAGCTCAACAAAATGACGAATATTCTGAGGAGACTGTCCCATAAGGGTACGGCTGTTGATTCGGCGGATTTCAACCGCGTCGTCGGCGATAAGTCGGTGACCGCGCTTGATAAGCTCGATTGCGGTCTCGCTCTTACCCACTCCGCTGTCGCCGATGATGAGACAACCTTCGCCGTATACCTCGACCAGAACGCCGTGGCGCGTGATTCTCGGAGCCAGCTCGGCGCTTAAATAAGTAACAAGCCCCGCAACCAGCGACGAGGTCATATCCTCGGACTGGAGAATCGGGATTTTGTGTTCCTCAGCCGCTCTGAGCATAGGCACGTTCGGCTCGTAGCTGCGAGCTAAAATAACCGCAGGCGGTCCGAACTTGAACAGCGAGCTGATTACGTGATACTGCTGCTCCGCTCCGAAACGCGAAAGGAACGAAAACTCGGTATGACCGAATACAATAATTCTCGTCTTATCGAAGAAGTCAAAGTAACCCGTAAGCGGCAAACCAGGACGGCTGACGCTGTAGCTTGTAATCATAAGCTCTTCGGGATTACCCGGCATATAAATCGGCTCAAGAGAGAGCTCGTCGATAATATGTTGAATCGGAACAGAAAAACCAGTAGCCATAACAAACCCGCCTTTTTTACTGCACGCATATGCGCGCATTTATACAGATTCTATTATACTACAAAATAATCGGTTTGAAAAGACAAATATGGAATTATTTTGTATTTTTATTCATAATTTGCAAATCTTTTACTCCCGCACAAAGCAGCGCCAACACAAGCGAAACCGAAGCCGAAATCAAAACCGCGTCGCTCCTCAGAAAATGACTGAGATTATCGCTGTAAAGCAGAGCGGTCACAAGCCCGAAAACCGTGATAAACAGTATCGGGAAGGTGATTCTCTTGTGCTGATATCCGCTCAGGATTGAGGTGGCGGAACCCGACAGCGCGTACACAGCCGAAACGCTGAGAATTGCCGAGAGCAGACCGTCGGCTCCCTTGAATATTCCTACAGCGACTTTATTGTCGGGCAGAAAATAATAGAACGCGATTACAAAAAGCAAAATCGCCGAGAGGACATATAAAGTATATTTCTTTTGTGGAATAATATTCTCATATAAAAGCACATAGACCGCCGACGGAAACAGCAGCATAAACGGCAGAATAAAGCCCGAATACCCCGAAAAGCTGAACTCAGGCTCAATCTTAAAGAACGACAGCGCAGCGACGGCGGACAGCGCCGTGAACACGAAGAACGAGATAATAACCGACGCTCTCGAGAGCGCCTCTACCCCTTTGACCGAACAGAGGTAAGCGAAGAACACAGTCAGCAAGGCGAGCGCCCAATAGGGACCGTAGCCGAGATCTTTGTAGAGAAACTCGCAGAACTTCTCACCGACTATCAGACAAAATACCAAGAGATAAACGGATATGACAGACCTTATAAATATTCCCGCTCCGCCCTTATAGAGAATTACGGTTAATATATTTATTATCAGCGGAACAATTACCGCGACAAGGTTAGGCATTGAGGGCTCGCCCTCGATAAACAGCAGAGTTGAGAGCAGTGAAAGGAACATCATAAAGCCGTACTGCGGCAGTGTTATCCTGTTATTTTTCATACGCGCTTCCCCCTTCGAGGTTCTGGACGTTCATCTCATATTTACTCAGCTTTTTCCAGCCCATTCTGACAAAAACGTCGCGCATATGGCGTTTTGAAAACGGAGTCAGAGGGCTCATATAAATAACGCCGAGGGTGGATTTTGAGCACATATGAATCAGCACAACAGCCGAAAGCGCCGCCACGCCGAAGATTCCGAGCATACCGCCCGCAATGATAAACGACAGTCTGAGAACGGTTATCTGCGGATACAAATCAGGTATTACATAGCTGCAAATCGCCGCGATAGCGACCGACATCAACGTCGGAGCTCCGATTATTCCTGCGTTTATCGCGCAGTCGCCGATTACCAGAGCTCCGACGATACTGACCGCGTGACCGAGCACCTTTGGAAGTCTGAGCCCCGATTCACGCATTACCTCGTAGATGAAGTCAATCACAAGCACCTCGAAAATCAGCGGAAGCGGCGTGTGGTCTATGCTCTCTCGGATATTATGGAGCAGCGGCTTCGGGAAATAATCGGGGTGAAAGTTCACGAGAGCTATATATATTCCCGGAAAAAGGATTGCGGCAAAGTAGGAAATATACTTCAATACTCTTATAATCGCTGCGAAATACGGGCGGTTTGAGTAGTCGTCCACGGACTGGAAATTCTCAACAAACAAATGCGGAATAATCAGCACGGACGGCGTACCGTCGACGATTATTCCGATTCTGCCCTCTGTGAGCTTTCCGCAGAGCGTGTCGGGACGCTCGGTAATTCCGACGCCCGTGAAAACCTCGTTTTTGCCGCTGTCCTCGAGATACGGAACGAGGTAGCCGCTTCCGAGCAGCGTCTTGATATCACAGGATTTCAGTCTTTTCCGAACCTCGTTTACCGACGACCTGGTAGCCTTATCGCTCAGAAAAACCATTATCAATTCAGTTGAGGAAAGCTTTCCGACGGTCATTGTCTCGAACACAAGCTTCGGGGATTTTATCCGACGTCTGATGAGCGTCATATTGACCCTTGCGGCTTCGGTAAAACCCTCTCGGCTTCCGCGCTGAACAAGCTCGCTTTCAGGCTCTGAAACCGAGCGGTGCGAATAGCCCTGAACTCCGATTGCGAGCATTTGCTTTGAGCCGTCAACAAGGAGCACAGCAAAGCCCGACATTGAGTATCTGAGGGCTTCGTTGAGGGTGTTCACCCTGATTACCTCACTCGCCGAGAGTACATTATCGACAAGAAAGTTAAAGAGCTCTTCCCCCTTTTTGTCGGGAGCTGAGCGCAGCATAGGGTTAACAACCGAGATTGCGAGGCTCTCCTTGTCGGTCATTCCCTCGGTCGTGATAATCGCAGTTTTTGCGTTATTACTCAGAACAAACTCTCTGACCGTGAAGTCAGCCGACGAAGAGGTCAGCTTTTTCAGTTCGGATATATTTTCTTTTAAAGAATTAAACATCTAATCACCGTAATTATTTTGCCCTCTGATAATGTATTATTCAGTCTTATTAAACAATAATAATCGTGGTGATAAAATGTTCATAACGATAGTCAGAACCGCGATTCTGTACGCGGTGATAATCTTTGCTGTACGAATAATGGGAAAACGTCAGCTCAGCGATATGCAGCCGTCCGAGCTTGTGATTACGCTGATAATTGCCGATATCGCGTCAATACCTATGGAGGACACGAAGCGTCCGATTCTGTCGGGGTTTATCCCGATGATAATCCTCGTGTCGCTGGAGCTGATTGTCAGCGTGCTGATGATGAAAAGCCCGAGATTTCGGAAGCTTATCTGCGGCAGTCCGATTATGATTATCGAGAACGGAGAGATTCAGCAGAAGCAGATGAAGCGGCTGAGGCTTACCACCGAGGATTTGTGCGTTCAGCTCAGAGAACAGGGCGTGTTCTCTCTTGACGACGTCAAGTACTGCATTGCCGAGACAAACGGAAAGCTAAGCGTGCTTGAAAAGCCGTCAAAGCGGAACCCGACCGCCGAGGATATGAACCTCACAATCCCCGACAACGGAATTGAGGCGGTTGTAATCAACGACGGAAAGTTCCTCAACAACTCAATCAAGCTGGTTAATGCCGACAAAAAAGAGCTACAAAAGCTTCTCAAAAAAGAGGGCGTTAAGGAAAGGGACGTGTTTATTATGACGTGCGACTGCACGGGAAAAGCCAAAATAATCAGGAGACAGCTATGAAAAGGATAATTGCGGCATTTGTACTGATTCTGATTAGCATTGCGGTCGGAATAACTCAAATCAGCTTAGTGAACTGCACAGCCGACAGGACTATAAACAATTTGAACAGAATTGAAAAGCTTGTCAAAAGCAACAAGGTCAGGCGTGCCGAAAAGCTCGCCGAGAAAACCGCAAAGGATTTTGAGAGCTTCAGCAGCACATATCTGTACTGCTTTTACCGTCACGACGATTTGTCCGTGATTTCCGACAGTATCTACAGCCTCGAGGATTACCTCGACGACAAGCGTATCGAGGATTTTCACGAGAAGTGTCATTACGCGAAAAAACAGCTCCTTTCCATAAAAGAAAAGGAGCTGATAAATCTTCAGAATATTTTATAGGAATTTCATTCGTATCCGTGAGATTACGTAAAAAATAATCAGAACGGCGCAGTTGAACAGCACAACCGTCGGACCCGTAGCAATATCGAGGTAATAGCTGAGAATCAGTCCGAAGATAAAGCAGAACACGGACAGGATTCCCGAAACAATGATAACGGACTTGAAGCTCTTGCAAAGCCGCATTGCCGAAAGCGCGGGAAAAATGATGAGCGCCGAGATAAGCAGCGTACCCATAATTTTCATACCGATAACGATTGTGAGCGCTGTGAGCACCGCGATAATCATATTATAAACCGCGGGACGCGCGCCTGTCGCGGCGGCGAAGCTCTCGTCAAATGTAACGGAGAAAATCTTGTTGTAGAAAACAAGGAACACAACAATAACCACAATCGCGAGGACAACGCACATAACAGCGTCCGCGTTGGTCGTTGCGAGGATTGAACCGAACAGATACGAGTTGAGGTCGGTGTTCAAACCCGCAACTCCCGCGACAATTACGCCGATTGCAAGCGCGGTTGTCGAGATAACAGCGATAGCCGCGTCGCCGTTCAAGCCGGACTTTTTGGAAAGTCTGAGCAGAAAGAACGCCGCAATCAGAACTATCGGCACGGCGACCTGAAGCTCCGCAAGATTTGCCGCGGCAGCGATTGCCAAGGCACCGAAGCCGACGTGTGAAAGTCCGTCGCCTATCATCGAATAACGCTTGAGCACGAGGATAACGCCGAGCAGAGCAGCGCAAAGTGATACAAGCGTTCCGACAATCAGCGCCCTTATCATAAAGTCATAGGTAAAAATCTCAAACAAGCTTATTACCTCCTTTATGTGTGTGCTGACAATCGTCGCAAGGACAGTCTGTAATCAAGAATTTTGCTCCGTAGGGCGAATGCATATATTCGTGCGTTGTGCCGTAAAAATAGCTGTCGCCCGAAAGGTGCAGAATATGCGAGGCGTGAGTAACCGCCGACTTGATATCGTGCGAAACCATTACGACTGTTATGCCGTCCTTGTTGAGCTTCTGAACCAAATCATACAAATCCTGAGAAGCCAGAGGGTCAAGACCCGTAATCGGCTCGTCGAGGATAATCAGCTTGGTGGTAGCGCAGAGAGCTCTTGCCAGAAGAACACGCTGCTGCTGACCGCCCGAAAGGTCCTGGAAGCACTTGCTCTTGAGGTCAAGAATACCGACTCTGTCCATATTCGAGAGCGCAATCTTCTTTTGTTCCTTGGAGTAGAAAGGAATACGTCTGAGGTTGAGCGTGCCCGAAAGCACAACCTCATACACGGAGCTGGGAAAATCGGACTGAATATCTGTCTGCTGAGGAAGGTAGCCTATCCCCTTTTTCTCGAGGCCTTCACCGTATTCAATTGAACCGCCGAGGGGATTTACAAGACCGAGAAGTCCCTTCATAAGCGTGGACTTTCCGCTTCCGTTCTCGCCGACAATACATAAATATTCGCCCTTATTGACCGAGAAGCTGAGGTTTTCGAACACAACTCCGTCCTCGTAACCCATCTTCAAATCAGAGCATTTTATATAGGACATCAGCCTAATGCCTCCTTGAGAGCCTTTAAGTTTAATTCCATAAGAGAAATATATGTTTCATTTTTGTCAAACTGCTCCTTGGTCACGTTATGAACGGAATAGAGCGTTTTGACGTTATCGCCGAGGATTGTTTTGCCGAGGGAATCTGAGGAATTGTCTATCTTGAAAACAACCTTGATATCGTTATCCTTGACAAATTCAACAAGCTTTGCGACCGTCTTGGGTGACGGCTGAGTTTCCGCTGTACAGCCCGGGAAAGCGCTCTCGCACTTGATATCAAACTCCTTGAAAAGATAAAGGAGCGGGAACCTGTCGGCAATTACAACTGTTTTCTTCGCGGAAGCCTTTACCGTCTCATCATAGCTGTCAATAAGCTTTGAGAGCTGTTTGTCATAAGCGTCGGCGTTTTTGGAATAAGCTTCCTTATTCTTTCCGTCGAGCTTTATGAGCTCGTCCTTGAGGGCTTTTGTAAACTTTTGGAAGTTCGCAACGGAAGTCCAGATGTGCTCGTCGTACTCGTCGCCTTTTTTGTGGTTGATATCCTCTTCGTACTGAAGGTCGGCATAATCAAACATTTTGAGAATCTTGACGTCCTTGCCGACTGAGCCGAGGATTCCCTCTACCCACTCGTCGCTTTCACCGCCGTTATAGATAAAGAGGTCGGCTTCCTTGATACGGACGATATCCTTTGGCGTGGGCTCATAATCATGAGGCTCCGCACCCGGAGAAATGAGCAGAGTTACGTCGGCTTTATCGCCCGCAACCTGCTTGACCAAATCATAGTACGGAAAAATTGTTGTGATAATGCTTAACTTATCGCCCTTGCTCTCGGACTTTGAACAGCCCGAAAACGCGCAAACAGCCACAACAACCGCCAGAATTACCGAAAGTATTTTCTTCATAAAATCACCGCTGACTGTTAACAAAAAGGCTGTCCCACGCTGAGACAGCCTTTTGTCTTTATTGAAATTATTTATCAGACTTTTTATCTCTCTTTTTCCACATAACCCAAAGAGGACCTGCGATACAAAGCGAGGAATAACAACCTGATACGAGACCGATAATCATCGGAAGCGCGAATGCCTTTACGGAATCGAGGTTGTAGATAAACGCTAAAACGTAAACAATAACTACCGCTGTGATTGTTGTAATCGAGGTAATGATTGTACGGCGCATAACCTTTGTAGCCGCTACGTTGAATACGTCCTTGATATCAGCCTTGTAGCCGATTCTCTTTCTCTCCTCACGGACACGGTCGTAAACAACGACTGTATCGTTCAGTGAGTAACCGAGAATCATAAGCGCTACAGCCATGAAGCTGGAGTCGATAGGCATACGGAAGATTACATAGAAGAAGTAGATGATTGCGATATCGTGGAACAGAGCTACGAGACCGAACACACCAGCGGAGAAACCGCCGATTTTCTTGAATCGGATTGTAACGTAGAGTACCATGAGTACCGCAGCAATCGCAACAGCGAACAAGCACTTGAGCAGGAAGCTGAAGCCCATTGTCGCGTCAACGGAAGAGTTCTGCTCGAGAACAAACTTGTTGTCGGGGAACTTCTCCTGAATCTGCTTTGTGATGCTCTTCTGGAGCTTTGTTGTGATTGTGTTTGTGCCCGAGAACTGAACTGTGAGAACGTTCTTGTCGTTAACCATATCCTTGGAGTCGGAGAATGTAACAACGTCGTCGGGTGTAGCCTTCTGAACAAGGGACTTGAGCTCGTCTAACTTGAAGTCCTTTGTCTCGGTATAGCTGTACTTAATCATGGAACCGCCTGTGAACTGAATGTCAAGCGTTGTGCCGAAGATGAAGTTACAGATAAGACCGATACCGATAATTGCTAAGGAAAGGATAAAGAATATCTTGCGATGTCCTACAAAGTCCTTAGCGGGTTTGCCCTTTACGAGCAGCTTTTCTTCTTCGGTCATTCTAACAAAATTATTTGCCATCCTTAACACCTCCGAAAAGCCACTTATGACGGGCGAACTTGAAGCCTGCAACCGCTCTGAGCATTACACGGCTGAGACCTACGCCCATGATGAAGTTCGAGATAACACCGACGAGGAGTGTGTAACCGAACGAGTAGATTGTACCTGTTGTGGACTGACCGAAAATCCATGAAAGGATGTTTGTGGGTCCGAATACAAGCAGAAGGATAATCGCTACGATAACGATGGTCATATTACCGTCGATAATCGCTGAGAGCGAGCTCTTTGTACCGCGGTCAAGCGCGCCGTCAAGAGTACGTCCCGAACGCATTTCCTCAATGATACGCTCGGATGTGATAACGTTTGCGTCAACACCCATACCGATTGAGAGGATAAGACCCGCAATACCGGGAAGCGTCATTGTGAAGGAATTGAATGCGGGGAAATAACCCGAGATAGCCGCGATTGTGATACCCATCTGACCGATAAGAGCGATAACCGCAACAACACCGGGGAGACGGTACATAACAATCATAAAGATACCGATAAGGATAAATGCGATAATGCCCGCAAGTCCCATAGCTGAAAGCGAGTTCTCACCGAGTGAAGCGGATACGGAACCGAAGGACGAGGTTTCAAGCTTGAAGGGAAGCGCACCTGCCTGAATTTTATTGGCAAGAGCAGTAGCCTCGGAAGCTGTGAAGTTACCTGTAATCTGAGCCTTACCGCCTGTGATAACAGCCTGAATTGTGGGAGCGGATAACATAATATCATCCATCCAGATTGAAACAATCTTTCCGTTGTACTTTTCTGTGATATCGGCAAACTTCTTTGCGCCCTCATCGTTAAACTCGAGGTATACGAGATACTGAGAGTTGTTAGAGGAAGAAGCCTCCTGGTCTACGCCTGCCTTAGCAGACTTGACATATGAACCGTCCATAAGAACTGTCTCTGTGTCGCCTGTGGGCTTGGAGTAAACGGGCTTGCCGTCTGAGCCGATAGTAGTCTCGGAATAGCTGTTTCCGGGACGGAATGTAAGCTGAGCTGTGGAGCTGATTTCTTCGATAGCAGCTTCTACGTCGTGCTTTTTGTCGTCGTTTTTCCAGGGATAACGAACAATAATACGGTCAGTATTATAGTCTGCGTAAAGCTCATAATCTGTGATACCCGAGCTAACCATACGGGTTTCGATAATAGCTTTAGCTGAATCGAGCTGTGTATCGGTTGCGTTGTAGCCGTCTGCGGGCTCGAACGTAGCCTCTACGCCGCCTCGAATATCGGTGCCCCAACGAATGTCAAAAATACCCTTGAGCGAGGTTTCCTTGTTATCGCCTACATAGTAGGAAACGCCGAACACTGCGGTAAAGGAAAACGCGAGGATAAGAATGGCAACGATGAAAAACACCGGCTTTGGGATTCGTTTCATGCCATAAGACCTCCAAATGTTTATAAATTCCGTACGTATAATGAAATAAATCCAAAAAACGATTGCATACGTACAGACGTAACAGAGTTATTATACGTTTTTTTAACAAAAAAGTCAATATTTTTTTATAAACTTCATAAACTTTAGAGGGAATATTATATAAATAATCAGGGTAAGGCTTCTGCCCTACCCTGAATAATTTGAACCTTTCGGTTTATTTAAGTAATTTTTCTACTGCCGCGAGCTTTGCGCAGGTACAGAAAATGTCCATAGCCTTTGTGAGCTCATCAACAGACGGGAACGACGGAGCAACTCTGATGTTTGAATCATCGGGGTCGTTGCCGTACGGGAATGTTGCGCCCGCGCCTGTGAGCACAACGCCTGCTTCCTTACAGAGCTCTACAACTCTCTTCGCGGTGCCGCCCAGAACATTTACGCTTACGAAGTAACCGCCGTTGGGGTTTGTCCATTCAGCGATTCCCGCGTCCTTTAACTGACTGTCGAGCTTTGAAAGAACGACGTCAAACTTGGGAGCGAGGATGTCTCTGTGCTTCTTCATATGAGCCTTGATACCGTCAAAGTTCTTGAAATACTTGGTATGACGGAGCATATTCACCTTGTCATAGCCGATTGTCGCGAAGTTGTATCTGCTCTTGAAATAGTCCATATTATACTTGGAAGCCGACATAGCAGCCACGCCGCCGCCCGAGAATGTAACCTTTGAGGTCGAGCAGAACATAATCGGCAAATCCTCGTTGCCTGTCTTTTTGCACTCGTCCATAAGATTGAGAAGAGTGTCGGGAGTGTCACTGATATCGTGAATGCAGTAAGCGTTATCCCACATAATACGGAAATCCTTCGCCGCGGGCTTTAACGCCGCGAAACGCTTTACAACCTCGTCGGAATATGTGATACCTGTGGGGTTGCTGTACTTGGGAACGCACCAGATACCCTTGATTGACGGGTCGCTTGACACGAGCTTCTCAACTACGTCCATATCGGGACCGTCGCTGGTCATCGGAACGGGAATCATCTCAAAGCCGTAGAAGCCTGTGATTCCGAAGTGGCGGTCATATCCCGGAGCGGGACATAAGAACTTTCTGTCGGGAACATTAAGCCACGGAGTTGTGTCCTCGTAGAGAGGTGTGGTCATAAACGCCGTGATTGTGTCAAACATCATATTAAGGCTTGAGTTGCCGCCGATAAATACCGACTCGGGATCTACGCCGAGCAAATCCGAAAAGAGCATACGGCACTCGAAAATACCCTCGAGCTCGCCGTAGTTACGGCAGTCAAGTCCGCTCTCAGCCTTGCACTCAACCGCGCTGTGAATAATATCGAGCATAGGCATTGCAAGGTCAAGCTGCTCGGGAGAAGGCTTTCCTCTCGCCATATTGAGGCTGAGTCCCTGAGCCTTGTAACCCTCGTATTCGTTTAAGAGAGATTTCTTTTCATTCTCCAGCATTTCCTTAGAAGAATTCAAATAACTCATTTATGATTACCCCTTAATCAAAAGTTTCATATATCTCTAATATAATACTACGAACGACCGAAAAATGCAAGTTTTTTAAGGCTAACTTGCGTTTTCTGTAACAATACACAAATTAAACCTTTTAAAACGTCAAGTTTTGGACAATAATTATTCATAATACATATTTTTTGCAGGCAAAACAAAAAGCTGCCTTTCGACAGCTTTCGTTTCGGTATTAATAATACTGATAATAGTAGTAGTAATAGTAACCGCGTTTGCCTCTCTTGCCCTCTCTGGTAACACCTACTCTAATAAAGCCGAGCGGCTTGGAATCAGTTACCTTGATGTTCTGAAGAAGCTTTTCGATATCGCCGTGGGTTGTCTTTCTCTCACGTGTTACGAGGATATAACCTGCGATATACTCTTTAAGAAGGAGCGCGTCCGCAACAACGCCGACAGGCGGTGAGTCGAAGATGATATAATCATACTCGCGGTTAAGGCGCTCGATAAATCTTGTTACCTCAGGTGAGCCGATAAGCTCCGAGGGGTTCGGAGGAATCGTTCCCGCGGTGAGAACGTCGAGACACGGAAGCACGTCACGGTGAACAACATCGTCAAATACTACCATTCGACCGACCATATCGGAGAAGCCGGCCTTGTTCTCGAGCTTGAGAATGTTATGAACATTGGGACGGCGAAGGTCGCAGTCGATAAGAATGACCTTCTTGCCCATTTTTGAGAACGAAATCGCAAGGTTAGCGGCAACTGTACTTTTACCGTCGCCCTTTGCGTAAGAGGTTACGGCAAACGCCTTTTTATCTGTGGCTGAAAGTGAGAACATAATATTGGTTCTCGCAGCCTTGTACGCCTCAACTATGGCAAATTTACTTTTTTCGGAAAGGACGTTTTTATTCTTTTTGTCGTTTTTCTTTTTGCCCGTCTCGGCTGCCTCAACAGCCTTGTTCTCTCTGATTTTCTGTCCGGGTAATTTAATTTTCATAGCTTACCCCTCTCTCTGGAAATCAACAATCTCGGCAAATACGGGGAGACCGTACATCTTGGCAAGGTCGTCGCCCGGCTTGAGCGTTGTATCGATAATCTCGAGGAAGAACGCGAGAAGTACGCCGAGTACAAGACCGATTCCGAGTCCGAAAAGTGTGTTCTGGTTGACGTTAGGCGAAACGGGGGTTGACGGAGCCGTTGCGCTCTGGATTGTGTCAAGTCGACCCTTGTTCTCAAAGAACTTTTTAAAGGTCTTGGGAGCCTGCTCCGCAAGCTGGTTGGCTACGTTAGCGGCAACCTGAGGGTTCGAGGACGAAGCTGTAAACTTGAGGAAGTTACTGTCGTCAACCTGAGTGATTGTAACCGAAGCGTCGGACATAAGCGAAGTCATTTCGGGAACGTTGCTGAACAGCGTTACGCAGCTAGCCGCGATTGTCGAGGACGCGGTGATACGGCTTGTATCAATTCGCTTACCGTTATTATTGTAGCTTGCGGTAGGCTGAGTTGATGAGAAATCCTCGTTGGTATCCTGAACCATAACAAGCGACGACGCCGAGTAAACAGGCGTGATAAAGAAGCTTGAATAACCGTAGGCAATAAGCGTTACAAGCGCGCCGATAAGGATAATCAGCTTGATGTGACGCAGAAGCATACTTAGAATTTTTTGAGGAGTTAAATCTTTTGGCATAGTATACCCTCCCAAAATGTTAGTTAAACATACGAAGTTATTATATACTATCAACTAAAAGATATATTTCTAATATAGAATTATAATAAAATAGTTGTACGAAAAAAGAATCGGCTCCGAAGAACCGATTCCTGATAGTATTTGATTATTTTAAAACACTGAGAAGTACGCCCGCTGCAACCGCCGAGCCGATAACACCTGCGACGTTCGGACCCATAGCGTGCATAAGCAGGAAGTTGCCCGGGTTTTCCTCCTGACCGACCTTCTGCGAAACACGCGCCGCCATTGGTACGGCGGATACGCCCGCAGAGCCGATAAGCGGATTAACCTTGCCGCCTGTGAGCTTATACATAATCTTACCGAAGAGAACGCCGAACGCGGTACCCATCATAAACGCGATAAGACCGAGAGCGATAATCTTGAGTGTGGAGAGCGAAAGGAAGTTTTCGCCTGTCGCTGTAGCGCCTACCGTTGTGCCGAGGAATATCGTGATGATATTCATAAGCTCGTTCTGAGCTGTCTTTGACAGACGGTCGCACACACCGCTTTCCTTGAGCAGGTTGCCGAACATCAGCATACCTACGAGCGGAGCCGCGTCGGGAAGCAGAATCGAAATGATAACCACGATGAGCACGGGGAAAATAATCTTTTCGAGCTTCGATACGGGACGGAGCTGCTTCATAACGACAGCTCTCTCCTTCTTTGTTGTGAGAGCTCGCATAATCGGGGGCTGAATAATCGGCACCAGAGCCATATACGAATAAGCCGCGATAGCGATTGAGCCGAGCAGGTGCGGAGCGAGCTTTGTGGTAACGAAGATAGCCGTAGGACCGTCAGCGCCGCCGATAATACCGATAGCACCAGCCTCGGAGCCTGTGAAGCCGAGGAATACAGCGCCTACAAATGTAACAAAGATACCAATCTGAGCCGCAGCGCCGAGGATAAAGCTCTTGGGGTTAGCGATAAGAGGACCGAAGTCTGTCATAGCGCCGACGCCTAAGAAGATAAGCGGCGGATAGATACCGAGCTTTACGCCTTGATACAGATAGAAGAACAGACCGCCGCTTGTCGGTTTGCTGACAAAGGTCTGACCGTCAATAATCGTCTTGGCGTAGTTTGAGTAATGGTCAAGCTCTTCGGGCTTGACGGGAATCATCTCGGTTGTCGGACCCGCGACAATTGCGGGAAAAAGGTTTACAAGCAGCATACCGAAGGCAATCGGTAAGAGCAGAAGCGGCTCAAACTGCTTCTTGATAGCCAAGAAGAACAGCACGCACGCTATACCTATCATAAGATAATTACGCCAGTCAAGGTTCATAAGACCCGAGCCCTGATAAATTCCCTTGAGGGCGTCCCAAAATCCGTTAATTATTTCCATTATATCGGTTCCTCCTAAAATGGTCTGGTGTTCTCGATAACACCTGCGTTAGCCCAAGCAGAACGCTTTTTGGAGCGCTTGACGCTCTTTATGCGTACCTTTTCCCTGGAACCGTACATCGAATAAACCGCTGCGGAGATAACCGCGATTACCTCGTCGGGGACGGAATCGTCGACGACAGGCGCTCTCACGGGCTTGACCGCGACAGGTTCAACCGAAGGAATTTCGGGATTGTCGTTCTTGATTTTCTCAAGCTCTTTTCTGGTTTTCCGCTCATGATGCTTTGTCTGAGCAGTGGATACAATCTTTCCGTAACCCCAGATAATAAAAATCAGGAACACGAGCACCGCGAACACTATCGCGAAGCCTGTTAGAAGGATTGTAGCGGAAAGGTTAAACTTCCCAATAAAATCCATACACAAAACCCCCATAATAAATTATAATCATACATATTGATTATACTTAATCACAGAGTAAACTTCAACGGTCAATTCTGATTTTTCGGAAAATTTGTTGATTTTTACAGTTTTTATTTTTGTTTATCGATTAATTTGTGGATAAATAAAGGAGGGGCTAAATCACCTTAGCCCCTCGAATATTTAACCTTCAATCGACACTGTACTTGCCTCCGCTTTCGAGGTCAAGTCCCTGTTCGTTCTGTCCTGGATACTGCTCTGTTCCGTCATTGAAAATGACGTAGCCCATATCCCAGTCATTCTGTAATTCATATGTATATGTGTTGCCGTCCTTTTTGGTCATAGCGTTGCCCGGCCAGGCGGCTTCCTGATTGTCGCCGTAGTAAATGTACGCGTTAATGCTGTTGCCCCAGCTGTCGGGCTTTGTAAAGGTGATTGTGTCACCCTTCTTGGCGCCCTTGCCCTCAAACATCGCCTTCTTATTTGTAATGATATACTTGACGTAGCTGTGAACGCCCTTGTCGTTCTCGCCGAAGAGCTCGACTGTCGCCGTGCCCTTGCTCATTTCGTCAGCCTTAACGGTAACGGAGTCGCCGTTCTTGAACTCCTTCTCTTCCCCGTCGTTTACCTTATATGTCGACTTGACGCTGTTCTCGCTTACGAGCTTCGCGGAAAAGTCGCCGTCTGTAACAAACTGTGCTCCGTCGTCAAACTTAACGGTTGCGGGAGCATAGTTGTCGGCGTAGTTGTCGTTATAGAGAACTACAACGCTCTCGGCGGGAATGGGCTTGTCGCAAATAAGCTTGCCGCCCTTTACGGTGTACTCGGTCTTGTTGTCCACTCTGTTAACATATGTGCCGTCGGGAAGGTCAGTCTTGAACTTGCCCTTGAGGTCAAACGCTGTGTTAATGATAACCGCGCCCTTTTTGCCGCGGCAAATCTCAAGAGCTGTGCCGTTCTCGTCGAGGTCGATAAAGTCGTTCTCCTCGCCTACCATAGCGTTTCTGAAGAAGTTGACGGCTCTTACAACGTCGTTTTTATAGAAAAGGTCGCCGTTCGTACCGATGCGGTTCTCTGTTCCCCACTGGTTTTCAACTGAGTTGCCCATCGGACGGTCGAAGAAAAGCGGTGTGCCGCCGTCTCTTGCCGCGATAATCGCATAGCCGAGGAGCACCTGATTGTCGTCCATCTGACTCCAGTTGCCGTCGTTGATGTAGTTATCGTGAGACTCAACCCACGTTACGCAGTTGGAGCTTGAACCGACGCGCAAATCGGAAATCTTCGCGGAAGAAATGCTTGTCGAGGTGATTCCCTGACGGATATATCCGCCGTAGGAGCTTGCCGTACAAGCGCCGATTGTGTCGATATAATCGGAAATGCGGTCATTTGAGCCCTGAAGAACCTCGCCGTAGTTGAAGATTCTGTCGGCGTCGGTGATTTCGGAGGTTACACGGGTCCAGAAGTTGTTCTTTCTGCCGTTCTCCTTGGGGTCATCGGGAAGTCCGATGTGCTTTGCCGCGTCATAACGGAAGCCGTCGGCTCCGCACTCAATACAATCGTTGAGGTACTTGATAAAGTAATCCTGGAAATCCTTGTTCTCGGTATTGATATCGGGAAGTCCGCCCATTTTGTAGGTGGTACACTGCAGACGGTTGCCCCAATCCATAATATCCTTGCTGTTGCCGTCGTGATAGAGCTTATCAAGACCGCCGACAGCGTCGATTAAGTTCTTGTTAATCTTGTCGGTTGTCGGTGTTGTGTGGTTGGGAACCACGTCAACGATAACCTTGATACCGAGCTCGTCAGCCTTTTTGCACATCGACTTGAACTCGTCGCGTGTTCCGAGCTGATAGTTTCCTATAGTATAGTCAGTCGGCTGGAAATGATAGTACCACTTGCCGTCGCCGTAGAGCTGCATTCCGCCGTTCTCGCCCTCGAGGCACTCGTTAATCGGAGAAGTCTGGATTGAGCTGAAGCCCTGAGCGGCGATATCCTCGAGCGAGTTTTCAATTGTCTTGAAATCCCAGCAGAAGCAGTGGAGAATAGCTCCGTCCTTTACCTTTGTTGTGAGGTTGTTGGAGGTGCGGGTTTTAGAGTCGTCAATTACTACCTTTGAGGATTTTGACGATGATTTTGAATTTTTATTATCTCCGCAGGACGAAAGTCCCACAGCTGTCACAAGAATCAGCGCGGAAACAAGTATTGATGTAATTCTTTTGAGCATAAATCTGCCTCCTAAAGCTTGCTGGGAATATAATAACATATTAATGTAATAAATGCCTATATTCAAAAGCACCAAAATTTTACCTGAAAAATATACATATTTAACGATAGACTTTACGCAAATAATATGTTACAATTAAATAGATTAAAAGGAGGTTTTTCAAAAATGAAAAAATCGATAGCAATTTTATTATCAGTGATTATGCTCTTAAGCTGTGTTTCCGTTATCTCGGCAAGCGCCGCTGACACCACGGCAACAGTAAACGTTGCAGGTTCAGACGCAAGCTTCGCAAAGGGCGACACACTGGTATATTCAGTGAAGCTTAAAACAGCTAATCCCATTGTAAACGGTCAGTTCTACCTTGACTATCCCGCGAATGTTCTCTCTATTCAGGAGGTTAACTTCCCCGTTGTCGGCAGCACTATGGTTTACAATTACACCGAAAACAGCGATAATCTTCTGAGCTTCAACTTCTCAAAGACATCGAGCCTTGACTTTACAGGCGGCGCAGTTCTTGCAAACGTATACTTCAAGGTTACAAACACAGGCGCAGGCGCAGTTCCCTTCAAGCTCAACATCGAGGCTATGAGCTCTCTCGGCTCCGACCTTATCCTCAAGGACGAAATCGAAGGCTCAACAGTTGAGGAGTCCATCAGAAAGCTCAACACAAAGGTTACAGTTAAGGCTGCTAGCACCAAGATTAAGCTCGGCGCAACAACAACGGTTAAGGCTACCGTTACTGACCAGCTCGGCAAGACAACATTCAAGAGCTCCGACTCTAAGATTGCGTCGGTTTCAAGCACAGGTAAGGTAAAGGGTATCAAGGCAGGTTCTGTTAAGATTACAGCTACAAACAACGGCAAGTCCGCTTCTGTTACAATCAAGGTTGAGAAGAAGGCTCAGACAATGAAGGTTGCAACCAAGGCTGCTACAGCTAAGGTAAGCGCTCTCAAGAAAAAGGCTGCTACAGTTGCTCCTATCAAGGTTACAAAGAACCAGGGTAAGGTTACTTACAAGAAGGTTTCAGGTAAGGCTCAGCTCACAATTAACAAAACTACAGGTAAGGTTACAGTTAAGAAGGGCACCAAGAAGGGCAAGTACACAGCAAAGATTAAGGTTACCGCAGCAGGCAACGCTACATACGCAAGCGGCTCAAAGACAGTAACAATCACAGTTAACGTAAAATAATAATCATATCATAAAAAACGGCTGTCTCAGGACAGCCGTTTTTGTTTCCCCTATTCCCTTTTTATGAGCATAAAAAAAAGAGCCGACCAAAAGTCGGCTCTGATTTATTATCAGTCTGTTGTATAAGGAAGAAGCGCAACCTGACGAGCTTTCTTGATAGCTGTTGTCAAAGCTCTCTGATGTCTTGCGCATGTACCTGTTACACGGCGGGGTAAAATCTTACCGCGCTCGCTCATATAACGGCGTAAACGGGCAATATCCTTATAATCGATTGTCTCAACCTTGTCTACACAGAAGGCGCAGACTTTTCTGCGACCCTTACGGCCGCGAATCGGACGATCTGCCATGATTATTTCTCCTTTCAAAAATTAGAAGCTTTCTATATCTCCCAAAGGGATTAAGAATCAATTAAAACGGTAAGTCATCGTCAAACGGCATCTCCTGGAAATCGGAGTTTGAACCGCTCTGATAACTCGGCGCGGGCTGAGTCTGCTGAGGAGCCGCGGGCTGCTGGGGAGCGTAGCTCTGACCATATGACTGGTTATAGCTGTTGTTATATCCCGAGTTGTCGCGTTTCTCACCTGTGAAGCTGATGTTATCAGCCACAACCTCAACCACATAACGATTTGAGCCGTCCTTAGCCTGATAAGTGCGTGTCTGGAGCTGTCCCTCAACCGCGATGAGCGAACCCTTGCCGAAGTAACGGCATACGAACTCTGCCTGCTGACGCCAGCATACGATGTCGATGAAGTCAGCCTTGCGCTCCTCACCCTGCTTTACGTAGCTGCGGTCAACCGCGATACGGAAGCTTGTCACGCTGATGCCCGAGCCTGTAGTTTTGAGCTCAGGATCCGCTACCAAACGACCCATTAAAATTACTCTGTTCAACATAAGTCTTCATCCTTTCATTCGCTTTTAAAAAGCGTACCAAAAATTATTCGCCCTTCTTAATAATCATAGAACGGATAACGCCGTCTGTGATTTTGAATACACGGTCAAGCTCAGCCGGGAAAGCTGCTTCAGACTCAAAGTTCATAAGAACATAGTAGCCTTCGCTCTCCTTGTTGATAAGATAAGCGAGTCTTCTCTTACCCCACTCATCAACATTCTGCAGAGTTGCGTGCTTTTCGATTAAAGCCTTGAACTTCTCGATGATAGCCTGAATGCCCTCTTCGCCCTGCTTTAACGAAATAATCATTACTGTCTCGTAATTTGCCTTTACTGCCAATGTCTACACCTCCTTCTGGACTTAATGGCGGCATAAATGCCGCAAGGATATATTTGTTATGCCGTAAGGCTTAACATTACTATTTTAGCACAAATATATTATTTGTCAAGCTTTTGCTTCTCGGATTTTGCCTCACGTTCCGCCAAAACTCTGTCGTAGCTCTTATCGTCTACAAGAATCAGCGCGGTCATCGGAGGAATTTTGATATCATTTCCATCGATTCTCTTAATTTCCTCAAAGCCCGCGTGGTCGTAGTTTGCGACAACAACCCATGAATGCGGCAGAGTTGTGTGAGACTTGAGCGTGATTGTAGCAGGCTCGTCGCCGTTGTTGAAGAGAATCGCGAGCATATCCCACTCGCCGTGAGTGATATTCGGAACGGTATACGCGATAGCGCGTCCGTTCGTTTCGAAATAAGTGTTGCTTACCGTAATTGTAGAAGGCTCTCTAAGCGGAGAGAAGTTCTTACGGATTTCGATAAGACCCTTATAGTAATTTACAAGATTTCTGTAGGTTCTTGTTCTTGTCCAGTCAATGGCGTTAATTGAAAGCGGCGTTTTGTAGCTGTTGTGGTCGCCGTGCTTTGAACGCGCCATCTCCTCGCCCGCGAGGAAGAACGGAATACCCTGAGAAGTGAACACAAGCGCCGCGGAGAGCTTGTTCATCGCGATAACGCTCTCGTCTGTCGTATCGTAGTCACAGCGTCCGCTGGATTTGAGGAGCTTATCCCAGAGCGTAAGGTTATCATGAGCCGAATCATAGGTAACGCACTGAGTAGGACGCTTTGCCCATTTGAGGAAGGTTGTGGAGGAGCAAGCGAGGATACCCGAGATTACGTAGTAAATGTTATGATTGTTGCCCTGAGTATAACCGATTGAAGCGTCGTCGTTATTGCCCTTGAGCGCGTTTCTGAACGAATCGTTGAACATAGCGATTCTGGAGCTGAGCTTGTGAGCGTTCTCCTTGACGCACGCGTCGTCAAAGGAAATACCGTTTTCGCCGAGGTCGGCTGTCCAAGGCTCGCCGTAGATGAGAATTCTGTGGTCAATTTCATCAAGAGCGAGTCGAACCATATTCATTGTTGTGGTATCGATACAGCCCATAAGGTCAAAACGGAAACCGTCGATGTGATACTCGTTTGCCCAGTAGGTAACGGAATCAACGATGTAGCTTCTCGCCATTTCCTTTTCACTTGCAAAAACGTTGCCGCAGCCCGAGGAATTGAGGAATCTGCCGTCATACTTGCGGTAGTAATAATCGGGAACCGTGCGGTTAAAGCAAGAGTCAGTCGAGCTTGTGTGGTTATATACAACGTCCATAATTACGCCGATACCTGCGTTATGGAGAGCCTGTACCATCTGCTTGAACTCTCTGATACGGACGTTACCGTCAAAGGGATTTGAGGAATAGGAGCCCTCGGGAACGTTATAGTTTGAAGGGTCATATCCCCAGTTGTACTCACCCTTTTCGGGATGAGCCTCGTCTACGCTGTCAAAGTCGTAAACGGGATTTAAGTGGACGTGAGTGACGCCCAGTTCCTTGAGATAATCAAGGCAGGTCGGGAACTTGCCCGTGCCGTTTATGGTTGTGCCTGTCTCGGTGAAGGCGAGGTACTTGCCTCGATTCTCGGGAGAAACACCCGATGTAGGGCTTCCCGAGAAGTCGCCTACGTGAACCTCCCAGATTACCGCGTCGGTGGAGTTCTTGACCAGAATGTGCTTGTCAGCGCTCCAGCCCTCGGGGTCGGTATCCTTGAGGTCGCAGACCATGCTTCGGCGTCCGTTAACGCCTACAGCCTTGGAATATACGTCCTGAGTTTCACGGGTTACGCCGTCAACCGTTACAAGGTAAGTGTAGTAAAGATTCTTTAAATCACCGAAAACGATGATAGACCATACTCCCGTCGTACCGTCGAATTTCAAGCCGTAGCTTTCGAGTTTCTGAGCACCTGCCTCTTCATCAGAGCCAGTCTTGTAGAGCTGAACTCTGACGTCGGAAGCGTTGGGAGACCAGACCTTAAATAAAGTTCTGTCGCTGAAATAGGTGCAGCCGAGGTCGTTGTTGGTATAAGTCATTAAAAACAACTCCTGAAATAAAAACTTATCAGTCTGTAGTATATTTTACGAGCTTTTGTCTGAACTCGTTAATTAACTTTGGATAATCTACGTAGGCGACGTTGAGGTCCACGTCGGAATCAATTCCGTCAATCGAGCCCTGATTCGAATACTGCCACATCGAGAATTCACTCGAATATTTGTCGGATTCGCAGGTGTGGTCGTCGTAGCTTGCTATCCAGAAATCCCACTCGGAACCGAGGGAGATAGTCTCCAGATAGTTTTCGTAGATTGATGCCGAGGTATAAACGCCCGGGTAATAGCCTTTCTTCTTAACAGCAGAGCAGAAGGCGTTAACCATAGCCGTGTTCTCGTCAATCATATCGGCGGACATCGCTGCCTCTTCCTCAAAGTCAAGGAAAACGGGGTAAGTGAAGGTCTTGCCGTTTATTATGCTCAAAAGCTCCTCAGCGTCCTTCTGCACTCCCTCAACCGAGGTCGAGTAGGTGTAGTAGTAGCAGCCGACATCAAGTCCGACCGCCGTCGCCTTTTCATAGTATTCCTCAAATCTGTCGTCGGAACCGAAGCCCGTTATGCCTGCTCTGAGAATAACGAAGCTGATTCCGCTGTCCTTGACCTTCTGGAAATCAACATCCCCCTGATAAAAGGATATGTCGATACCGTGAGTAACTATTCTGCCCTCAGGCTTGGAGCATGTAGATATATCCTTGATAATATCCTCGCTCGATTTCTTGGGCTCAGTAACCGCCGCGGTTGTGAATATAAAGGTAAGAACAAGGATAATGACCGTCAGGAATACAGGTCTTTTGTGCTTGAGAAAAAAGTTTTTCATAGCAAATCCTCACTCCCTGTAATTGTACTATTAATCGACGGATTTTTCAAGGTAAGTAACCAATTTGTTAAGTTTTGCATAAAAATACGGGTGTGAACCTCAGAATTATATTTACAATTAAAAAACCCAGTATTTATGGTACTTTCACGATTATTCTTTTGCACAGTTTTTTCTTATAAACAATTATAAATGTGACAAATATAGCAACAGGAAGCCATAAGGCTCCCTGTCTGCAGATTATTATGAGATTATGATGGTGAACAAATTATTGATTCTGTCTATATCTCCCTTGAGATACAGAAATCCAAACAGAGCCTCAAGCCCCGTAGCGCTGTGATAATCGGCTACAGAGGAGTTCTTCGGCGTATTTTTTGTAAAAGCGTTTCTGCCGCGCCTGTAAATGTCGATTTCTTCCTCGGTAAGGCTGGGTGTGAGCTTTTTGACCGCCTCAGCCTGAGCCTCGCAGTTGACGAGCTTCACCTTTTGCCTGTTCAGCTCCCCCACGGGTCGCTGAGCCGTGCTCGCGAGATATCCTCTTACGAGCAAATCATAGACAGTATCGCCGACAAAAGCCAGCGTCTGCGGCGAAAGCTGCTTGGGGTTTTCGACCTTTTTGTTTAATAAGCTCTCCATAATTACTCCACAAAATCAAACTCAACATCATAAAGGGACACTGTGTCGCCCTCGTTTATGCCCGCTTCACGCAGCGCGTCAAACACGCCGTTGTTCATCAGCACGTTCTGGAAATAGTTGAGGCTCTCGTAATCGTCAAAGTTAATCGAGCGCATTACGTTATACAGCCACTTTGCTTCTACCGTATAGATTCCGTCAACCATGTTGATTGTCACGCTGTGGTCATCAAAGTCCTCAGCCTTAACCACAGGTGCGGGCTCAGGCTCGTAGCGCTCAATCGGCGGAAGCTTCGAGAGCATTTCCTGAATCTTCTTGAGCAGAGGGTCAACGCCGTAGCGGATTGCCGCCATAATCGGGAAAAAGTCATAGCCCATATCCTCGATATATTTGCGGTATTCCTCAATCTGCTCGTCCGTGCACATATCGCACTTGTTGCCCGCAACAATCATCGGGCGCTTGCTGAGCTCGGGGTTGAACTTTTCGAGCTCTGAGTTGATAATCTTGAAATCCTCATAGGGGTCGCGTCCGTCGGAGCCGCTTATATCCACGATATGAACAAGCATACGGCAGCGTTCAACGTGGCGCAGAAACTGATGTCCGAGACCTATTCCCTGCCACGCGCCTTCGATAAGGCCAGGGATATCAGCCATAACATAGCTCTGTCCCTCACCCATCGAAACCACGCCCAATACGGGATTAATAGTTGTGAAATGATAATTTGCGATTTCGGGCTTTGCCTCGCTTACTACGGAAACGAGAGTGGATTTTCCGACATTCGGGAAGCCCACAAGTCCGACGTCAGCCAAAAGCTTGAGCTCGAGTGTTACGTCAAACTCCTCTCCCGGCAGACCCGGCTTTGCAAATCTCGGAACCTGACGGACTGCGGTTGCGAAATGAGGATTTCCCCAGCCGCCCTTACCGCCCTTCGCGATAATAACGGGCTCCTCGGTGCTTACGTCGGCGATAACTCTGCCTGTCTCAGCGTCCTTGACGAGGGTTCCGAGGGGAACTCTGACAATTAAGTCCTCGGCATTCTTGCCGCGCTGGCGGTTGCCGCGACCGTTCTCGCCCTTTTTTGCTGCATACTTTCTTTTGTATCGGAAATCGGCAAGAGTAGAAAGATTGGTGTCAGCCACAAATACCACGTTGCCGCCGCGACCGCCGTCGCCGCCGTCGGGACCGCCTGCCGCTACATACTTTTCACGGTGAAAGGCTACCGCTCCGTCGCCGCCGTCGCCTGCTTTGACGTGTATTCTAGCTACGTCTACAAACATATTCTTACCTCCTTAGTGTCTTTTGTCCTTGTCAATGTCGTTCGGGAACAGTGAGTCAAAGCCTGTCATCTCATAATCGCTCTTGTCCTCGAACATCTTGTCCTTTGGAGCTACAATCACCGAAGCGATAATCACTCCGACGATGAGCGCAAACGGAAAGAACATAACAATATTCTTCCACAGTGCGTCAAAGGTTATTACCGCGTAGCTGTATAAAAGGAAATACATCAGAAATACTGAGAAACACACAATATACTTTACGGTGAGCTTAGATTTGAGATTCGGAAAAAAGGCGCCAATCGCCACAGACGCAACAAACGCCATAAGCAGCGGGTCGCCGATGAATAAAATAAATGTCAATACTTTCATAGTCTTAAATAAAATGGTCATTAAAAAAACAAGGGTGGATTGCTCCACCCTTTTTAAGCAAATTATTACTGCTCAACAGGATAAACGCTTGCGCGCTTTCTATCCTTGCCGACGCGCTCAAAACGGAGTACGCCGTCAACCTTAGCGAAAAGTGTGTCATCCTTACCGATGCCTACGTTTTCGCCGGGATGAATGTGAGTTCCTCTCTGCTTAACGAGGATGTTTCCTGCGAGAACCTTCTGGCCGTCAGCGCGCTTTGCGCCGAGACGCTTGGACTCGGAGTCACGACCGTTCTTGGTCGAACCCATACCTTTTTTATGAGCGAATAACTGGATATTTATCTTAAGCATTACCTTACACCTCCGAAATTTTAAGTTTAATGTCGTTTTCGTATTGCTCCTCTAGCTGGAGCGTGTGCCGATACAGTCCTTCGATAAGAAGCGAAGCCTTGTCGGCATTTTCGACGGTCAGCTTCATATAACCGTCCGAAAGGGTAACATCTGTTTTGACTGAGAAAAGCTCGAGGTTGTTTGCCGTGAGGTAAGCCGCTGAGCTGACCGCCGCGCAAACTATGTCAAAGCCTTCCTCGGCATAATCCGAATGACCTGAGAATTCAAAGCCTGTGAAATCCGAGCCATTCTTATAGAATATTACCGAAATCATTAAGCCGTAATTGACTTAACCTGTACCTTTGTGTAAGGCTGTCTGTGACCGAGTGTTCTCTTCTCGCCCTTCTTAGGCTTGTAAGTAGCAACTCTGATTTTCTTACCCTTACCGTTCTTTAATACCTCGGCTGTAACCTTAGCGCCCTCAACGTAGGGTGTGCCAACCTTGATGCCGTCATCAGTGCCGACAGCAACTACATCAAAAGCTACCTCATCACCGGCTTCAGCATTAAGCTTCTCGATAAATAATACCTGATCCTCGGAAACCTTGTACTGCTTTCCGCCTGTTTCAATAACTGCGAACATTTTAGTACCATCCTTTATTTAGTCTCGCTATTCGTAGGCGGCTTTACGCACTTATAGCCCACAATATGCGGCTTATATACTATACCACAACGAAAAATGGTTGTCAATAGTTTTTTTACAGGGAGTAGATTATTATTCCTATCACAATAATCGAAAGTCCAAGCACCTTCTGCTTCGAGATTTTCTCCTTTAAAAACAGCCAGCTCATAAACGCAACAAAGATGTAGCCCGCCGATTCGAGAATCGGTCCCAGCGACAGCGGGATAACCTTATACGCCATAATTGAGCAGAGCGTCGCCGCAAAGAATATTATGTACGCGAAGATTACGCGCGGATTCATATACTCCTTAATCTTGCTGTCGTACTGTTTGAGAGCGGCTTTTTTGAGAATAATCTGGGAAATAGAGGAAATGAAAACTCCGAACAGAAAAATCAGCGCGAAAAGTATCTTCTCATTCATCGGCTCTCACCACCACAATCACGCCGATTACAACAATCACAGCGCCCAGAATCATATTCCACTTGACGGCTTCGCCGAAGAACAGCGCTCCCCAGAGTATTCCCCACGCTATGATGACCGCCTTATTCGAGTAGGCTGTATTGAGCGGAAGCTTCTTGATAATCTGCTGCCAGACTATCGCATAAACTCCGAGGTTTAAGATAATCAATCCGTACCAGAAGATAAAACTGAACGACAAGAAGTCGCATTTACCCGCGTACTTGGTACAGATACCGCCGAGCGAATAGAGAAACAGCTCGATGTGAAGAGCTATGAAATATTTAATTTTGGTCTTTTTGTCAATCGTTGTCGTCAAAATTAATCGTCTCTTTCACTACAAACTGCGGAGAATCATTGAGGCTGATATAAATTCGTCCGAGGTACTCGCCTATCATACCGAGCATAAGCATAATAAGACCGCCGACAAAGAGCATAATCGCGACGGTTGAGCTCCAGCCGACGCTGATGTCGGGACGGACGAGCTTCTGGATAACCGTAATAATACCGAATACAAAGCCGATAATAGCGCAGATAACGCCGATTAGAGACGAAAATCTCAGAGGCTTTATCGAGAACGCCGTAAGACCGTTCAGCCACAAGCCGAGCATTTTGAAGAAGGTGAAGGTTGTGGTTCCCGAAATACGCTCTCTCTCCTCCATCTCGACATTGATGATGTCCGAGGTTGTGCGGAGCAGAAGTCCCGTAAAGTACGGATACGGATTCTTGTACTTGATAATCTCCTTTACGATAAAGGAGCGCATAATCATAAAGTTTGTGAACTGGCTTTTCTTCGGCTTGTCGAGGATAAACTCGGTCATTTTGCGGTTTACGAAGGTGCCGAAGTTTTTGAAAACAGACTGCTTGCGTTCGGGATACGCGGCGATGCTTACGTCGTGACCCTCCTCGATAGGCTCAAAAAGCTTCCAGAAGTTTTCCATGGGACACTGACCGTCGTCGTCCATTACAACAACATAATCGCCTGTTGCGTAGTTAAGCCCAGCCATTACCGCGCCCGGACGGTTCATATTCTTGGCAAAGTTGATAACCTTGAAACGCTTATTGTCGCGCGCGAGCGTTCTCAGCTTTCCGAGAACGTTATCGGGTGAGCAGTCGTTTACCGCAATAATCTCGTAATCGTACTCATACCGCTGCGATACGACCGAAATAATCTCCTCCGTTACTGGCTCAATTGTCTTTTCGCTGCCGTAGCAGGGAATTACAAAGCTTATTTTTTCCAAGCTTACAGCCCCCTAAATCTATCTGAATTCATTTCCTTTTTGTAGTCCTCGAGGTAGGAAATATAATCGTACTCAGGCTCGTAGCCCAAAAGCTCGCGCGCCTTGTCAATATTCATATGGCTGTCGTCGCAGGAGCGCTTTTCGGGACAGGGAATGATCTTTGAGGGGTTGTCCTTAGGTGAAAAGACCTTGATGATACCCTCAATCTGGTCTCTCATTGTGACCATCAAATCCGCCCCGACGTTGAAGTAACCGCTTTCGCAGTCCGCGAACAGAGCCTTGTATATAAACTGACAGAAATCCTTGACGTAGACAATATCGCGCTTCTGGTCGGGATTGCCCCAGAGCTCGATGTCCTCGCCGTTAATCGCTCTGTCGATGATATATCTGTAAGAAATCTTTCTGAGCTCGCCGTCAACATAATACTCTTTCTCGGGAGAATAGAGGTAAATGTTGGGAAGTCTGAGGATAAAATACCTGATACCGAAGTCGTGGAAATAGGTTTTGATAATCTGGGTAGCCGCCGTCTTGGTAATCGCGTAAATTGTGTGGTCTGTGCCGTACTTGTAGCGTATCGGCATATCGGGCAGAAATTCCTTGTTTTCAGGGAGATAGCCGTGCAAGTCGGAAATTGAGATTGTGTAGATAACACGGTTGATTCCGCTGTGCTTGAGGTGCTCCATAATGTTGAGCGTGCCCTTGATATTTACGTCAACATAATCCTCTGGGGTGTAGCCCTTCATTCTGGCAGGCAGAACGCCCGAAAGGATAACCGAAGCGTATACATCATCGGTCGGAATCTGCTTGTATTCTTCCTTGCTGCAAACGTCTACCGAATAATACTTGATACCGAAACGGTCAAAGTAGTCTGTCTTTCTTCTGCCGACCGCGATAATCTCATACTTATCCTTGAGCTTTTCGCAGAGATAATCCGTAAGGTAAACGCCTGTGGAGCCTGTAGCGCCGAAAATAATTATCTTCTTCATAACCTACCTCTTGTCAGTGATAATATAGTAACCAAGCCTTGTGGAGCTGTCGGTAATATGTCCCAGATTTGAGTAATCAATATCGGAAACGCGGTAGAGCTTGTCCTTCGGGAACTTGTTCATCTCCTCGATATCCTCCTCGGTAAAGAGGAAGTGAATCTCCGCGCTGTTATTGTCGGGTGTTTCCTTAATCTCGGGCTCATTTCCGCAGGCGATGTCGATGACCATTTTCATAAAGTCGTTGCCTGTGGAGAGATACACAAGGTCGGAGCCTATGCAGTCGCCGCCCATTCTCGCGCCGATTTCGATAATACCGATGTTTCCGTCCTTATCGACCTTGAATTCGGAATGGCCCGCGCTGTTTCTGACGTTAAGCGCGTCAAGCGCCTTGAAAACCTCGCGGATTGCCTTTTCCTCGAGCTCCTTTGAGAGACCCGACGGTTCCCTGTGCCCTGTCTCGATAAAGTGCGGAGCACCTGTGGTAAACTTCTTGGTGGTCGCAAGGTGATGATGAACGCCGCCGAAGGAGACCGTCTCCATACTGTATTCGTCGCCCTCGATGAATTCCTCGACAACCGCCGATTTCTCGAACGAATAGCCGCAGGCTTCTCTGACGGCTTCCTCTATGCCGTCGAGGGTTTCGAGCTTCATAATGCCTCGGCTGCCCGAACGGTCGGTGGGCTTTACAATTACGGGAAATCTGAAATCGGATATCAGATTTTTGTCGAAGCTCTCCCCTGTTTTCACAAACCTCGGACAGCTCACGCCGCCGTTGAGAAACGCCTTTCGCATTTCCGCCTTGTTGGTCTGCATAGCCGTAAAGCGCGTGGGATTACAGGTGAGCCCGAGCTTTTCGGCGACGTAGTTTACCGTCACCGAAGCCAGATCAGAGCCTATGGAGCAGACTCCGTCGGGTTCAATCTCCCTGCACTTTTCGAGGATTTCGTCCTTTTCGATAATGCTCACGGGATAGAAATAATCCGCCGTGTATTTTCCTACGGCTCCGTCCTCCCACGCGAAAACGTGGGTTTCGTAGCCTAAGGATTTCGCCTTTAAAATGAGCTGATTCTGAAAATCGTTAGCTCCTATGATTACAAGCTTCTTCATCTGAAAAACTCTTTTACCTTCTCGCAAATAAACTCAACCTGGTTTTCCTTAAGTCCGTAGTAAAGCGGAAGTCTCAGAAGTCTTTCGCTCTCTCTTGTGGTGAACACGTCATCGCCGAAGAAGCGTCCGAAGCGCTGACCCGCGAGCGATGTGTGAAGCGGAATATAATGGAAAACAGAGCCGATTTCGTACTGACGAAGGTGCTTTATCATCGCCGAACGCTCGTCGATATCCTTAAGCTTGATGTAAAACATATGCGCGTTGTGCACACAGCCGTCAGGAATAACAGGTAACTCGAGCTTACCCTCGTCCTCGAGAGGCTTCAGGAGCTTATAATATGTATTCCAGGAGTTGAGCCTGTCGTCGTTTATTAAGTCGGGGTTTTCAATCTGAGCGTAAAGATACGCGCAGTTGAGCTCGCTCTGGAGATATGACGAGCCCACATCTACCCACGTGTATTTATCAACCTGACCGCGGAAGAACTTGGAACGGTTTGTTCCCTTTTCGCGGATAATCTCGGCGCGTTCGACGTCGCACTCGTTATTGATGAGAATCGCGCCGCCCTCGCCCGAGGAATAGTTCTTGGTTTCGTGAAAGGAGAAACAGCCGAAGTCGCCCATTGAGCCGAGCGCCTTGCCCTTGTAATATGCGTTAACGCCCTGAGCCGCGTCCTCGATAACCTTGAGGTTGTGAGCCTTGGCAATGCTGAGAATCTTGTCCATCTCACAGGAAACGCCCGCATAATGAACGGGAACAACAGCCTTTGTCAAAGGAGTGATTGCGCCCTCGATGAGGTTCTCGTCGATATTCATTGTATCGGGACGGATATCGACAAACACAATCCTCGCACCTCTGAGCACAAAGGCGTTAGCCGTGGAAACAAATGTATACGACGGCATAATTACCTCGTCGCCTTCCTTGATTTCGGCAAGAATTGACGCCATTTCGAGAGCCGAGGTTCCCGAGGTGGTGATAAGCGCCTTTTTGGTTTTTGTCATTTCCTCGAGCTTTGAGTTGCACAGCTTCGTGAACTCACCGTCACCGCAGATTTTGTGGTTCTCAACAGCCTGTTTTATGTAGTTTTGCTCGTTGCCGACATACGGCGGTACATTAAAACTAATCACTTTTGTTCTCCTTGGTTTGATATGACTTGGTATAAAACTACCGAGCCAAATTTATTTAATTCCTTAAACGAAATATGATTACCGTTTTCGGAATAATGGTCGTTAAAATACTGCTCCAGCTTTTCCCTATAGCTTTCGATTGAAATATAGACAATCCCGCTGTCAACCATTTCGCGGTAAAGCTTTCCGACGCCGTTGTCAGCCTTGATTTTTTCGCATATATCCAGACCGACTAACGAAGTTGATGAAGGGATAAGATTATCGGGAATCTTAGAAAGCGAGAGGCAGTTATCGGGATTCTGGAACATCGCAGGCATTCCTGCGCCCGCGCCGAGCACGAACACCTTATTGCTGTTATCGGTGATATAATCGTATAATCCTGTATAGTCGCGGTCGTAAACCTCCGACTTGTATACCTTGAATCCTGCCAATGCGGAAAATACCGCCAGCACAACGCTGAGAGCGATAATACAATATTTCCTTAAGTCAGGCTTATACTGATTCAGTTCCTGTCTGAGATTTGATTTATCGATGAAAAGCAGCAGCGAGATAATTGCGGGGAAATACAGCGTAAAGGTTGACCTGAAATTAACTCTGGTAAAGAAAAGGTAAAGCTGCAGAGCGCACACAACCATTGAAAGCGACGCGATAAACCCGAAATGATATCGGTTGAATGTATACGCGGTCAGCATAACAGCGCCGAACACAAACACCGCGAGGATATTATAATCGTGCACCTTTACTATCGCAAAGGTTATTACCCAAATCAATGTCAGAAGAATCGGCAGCAACAACCTGAGCTTTTTTCTCAGCAAAACTGCTAAAACGAGCGCCAAGACAACAATCGCCGCCAAGGCTATCGAAACGACTTTGTTCTCTGCAAAATAGTCTTTGATATTATTGATTGCGGAGAGCTTGTCCGAGTTTATATCACTGATTTTTGAAAGCCTGTCCGCAGTGAAGAAATCATCATCTAAAGCGCAGCGTAGAAATACGTCGATATCGTTCTGAGAGTTAATTCCGACGCTCTGATACGCCTTTTCGTTTCCTTCAAACGGCAATGACGGATAATCGTAAAGATTGCTGCGGTTCTCGCTGTAGTTATAATATTCCCGATATCCTTCGGTATTTGACTTGACAGCGTTGGAGTATAGCTGAAGTCCCGAGAGTGAAACAAACAGTACCAGGAACAAAACAGCAAGTTTAAAGTTCCTGTCCTTTGAGGTGAATCTCTTTGATTTTATTACAGGCAAAGCCGCGTTATACAATACGCAAACGCCGATTACGACACTTGCCGACAGAAACGCGTTGAACCTTATCAGCGACGAATAGATTATCAGAATAACCGCAAGAATTCTTTGAATCGCCTTTATGTACCCTTTATCGGCTTTATAAGAGGCGTAATACAGCAGCAGATAACCCGCCGTAACCGATACCACCGAAATCATCGTCCACTGAAGATGAACAAAGTAAAGGCTAGAAAACAGAACTGCTATTATAAAACAGGTGAAAATCGCTCTTTTCGGCGAACCATTAAGCAAACCGAGCGTGACATAATACACGGAAGCAGCCGAGAGAAAGCCGACAACAAGCATAAAAACCGAGTAAACATTCACGTTACCGAATACACTCTGAATCGGAATTAACAAATCCGAGAGAAAACGGCTGATAAATATACCGCGATTATTGCCTTTGATTATCAGAAACGCGTTAGTGTAGTCATCACCCGAGCAAAGGATTTTGAACCCGCTGAGAGCAAAAAACATGAGAAATGTTGTCAGGGTGATAACACACGCGTAAAAGAGATTACTTCTTAGAATTCGTTTCATCAGTCGATATTATTCTGAAGCTTCGCGGCTTTGAGCGTGTTTTTCATAAGAGTCGCGATTGTCATGGGACCTACTCCGCCCGGAACGGGAGTGATAAAGGAGCACTTGTCCTTCACATCGTCAAAGTCCACGTCGCCGCAGAGCTTATTATTCTCGTCGCGGTTCATACCGACGTCGATAACCACAGCGCCGTCCTTGACCATATCAGCCTTGACGAACTTTGCTACGCCGATTGCCGCAACAAGGACATCGGCTTCGCGTGTGATTTCGCTGAGGTTCTTTGTATGGCTGTGGCAAACGGTTACGGTGCCGTTCTCGTGAAGCAAAAGCATTGCCATAGGCTTGCCGACGATGTTGCTTCTGCCGATAACCACACAGCGTTTGCCGTCAACCGAGATATCATACGAATGGAGCATTTCCATAATGCCCGCGGGAGTACAGGGCAAAAAGTCATAGTCGCCGAGCATTATTCTGCCGACGTTCTGCTTATGGAACGCGTCAACGTCCTTTAAGGGGCTGATTGCCTCGATAACCGCGGCGTCGTCAAGTCCCTTTGGCAAGGGAAGCTGGCAGAGGATACCGTTGATATCCTTTCTCTCGTTGAGCTCGTTTACCAGCGCGAGCAGCTCTCCCTGAGTTGTAGTTGCAGGCAGGGCGTACTCTACCGATTTGAAGCCTACGAGCTCACAGGCTTTCTTCTTGTTATTCACATAAACTCTTGAGGCAGGGTCGTCGCCGACAAGAATTACCGCAAGACCCGGGGTTACGCCCTTAGCCTTGAGCGCTTCCGTCTCAATTCTTACTTGCTCTTTTACCTCTGCCGAGACTTTTTTTCCGTCTATAATCGTCATAGAATTCGTCCTCCTTGTTTCTGTTGACAATCAGCATAATAATTCCGAAAATCAGAATCAACGCCGAAATAACCTGACTTACCCTCAAGCCCCAGAACGGGAGCATAAGGCTGTCGGTTCTCAGACCCTCAACTATCATTCTCTCAAAGCCGTACCAAACGAGGTAGGCATAGAGCACCTGACCTGGGTATTTCTGGAATTTCTTTGATAAAAAGTGAATAAGTACAAAGCCCAGCAGACACCAGAGCGATTCGTACAGAAAGCACGGATGTACTCCGACGAGCCCTGTGTTTTCGCTGACCATTCTCCACGGAAGGTCGGTCGTGGTGCCGAACGCTTCCTGGTTGAAGAAGTTGCCCCAGCGGCCTATTCCCTGTCCGATGAGGAAGCCGAGCACGGCGACATCGAGAATCGGTAGAATCTTGGCTTTCTTAACCTTCGCGACAATCACGCCGCCGATAAAGCCGCCGATGATTCCGCCGTAGATTGCGAGTCCGCCCTCGTGTATCTTGAAAATATCGAGCGGATTGTTGATATATTTATCGAGCGAGAACAGCACAAAGAAAAGTCTCGCGCCGATGATTCCCGTTACAATTCCGACGAGCACACAGTCAAAAAGCGTGTCCCACTCCACGTTGAAGCGTTTTGCGGAAAAATAAGCATACGCAAGCGCCAAAAGCATTCCGCAGGTGATGATGATACCGTACCAGCGGACGTCATAGGTGCCGATTGAGAAGGCTACGGGGTTAATCTTGAAATCGAGCCCCAAGCCCGGAAAAGATACATTATACATAACTCACCTCGGCAAAACTACTGAAAGCGTGGAGTTGTTGACGTCGAGCATTGAGGCAAGTCGCTTTTCAACGTCCTCGAGCGTACAGGCGGCAATATCGTCGATAATCGAGAAGATATCCATTCCGTTGAAGTGAAAATCCGCCATCATATTCGCGATACTGTCGACAGAATTGAGTGACGAAATCGCGTCACCGTAAACCTCACGCTTGGCGATTTCAAAGTCCTCTTTGTCGATTCCGTTTTTCCTGAGGTCTGAAATATAGCTTCTGATAACCTCGCACGCTTCCTGAGGCTTGCGGGATTCGCCGCTGAAAATCACGGCGTTGTAGCCCTGACCGTAGAAATACTCGTTGTCAAAGCTCTGGTTAATGAGCTTTTTGTCATCGAGCAGCTTGTAGAGCTTTGACGAAGCAGAGGTCAAAAGCTCGCAGATAATCTCAATCTCAGCCATTTCCTTCTGGCTGACCTTGTGAGCCTTGTCCTTGAAGCCGAGGTTGAACAGCGGAACGGACACAGGAAATTTCTGCTCGACGTAATCGCTGACAATCTCGTAGGGCTCGTCCTCGAAATATGATTTTATATCGTGCTTTTCGCAGGGCTTGAGCAGCCTATCGGCTGTTTTGAGGATATCCTCAGGCTCCATATCGCCCGCAATGCAGAGCACCATATTGTTCAGATTATAGAAAGTGTAGTAGCAATCGTAGAGAAGCTCAGGGGTAATCTCGGCAATGGACTCAACCGTTCCCGCGATATCGAGCTGAACGGGGTGGTTGTGGTACATATTTTCGAGCATATTGAACATAACGCGCCACTCGGCGGAATCGTCGTACATACGGATTTCCTGACCGATAATGCCCTGCTCCTTCGCGACTGTCTCCTCGGTAAAGTACGGACGCGAGACGAAATCGAGCAGAATTTCAAGGCTCTCGTTAAAGTTGTCGGCACATCCGAAAAGATAACAGGTTTTGTCAAACGAGGTATAAGCGTTCGCGTTCGCGCCTGTTTTGGCATATTTCAGAAAAGCGTCGCCGTCCTCGCACTCGAACATCTTGTGCTCAAGGTAATGAGCAATTCCGTCGGGAACACGCTTGACCTCACCGCCGTCAAGCGAAAAGGCATTGTTCACGCTTCCGAAGCGGGTTCCGAAAATTGCGTACTTTGAGTTATAATCCTTCTTGGGATAAAGATAAATCGTAAGACCCGAATTGTGGTCAATTTTATAATATTTATCGCCTGTTAAGGCGGATTTTACTTCTGTGATATTATTCATACTCCACCTTACCTCGACTTTAATGTAAATATTGTATCAAGACTGAGCTTGTTCGCCGCGGCAACAATCTCGTCCTTTGTGACAGCGTTGATTTTTTCAGCCGCCTGTTCGGGCGTATCGACGGAGCTGTCCATAAGCTGTGAGCTGTACCAGCTCGCAAGTCCCGTGTCGGTATCGACAATACTGCGGAAGCTGTTGACTATCGCGAGCTTTGCGGAATTAATCTCAAAGTCAGTGATATTGCCCTTCTTGAGCTCCTCAATCTCACCGAGAATCGCGGACTTCGCCGCCTCAAGGTTGGTGTTCTCAACACCCGACTCGACAATCATAATGCCCTTGAGCCTGAAATAGCGGCTCATACAGTAGTAGCAAAGGCTCTTTTTCTCTCGTACATTGAGGAAAAGCTTTGACGAAGCAGTGCCGCCGAGAATCGCACACATAAGCCTTGTGGCGACAGTCTCGCTGTCAGGCTCCGCAACGCCTGTTCTGAAACCGATTTCGAGCTTCGACTGGGCTACGTCCATTTCCTCCTCAACGTCCTTCTGTGCTTCGACAGTACGGACAACCTCGTTGTTGAGGGTTATGGGAGTTCTTTTAATTTCCTTAAAAGAATTATGAATAACGTCTACAGCTTTCTGAGGGTCGCTTGAGCCGACAAAGGTGAACTCGAAATGCGCGTCGCTGAGCATTCTGAGCCACGAAGTGTAGATATCCTCTGTGGTGAGGGCTTCGATGTCTTCCTTTGAGCCGTAGCGTCTGAGACCGTAGACCTCGTCTGAGCACATATTCTTCATAAGCTGAATCAGCGCGTAGGTGCGCTTGTCGTTGAACTCGGAATCAATCATATCGAAAAGCTGGCGCTTCTCCTGCTTCATATCTTCCTCGTCAAAACGTCTGTCCTCGACCTTGGGGTTAAAGATAACCTCGCAGAGCAGCTCTCCGAGCTGTTCGCTGACGCTCTCGTCGCCGAGCGCGTATTTGTCGTCGATACCTCCGACGGAAATCGTGAGGCACTGCATATCCCCCACCTTTGAAACCGAACCGTCAAGCATGGCTCCGTAAAGCGAGCCGAGCTTGCGCGAAAGCGTGGTGAAGTCGGGGTACTTCTTACAGCAGCGAACAAGCAGATAGCAAAGCAGCGCGTTTGACGCCGCGGTTTCCTTCTTCATCGGAAGATAAATATTTGCAATCAGCTTCATTGTTTTGAACCGATTATCGTGGATTGTGTTGAACACAACGCCGTCGGCGATTTCCACGGTTTTCATTGGATTCATATAATCACTCCATAAATCGTCGGCTGAGATAGCCGTCTAAACTTTTATATACCGTTTTAGTATAACACATTTACAGAATATATAAAAGGGTTTTAGCAATTTTTTCTTTACTAACTTTGAAAAAACTGTTAAAATGGTATAAAATACTCACGTTGAATTTGTATGAGGTGATAATATGTCTTTACCAAACGATAAAATGATGCTACTTTCCGTGGTGAATACCAAGCTGAGGGATTTTTACAAAAGCATTGACGAGCTTTGCGAGGACCTGGGCGAGGATAAGGAAAGTATTGTTGAAAAACTCAGAGAGATTGATTACGAGTACAACGAGGAACTCAACAGATTTATGTAAAAGAAAAGCCTCAGAGCTTTTGCTCTGAGGTAAGTTATCTGTGAATGTAGAGTCTTGTGAGGTCGTCCTCACCGCCTCCCTGAGCCATACAGAAGAATTCCCAGCCGTATTCGGTCTCTCCCGAAAGGTACGCGTCCATACATTCGTGATAGGCTTCCTTGGAAACTCCTTTTCTTTATATTGTAGGGTTTACTCTGAGAGTAATATAGTTTAAGCTGTTCATAATTATTCCTTTCATATGTGGCGGTAGTTGATAGAACTATAATATCAAATCACATATGATTATGCAACACGGTTTTTCAGAGGATATTAAAAACTTCGAAAAAAATAAAAAAAGTTCTTGACAAATATATATCAGAGTGCTATAATCTAAAGGCTGATGAAAATTGCATATGCGAGTGTGCTGGAATAGGCAGACAGGCACGTTTGAGGGGCGTGTGTCTTTGACGTACGGGTTCAAGTCCCGTCACTCGCACCA
>ONAL01000038.1 GCA_900315785.1 uncultured Eubacteriales bacterium
CGGCTTCGGCTCCAAGGCTGTGTACCGACTGCTTGCTAAGCTTTGTCGGGTTCGGACTTTCACCAAACTGTATTATCTGCACCGAACTGGCGCACTCCTTTGTGATAATTATACCATAATTATACCATAGTTTCAATATATTATTATAATTAATCAGGTTTACTTTATAACCGCCTTGAGTGCTTCCGTAATTGTTTTGATGTCGGCGATTATCCTGTCGGGATTTGACGACATATCGTCAAACAGCGTGTTGAGGTTTTCTTCAAAATTTTCGGGCAGAACGGAGCAGTTCTGCCTGCAAAGCCCGATTAAGCGCTTTTCGCCAGGGTGGGTAAGGCTGTTGAGGGCAAAGATGATATCAAAATAGCTCTCCAGAAAAGCCGTCGTTCTGTGGAGAATACTGACCCTGTCTCCCCTCTTGCACGCCTTTTCAATCTGGAGACTGTACGCGGGCATAGCGTCGCAGAGCAGATTCATATTTCTTTTGATGATGTTCTCGCGCAGCGCGTTCGGGTACGGCACGGAGAAGCGCTCCTGCGCGCTTTTCAGCCTGTTGTCCGCGTCATAAACAATCTTGGAGTTAATCAGATTGTGCCACAGACAGGTTGTGTAGCCGTTGTGCGGTTCAAAATCCTCTACCACGCTCGCGACCTCGCCGCAGAAGCCGTCGAGACTGCGGTATATGATATCGATATCCACGCCGTTTTTGAGCACGCAGTTGTCCTCGAGCTCCCAGTAGCGGTTACCGATTTCCATATAGGAACAATATCTGTCGAGGATATTTCTTCTGACGTCGTCGTCAATTTCGGAGGTGATATACACATAAACGTCATAGTCGGATTTTTCATCAAAGTTCTTGCCCGAGCGCGAGCCGCCGAGGGCGATAGCCTCGACATGTTCAAGTGATGACAGGTCGTCAAAAAGCTTGTTAATCATATCTATACTCTCCTTTCAGATAAGAAAAGTATAGCAAACTTTCAGCTGTTTGTCTATCGGCTAAAACTCGCAAAAAAAATTTTCAAACTCCTGCAACACTTTGAAGGTTTTTCCGCACTATATATACAGCACACCTAATTACGGCGTGCGTCTCAGATTAAATGAAAGAAGGCTTTAAAATGAAAAAAATATTGGCTGTTATTGCCGCGTCTCTGATGGTTGTCTCGTTCGCTTCCTGCGGTCAGGCTAAGAAAACCTCAAGCTCGGGCACAACGAGCAAATCAAGCAAGCCAAGCAGCTCCTACAGCGGTGTTACAGGCGGATACACGGACGCAGAATCAACCAAAATCACCGACGAGATTAAGGCTCTCGTCGAAAAGGCGACAAAGGGACTTGACGGCGCTCAGTACACGCCTGTTGCGTATATTTCGTCTCAGGTTGTGGCAGGAACCAATCACCTGATTCTCTGCAAGATTACACCCGTTACTCCCGACGCGGTTTCCAAATACGCGCTCGTAACAATCTACGAGGATTTGGACGGCAACGCCGAGATTACCGAAATCAGCGAGACAGACACAGAGGCTCCCTCAGAGCAGAGCGAGGAGTTCGTCGGCGGTTACACCGAGCCCGAAACCCCCGAGGTGACAAAGGAAGCCGCAAACGCTCTCAAGAAGGCGAGCGAAACCCTCACAGGCGCCACACACGAGGCAAAGGCTCTGCTCGGAACTCAGGTTGTAAGCGGCACAAATTATATGCTGCTGTGCAAAACCACACCGTCGGTTCCGAACGGCGAGCCGTACTACACCATCGTTACGGTTTATGAGGATTTGAAAGGAAACTGCGAAATTACCGATACCTCCGAATTCCGCACAACAGAGGAATAATACATATCCAAATCAGAATGCTCCGACAAAACAATTAACTATCGGCTGACCCTTCGGGGTCAGCTTTTTTGCGTTCTTTGTGTAAAAACAAACCGTCGGAATTATTGACGCGCTCGGGCGGATATGATAACATAGTATCGGAAAACTCTATCAAATTGGGGTGTATATGATGAAAAGAATAATCAGTCTGCTTCTGGCTCTCAGCCTTTTGACGGCGGTCTTTGCGCTGTCAGCGGCAAGCGTTAACGCCGCCGAGGAATGTCCAGATTATGTCGGCTCAAACGCGAACGCTCAGGACTATTACAACTGGTCGTCTCCGTCAGGTTCGTATCTTACAATTGACGGAAATTACCTCGTGCGTTTTCAGGCTGACGCGTTCAAAAAGCAGTACGGCGTCGCGTATTTTGACGCTGACTACAAGCTCGTAAAGCACGTTTATGTACCAAAAGAGCTTCCGCTCTTCGGCGCGTTCTTCTCTGACGGACAGAATTACTACATTCTCAGCGGTCAGAACAACCCCGACGAGAGCGACGAGGTCGAGGTTTACCGAATCACAAAGTACGACAAGAGCTGGAACAAGCTCGATTCGGCTGGACTTTACGGCGCAAACACCTACGCGCCCTTCGACGCGGGCTCTGCACGGATTGAGACGAGCGGCAAATATCTGCTTATCCGCACCTGTCACGAGATGTACAAGAGCAGCGACGGATATCATCATCAGGCGAATGTGATGATTCAGTTTGACAAGGAAAATATCGAGATTACCGACAGCTTTTACGGCGTGATGAACTCGAGCGCGGGTTATGTGAGCCACTCGTTCAACCAGTTTGTCAGAGCCGAAAACAACAAGATGATAACCGTAGACCACGGCGACGCTTACCCGAGGTCGGTTGTACTGATTGAGTACCCCAACGATATCGACAGCGGAAGGTTCCGAAGCTACGGCTGCAAGGTCACGGATTTGCTCGGATTTGTCGGAAATGTCGGCAACAACTACACGGGAGCTTCCGTCGGCGGCTTTGAAATCAGCGGCACGTCATATCTGACGGCGATAAACAGCATTAATCAGTCCGATTTCGAAAATTCCGAAACTCGCAATATCAGCGTAATCGTAAAACCCAAGGACAGCGAAACCGCTTCGGTAAAGCAGATTACGAGCTATGCCGAGGGCACGGAATCAGCCTCTACCCCGCAGCTTGTGAAAATCAGCGATTCAAGGTTTATGCTGATGTGGAGCAGAAACGGCAAGGTATACTACACCGAGCTCGACTCAAGCGGAAACAACGGCAAGATTTATTCGATGACAGCCGACCTGTCCGATTGTCAGCCCGTCATAACTGACGGCAAGCTCGTCTGGTATGTATGGAATAACGAAGCGAACACCTTTAACGAAATCAAGCTCAGCGACATTTCAAAAAGCAGCTCGCACAGCGTTTCAATCGGTCACAAATACAAGTGGACTAACGCAACAGCTTCCGACAGAACGGTCACAAAGCAGTGCTCCGTCTGCGGCAAGAAGCTCACATACAGGTCGCCCGACAGTCTGACGATGTTCTTCTCGACCTCGTCCGCGGGCTCGTTCTGGTCGGCTATCGAGCTTTCGTACACCACAAAGCAGAAAATATATGTGCTCGGCACCTACGACGGCGGCGACAGCGAGGTTCAGGACTTCGGCGTGAAGATTTCCGATTCAAGCGTGCTCAGCTACGACCCCTCGGATAAGGTCTTAATCCCCAAGAACGAGGGTATTGCCGAGGTCACGTTCTACCTCACCCATCGTCCGTCCGTCAGACACAGCTACAAGTTCGTTATCGAGAACAGTCATAAGACTGTCCTCAAATACGAAAAGGCGGCGACGTACTTCGAAAACGGCTACACAGGCGACTGGGTCTGCACAATCTGCGGCGATACAAAGAAGTACGGCAGAACAATCGCGAAGCTCAGGCTCGACACTCCGACAGTCACCGTCAAGGCTGCCAAAAGAACCCTGACCGTCAGATACAAAAGGGTCAGGGACGCGTCGGGATTCCAGGTCAGATACGTTCTCAAGGGCAAGGCAAAGATAAAAACCTTTGCGGCAAAAAAGAGCGTTTCCAAAACAATTTCGAAGCTCGCAAAGGGCAGTTACAAGATAAATGTCAGAGCGTATATCAAGAAGGGCACAAAAACCGCCTACAGCTCCTGGACAAAAGCAAAAACAGTAAAAATAAAATAAAGCGCGAAAAAGCCGACTCGACCGAGTCGGCTTTTTCTACGGATATATCAGTCCGTCTGGATAAACTTCTTGATTGCCTTAATCGCTCTGTCAGCCGCGAGCTCCTTGAATTCCTCGTAATTCTCGCCTCTGCTGAACTTGAAGTCGTCGCTGATTGAGCGGAGAATCGCAAAGGGAACCTTGTTCATATAGCAAACGTGACCCACAGCTCCGCCTTCCATCTCACAGCAGAGAGCTCCGAACTCGAACGCAATTGTCTGGCGCTCGCTCTTGTTCGATACAAAAACGTCGCCTGTAGCGATTCGACCGCGCATAACCTGAGCGCCGAGACCCTCACAGCACTGTGCGAGCTTGTCGCAGACCGCCTTGTCGGCAGGGATACCGATAATCTTCTCCTCGGGGAAGGTAATCTGTCCCTTGGGCTCGCCGATTGCCGTACAGTTGATGTCGTGCTCTATGCAGTCTGTGGAAACAATGATGTCGCCGACTGTGATAATCTTCGAGAGGCTTCCCGCAATACCCGAGTTGATGATAACGTCGGGCTTGTAGAGGTCTATCATAACCTGAGTGCGGAGTCGGCAGCGTTTACCTTGCCGACTCCGCACTCGAGGATAACTACGTCCTTGTCAAAAATTTTGCCGCTTGCGAACTCGAGCCCCGCCTTGGTCTTGGTCTCGGCGTTCTCAATCATCGCCTTGAGCCCGTCGGCTGAAATTTTCAATGCGCAAATAATACCAATCATATAAATACCCCTTTCGAGCTTTATGACCTAAGTATAGCACGGCGCGCTGAAATCTTTAACATATTTCTTTAAGATTTTAATAAAAATTTGTGATAAGAGACAAATGTGTTCCGTTTGTCAAAAGTAGTCACTTTTGCAAAAATAGCCCTTTTACGCAACGTCAATTTTCATAAATTTTTCTGCAAATAATGTCTAGTTTCACCAAGAAAATCGCGGCATATTGACAAGCCTTACACACGTCTATTATAATGAAAAGAGTGCAGTATTTATCAGATTTTGGAGGAGAATTATGGTGAAAAAAAAGGTCGTTTTCCAAAGAAAATAACGAGCGTTATCCTCGCTCTTTTAATAGCCGTCAGCGCGGTTATCACGGCGTCTGTCACCGCTCAGGCTAACGAGATTATGAACGGCACCTGCGGCACTGACGCTGTCTGGACATTGTACTCCGACAACGCGCTTGTCATCTCAGGCACAGGCGCTATAACGGATTATACTCTCTCAAACGGTGAAACCTCAGCTCCGTGGAAGGCTTTTTACCCCTACACTCAGGCAAAATTTATGCAGAAGGTTATCATCGCGGGCGGTATCACACATATCGGAAGCTACGCTTTTTATATGAGAAGCAACAACAATTACAATGTCAACCTTATTAATCTTGCTGACACGGTCGAAACTATCGGCGACCACGCATTCTGCAACGAGGGTATTATTACAAACATTACCATTCCTCAGAAGGTGACAAGCATAGGCGTACACTGCTTTGATGGCTGCACGGCTTTGAAAACCGTCAACTGCTATGTCTCAGACCCCGCAAAGCTCACTTGGGATATCTCTCAAAGCGGACTTGAAAGCGACTGCAAAATTCACGTTTTGAAGAACTCGCTTTCAGCTTATCAAAGCAAGTTTTCCGCGTACTCGTCAAGATTTGTCGGCGACCTCACAGAACCGACAAACGTAATCCCCAACGGTAAGAATATTTTTGTCTCCTACGACGACCCTTCCCCGAGTATTTTCGGCGGAGCCCTTCCCTACTCGGTCAAGTATATCGGCAAGAACAACGTCATCTTCCCCATAACCTACGGAGCGAGGGGCTTTGTAACCTGTATAAAGGCGAACGACACAATCTACGCCCTCACGGGAAACAACTCCAACGGTACGTTAAGCAAAATCAACATTGACACGGGCAACGGACGAGCGGGCGATATGTCAAGCGAGGTCTACACCGACGCAAGTCTCAAAATCAGCCACGAATATATCGGAGCCAACTCCGTAAAGATTATCTACACCGTAAAGAACAACACCGCTTCAGAAATTCAGTTTAAGCTCGGCAGCTCGGGCGATATCAAAATCGGCTCGGACGACTATGCCGCGATTACGGATTTAAGCAACACCACGGGAAGCCTCGGTATCACAATGACCTCGTCACAAAATGGTGACAAGGTCGACGACAAATCCCCCACACTCGGCTTTGCAGGCAAGCAGGTCGGCGGAAGCGCAGGCGACGCGAACTTCTTTTACGGCGTGGTTGGCGCCAGCAAAGGAGCTACCGCAACAGGCGTCAAGGCAGACATCTGCATTCCCGAACGTATTTTTGAAATGAATGACGCAGAGGGAGATTACAAGTCAAAAACCTCGGGCGGTTTAACAGGCAAAGACTCGGGACTTTCTTTCTACTGGGACGTAACCCTGGAAGCTAACAAGGAAAAACAGTACGCGGTTATCTTCTCGGTTCCCAACACAACCGCGGGAAACGAGGGCTCGACGGTTATTAATGAAGTCGAGAGCAACATCGGTACAAATCACACAGGCACCTATACCACAAGCGACGGAAAGACGATTTTCTTTGCGAACGATGTGGTACCGAGCTCAAACGACGCTTTCGCCAAGAACACTCATCTTACCAGCTTCAGCAACTTCCTGCTCCTCGGCGCTCAGAAAAAGACCGAAATCAAGGGCAGAAATTGCGTCCGCTTCATATCCGTCATCAATACCGATATCCTAAAGGACGCCGACGAATACGGTTATATCATAGCGAAAAGCAATCTCGAAACCGCAACCGTTCAGGAGAAAATCGGTCAGGTCCAGTACGACAGCAAAAATATCTATAAAAAGAATATCAAGGAAACGAGCAACAAGGTGAGCGGCGACTACGGTCTGTACGACACACAAACGCCTTATAAGTACGTAACGCTCGGTATCAACGACGTACCGAACGACATTGTGTTCGCCGTCAGGTTCTATGTAAAGAAGGGCGATACCGTTTCCTACGCCGACTACTACAACCAAAGCAAAGAGAGATGCGACGGTCTCGCCGTAAAGTTTGACAATTAGGAGGACGCTATGAAAGAAAAATACTCAACACCTTTCATCAAGATTGAAGTCCTCGAAAAGACAGACGTGCTCTGCGGTTCTCAGGACGAAAACGACAACCTTAACTACCAGCAGGATTCGAACAATCTTATCAGGTTTATCGCGAACTTTGAATTCATCTAAACTCACAAGGAAGAGATTTTTTGAAAGAAAAATACTTTAACATCAACGAATACGGCTCCAGCATAAGGTGCAAGATGTACCTAAACGACATCAAGAGCGTGAAACGCGCCGTTATCTGCGGTCACGGCTTCGGCGGTCACAAGGACAACAAGGCAGCTGAGCGCTTTGCGGATTACATTCTCAAGAAGCACAAGGACACAGCCGTAATCACCTTTAACGCGCCCTGTCACGGCGACGACGTCAAGAAAAAGCTGACGCTCGACGACTGCGACACATACATCAAAGCGGTCACGGAATACTCGGCAAAGCAGTTCAGAACGGACGAGCTCTACGGCTACGCCACAAGCTTCGGCGGCTACCTGTTTCTCAGGTACATCTCCGATAACGCAAGCCCGTTCAAAAAGCTCGCGCTGCGCTGTCCCGCTGTCAATATGTACGACGTGCTCTCGCAGAGGATTATGTCTCCCGCCGAGCAGAAAGCGCTGTCGCGCAACAAGCCGATTCTCGTAGGCTTTGACCGCAAAATCAAGGTAACACAAGCCTTTCTCGACGAGCTGAAAGCCGCCGACATCACCCAGCGTGATTTCACAAGGCTTGCGGATGATATCCTGATTCTGCACGGCACAAAGGACGAGGTTGTCCCCTTCGACAGCTCAAAGGCTTTTGCGGAGAAAAACTCTATCCGCTTCATCCCTGTCGAAAACGCCGACCACCGCTTCAAGAACCCCTTGACGATGGACGCCGCAATCAAAGAAATAGAAGAATTCTTCGGAATATGAAAAAGGAACGGACAAAACCGTTCCTTTTTTGCTTTATGGAAAACTTCTCTATCCCGCAGTTGATGAACAATCGGGAATATGAACGTTCCAAAGAGCTATTTTGCGCTTATTTTTCTCTGTGAAGCCTGAAATCGACCGAACGCTTGAGGTAGTCAAGATATCCCTCGTCTCGGCACATCGCCTTACCTGGCGTATCAGACAGCTTTGCGACAGGTCTGCCGTTAACATACTGGAGCTTGATAACAATATTCAGCGGCTGCTCGTCCGTATCGTTCGAGCAGAACGTGCCGATTCCGAACGAAACCTTAGCCCTGTCCTTAAAGTGGTCAAAGAGCTTCTGAGCGCGGTCAAAGTCGAGACTGTCGCTGAACAGCAGAAGCTTCGTCTTTGGGTCGGCTCCGTAGCTTTTGTAGTGCTCAATAATCTTCTCGCCCCACTCGTACGGGTCGCCGCTGTCGTGGCGGACTCCCGAGTAGTTGTTAACCATCGAGCGGTTAAAGTCCATCAGAAACAGGTCTGTCGTGATTGTGTCGGTGAGCGCCGTTCCGTTGTCGCCCTGGTACTCGTCATACCAATCGCGCATAGCGTAATGATTTGTGTACGCAAGCGGAATCTTGTCTATGCCCTGATACATCTGGACGTACTCGTGCGCGTAGGTTCCGATAGGCGTGAGATTGTGCTTCATCGCAAGATACACGTTTGACGTTCCGACGCACTTGTCGGTCTCGGTCGCGAGACGTTTTACAACCACATCCTCCCACTCGCGCGAAAGTCTGCGTCTGCAGCCGAATTCAGCGAACTTGAAAGTATATGTGCCGTCGCAGAGCAGCTTTATCTTATCGTCAAGCTTGCGCTCGGCGGATTTTTTGAGCTCGTCATAATCGTAGGTCATTCGGAAATAAACCTCGTTGATGATTTCGAGCAGATAAATCTCGAACTGCATAGCCGAAAACAGAGGTCCGTTCACAACCACGCTGAGCTCTCCGTCGGGGCTTCGGCTGATTGTCACGTAATCGCGTATCGGGTGCCAGAGGCGCAGAAACTCGATAAAGTCGGGCTTCAGAAAACGGATTGTGCGCAGATAATCGAGCTCCTCATCGCTGAAGCTGAGCGTGCAGAGGTGGTCTACCTGCTCGCTGATTTCGCGGACGATTTCCTCGGAGAACACAACGCCCTCGTTGCGGCACTTGAAAAAGTACTGACCGCACAAATCCGTGTGCTTGTGGAAGATAACCTGATTCATATTGAATTTGTAAAGGTCGGTATCTAGCAGCGATACCACAATAGGCTCAAGTTTCACTTGGGGCTCCTTTCAACTCACAGCTCAGGCTTGAACGAAGGCATAACCTCGAGCTTGAAGAGATTCATCTTGTGAAGTCTGTCGATTTTCGCCTTGCTCTCGGGGTTGTCAATCTCGCCTGTGCGGATATATCTGTCGAGCTCGGCATAGGTGAAGCCGAGCTTTTCCTCGTCGGTTTTGCCGCAAAGTCCGTCGGACGGAACCTTGTCCACGAGCTCATCGGGAAGTCCGATAAGTCTGCCGATTTGTTTCATCTCGTCAACCGTGATGTTCGAGCAGGGGCTGAAATCACCGACGCTGTCGCCGTAACGCGTGGAATATCCGACCCAGTCCTCAGAGAGGTTGCAGGTGTTCGCAACTCTGCCGTTGTGGCTCTGCGAAACCGCATAGAGCGTCGACATACGGATTCTCGGCGGAAGGTTTGTAATGCTCTGCTCGCTGAGCTCAAACGGCATACTCTTTACGAGACCGTCGTACGCGTCCTTTATGTTAATGATGTAATGCTTGATGTTCAGAAAATCAACGAGGAGCTTTGCCTTGTCGATGTCCGACTGCTCGCCGTTCGGCATAAGCACACCGATAACTCTGTCTCTGCCGAGCGCCTCGACGCACAGCGCAGCGACAATCGAGCTGTCCTTGCCGCCCGAAATTCCGACAACTGCGTTGCAGCCCTTGCCGTTGTTCTCAAAGAAGTCGCGAATCCACTGAACGCAGTCGTTCTTGACCTTTTCTGCATTAAAATACATACCAATTACCTCACTTTGCGTAAATCTGGCAGCTTGCCAGTGTTTTTATAGCGGCGGCGTGAGCCTCGGGAGTAACGCCCGCGCAGCACTTTTCGTCAACAGTTATCTCAGCCTCGGGGAAATGAGCCTTGAGCAAAAGCGCGTTGCTGACAACGCAGATATCGGTACAAAGCCCGATAAGCTCAATCGAGAAATCCCCGTCCCCTGCCCTTTTCTTAATCAGCTCAGGCAAAGAAACCGAGCCGAAGGTGTTCTTCTCAACAGCGGTATAGCCCTTTTTGTCGAGCGCCTCTTTAACGGCAGCGTCGAGCTGCCAGCCCTCGCTGCCCTTAATGCAGTGCATAACAGGCAAGTTTCTGCCCTCGCTCGTCTCCATATAATCGTCAAAATGCGTGTCGAGCGTCGCGAAGATTTCGCCGTCGAAGCCCTCAATCTTCCCGACCACGTTCGGAACAATCGCCTCAGCCTCTTTGGTGCCGAGTGCTCCGTCCACAAAATCCTTCTGCATATCAACAACAATCAAAAACTTTTTCATAAGCAGCTCCCCGTCACAATTCGTGACCACTGAAAATTTGCTTTATTATATCACATTATTACGCAAAAGTCACGATAAAACGCAAATTTCACAAACAAAAAGGACTGCGCAAGGCAGTCCCTCTTGTAAATTTATGAAAACAAACTAAGTAGAAATCAAAAATTTAAAATTCTGTTATTATGTTCGCAAGATACATCTGTATCAGCGTCGCGTCACGAATCGTAATCTCGCCGTCGCGATTGACATCCGCCGCCTTTTTCTCCAGCTCACCCAAAGTGATAAGCTGAACATCATGCATCTGGATATACGTGACATCGTTGATGTTGATAACGCCATCCAGATTCACGTCGCCGAGCTTAAGATTGATAAGGTCATAGCTGATACCATTATCAATGGCAAACTGCTGAGCGTAGGAGTCTCGGTAGCACTTTATAACTGCGTTTGGGCAATCCTTAAAAGCGTACTCATTGATGCTGGTAACACTTTCGGGAATTCTTACAAACTCCAGCAAATCGCACTTTGCAAACGCTAATCTCTCAATTGAAGAAACGCCGTCAGCTAAAACGACGGATTTCAAACTTGAGCACTGATAAAAAGCCTGCTCTGCAACCGAGGCTGTTGAATTGTAAAAGAGAGTATCTATGGAGCTACATCCCTGAAAAGCACCCAAACCAAGAGATTTGATTTGAGCGGGAATTGTAAGTGCACCGGCAATACTGCTGCAATTCTTAAAACTCATATTTTCTATCGTGTCAAGATAGTCAGCTTTGCTAAAATCAAGCTTTGAAAAATCCGTGCGTCCGCTAAACGTCCAACCTGCAATTTCCTTAACTTTTGTATTGTTTAACTTGTTAGGGATAGAGAGGGTATCAGAGCCGCCATCCCAGCCGCAAAGCGACGAATAATTATCGTACATTTGCGTATATGAAAAGCCGTCAGCTGTGAAAATCGTATCAGCGAAAACCTGCGTTGCAGTAGCTGCAGTTATTATACAGATTAACAGAAGCGAAACAAAAACTATAGAAGCCTTTTTCATAAGAATACAACCTTTGTACGATGCGGGCGACAGCTAACTGCCGCCCGCAAAATCATAGAATTACATAGAGATTATAAACATCACCAGTCACCGAAAGGGTCCACGCTCGGATTTTCCTGACCGGTACCGCTACCGGTAGTAACACCCTGATCAGGGTCGCTGGCAGTCAACACATCACGCACAAGGCTAAGTTTAAGTAATTCAAATTCCGGTGAAGAATATTCCTTTTTCATATTTCCATCAACCCCTCCATTATTCAGAATACTTCAGGCTGGATGTGTATTTCATGCAGAAGTATGCAGGATCACTAACTTTACAAGCAGTAGCTGAATTACCGTCAGTATATCGAATATAAGCATATGCTCTATATACATAGTTGTCAACCGAACTGTCATTTGCGTAAGAAATAGTGTTATTCTCTTCCTTCTGTCCGTACTGGCTATAGAAGTAGTAGCTCTGCTCCATAAAGTTCTTATTGTTAAGATCATTGGTATTCCACTCTTTCTTTATGCAGCCCTTGGGAGTAGTATCATCACTGATAATCCATTTTGCGATATCTGATTTCTTAGAAGATTCT
>ONAL01000041.1 GCA_900315785.1 uncultured Eubacteriales bacterium
TCATTGTCCATATGTTCACCTCTTTTGAATTATTTGTTGTTTTCGGTATGGCTCTCCTTGCACTGTTGATGTTCGCTCTGATCCTCTCGGATAATATGGAGCAATACACACGTCAGCAGCAGGAGATCGCCAATCAGCGAGCAAGCGTTATGGTCTTGCAGATGAGACCTCACTTCATTTACAACACAATGATGACCATTTATTATCTGTGTAAGCAGGACGCGGACAAGGCGCAAGAGGTCACGCTAGATTTCACCGAGTATCTGCGAAAGAACTTCTCCGCTATTGCGAGCGAGGATACCGTTCCCTTTGCCGACGAGCTGAAGCATACGCAGGCGTATCTCGCCGTGGAACAGGCTCAGCACGAGGACAACCTGTTCGTAGAATATGATACGCCGCACACGCGCTTTCGCGTGCCGCCGCTGACGCTGCAGCCCCTTGTGGAAAACGCGGTCAAGCACGGCATGAAGCTGGAGGGAGACCCGCTCCATATCTATGTCGAGACCCGAAAGACGAACAGCGGCAGCGAAATCATCGTCGAAAACAACGGTTCCGACTTTAACCCCGCAGACGACAACGAGCCGCATATCGCGCTGAACAATATCCGCCAAAGGCTCAAAATGATGTGCAAGGGCAAGCTGACGATATCCCAACGTGAAGGCGGCGGAACGGTTGTTATTGTAAAAATTCCCGCTGAACAAAAAGTATTTATTACTACAAAACGCGCTCTGTCAAACGATACAGAGCGCGTTTCTGATTATTATTCTTGCTTTTCAGCATTACTGTTTAGTTTCAATTGCTTTCTTATAGTTTTCAAAGTATAACGATTACGGAGAATACTAAAACTATATACAGGAAGGGCTGCCGCTTGAAGCGGCAGCCCTGTTGTTATTGCAGATTATTAATCAGTTTATTATCAGTAAGCGGGGTTAGCGGAGCTCTGGTATGTCTTTGCTCTTGCGTCCTCCATTACCTCAGACATAAGCGCGAGGAAATTGTCAACGTCGGTTTCGTTGTTATAAATACCGAAGCTGACTCTTACCATACCAGCTGTGTTAGCGTCGGTGCAGTTCTCAAAGCCGTGAACCGTTTCGTCGCTGATGTTCATCAGTCTCCATACATACGGATGTGCGCAGAACGCGCCGCGGCGAGTTGCTACTCCGCCGAGCTCCGAAAGCGACTCGGAGATAAAGTATGTATTGATATCGCTGAAGTTGAACGTCACAACGCCGACCTTGTCGTCGATATTCTCGGTATCGCCGTAGATAATCACATTTTCAAGCTTGGAGAGGCCGTCGATAATCTTGCGGTTGAGAACCTTCTCGTGAGCCTCGATGTTGTCCATTCCTACTGTAGAAAGCACGTCGATAGCCTTGCCGAGTCCTACAACACCCGGATAGTTCGGTGAACCTGCCTCATAAGCCGCGGGAGCGTTCTTGTACACAACCCAGTCGTCGCCTACGACCTTGATTGTACCGCCGCCGTAGAAGGTGGGCATATGCTTGTTGAGCTCTGAGGTGATACCTACAACAGCGCCGCCGTAGGGAGAATACATCTTGTGAGCCGAGAACGCGATAAAGTCGATATCATCATCGGGGTCGTCAAGGTCGCCGACCATATTCACCTTTCTGTGAGCGACAATCTGAGCTCCGTCGACAACAATCTTTGCGCCGTACTTGTGAGCAAGCTTAGCCGCCTTGTGGATATCGTTTACGTAGCCTGTTACGTTTGACGCCGCGGAAATTGAGAGAATCTTTACGCTGTTTTCCTTGAGAAGTCTCTCGAGGTCGTCGTACATTACTCTGCCCTTTTCGTCAACCTCTGCGTAGATAACCTTGCATCTTTCACGCCAGCTGAGGTCGTTTGCGTGGTGCTCGATTCTTGTTGTGAGGACAACGTCGTTCTCGTCCTCGATGAGCGCGGACGCAAGCTTGTTGAGACCGTCGGTGGTTGAGTTGGTGTAGAAGCAGGTGTAGAATTCGGGGTCAGCTCCGAGGAACTGAAGCACCTTGTCGCGGACGTTGTTGTAAACGTCGGTGGAGTGGTTTGACTTCTGCGAGAAGCCTCTGCCGATTGAGCCGTACATTCTGAGCTCCTCGGCGATAGCCGCTTCAACAATCTTGAACGCGGGAGTTGTGGCGGCGTTGTCGAAGTTAATCATCGGCTTCATCGTGCCGTCCCTGAGCTCGACGGGAGTGTCAAGACCGACGATATTGTCGCGGATAGTCTCCATAGAATATCCGTCTACCTTCTCAATCGCGAAGCCCGTTACCTTCACGTTGAACGCGTTGTCGCACGTTGAATCGTCCTTGAATTTCAATTTAACCGACATCATGGTTTCGCCGTTTTTGATACCTGTAATGATGTTGTTTTCATCGACGGCAGCGTATTGAGTATCCTCTATATCGACATTATCAATTGTAAAGTCGTCCTCTTTGAATTTTGTTCCGATTTTCTCGTTGCCTACGAGCACTTTCTTGAAGAGAGCGTTGAGGTCGAATGTCTTGCCCGTGAGGTCAGCCTTAATCCACACGTAGGCAAATTGACCGTTGTAGTACTCGTTCATCGCGCCGTAAACCGCGTTGTACAGCGGCATTTCGACAACGGTGAGGTTTACCGTACCGATGTTTCTCTCGTTGCCGTTGAGCTTCTCGATGATGTCAACCTTTGTCTTTCCGACGCCGTTTGAATAAAGTGTCAGCTTACCTGATTTATCCTTTGCGGTAAAGGCGATGCTGCTGTCGGCGATTTTCGCGACGTACTCGGCGTTTTCGTCGGCGTTTTCAATCATTCCCAAGATATCCTGACCAGCCTCGAAAACAGACTCGCTCTTGATATAGTCGCTGTACTGGAGCTCCAGTTTTTCATAAATAAAGTTGAGCTTAGCGGGAACAACGGGCTCTGTTGTGGGAGCTTCCGTCGGCGACTCTGTGGGCTCCTGGGTAGCAGGTTCCGTCGGCTGAGTGGGCTTGGGAGAAGGAGCTTATGCCTTCTTGACCGTGAGAACCATAACGGCGCTGAGGCGCTTTTTCTTGAGGTTCTTGCCCTTTGTTACAACCTTAATCTTTGCGGTACCCGCTTTTTTCGCGGTAACCTTCATTGTCTTGCCCGATACCTTTACAGTCGCTACGGACTCTTTGTAGGATTTCGCGGTAAAAGCTTTTGTCACCTTGCCGTTCACCTTAACAGTTACCTTATAGGTTTTAGCTGCGGTTTTTTAATCGGCAGGAATTGTGACAGTCGCCTTTTTCGCAAGGCTGATTGACTTGACGTACTTTCTCGTGTCCTTAGCCTGAGCCGTTAATGCGAACGATGATACGCAAAGCGCGGTGCAGAGCAGAACACTCAGAATTTGTTTTACTTTGTTCATTATTTCCTCCTTCTGCCTTTGTTCTGAAAACCTCGGCATATTTCTTCACCTATCAGTATACAACTGTTTGGTACAAATTACAATAATATGTGTCAGAATGCCACCCGTTAATTTATTGATACAGCGTAAAAATCACCCCTCGCTTTATTTGCGAGAGGTGTTCGTTATTTTTGTTATCCTTTTCTCTTGATAAAGTCTCTAAGAATTGCGATATACCGCTTCGAATCGTAAAAATAGCTTACGCCGTGAACCGCTTTCGGGAATGTGTAGCGCTCCACGCATTCGGGATTCGCAAGCCTTATCTCCTCGCTCATCTCCTTCGGCACAAAGCAGTCCGCCTCGCCGTGAATGAGCAGTATCGGCTTATCGGTGTTTTTGACGGCGTTCGCGGCGGTGATGTCGCGGCGGAGTATCAGGTGACCGTAGACCAGAGCGGAAACGCGGATAGCGAGCCACAGGAAGTTCGGCAGCTTGTGCCAGCGCTTTGTGACATAGTAGATAACGTCTCTCGGCGAGCTGAACGGACAGTCGGCGCAAATCAGCCTGACGTTGTCGGGCAAATCAAGCCCCGACGCCATAACGACCGTGGTCGCTCCCATAGAGATTCCGAAAAGATAAATCGGCGTATCAGAGCCGAAGGTCTTGTTTGCGTACTCAACCCAGGAGAGCACGTCGCGGCGTTCGCGGATTCCGTAGGAAATGGTGTGACCGCCGCTGCGGAAATGAGCGCGCTGGTCGACAAGAAGCACGTTGTAGCCCTCGTCTCTGAGAAGCATTCCCATTACGCCGAAATCAAAAACCGCCGAGCCGCGGTAGCCGTGAAAGCAGATACACAGCGGAGCGTCGTCCGAATTGTGATAGTACCGACCGCTTAGCTTCACGCCGTCGTACACAACCGTACCGACGCGCTCACAGGGGATTTTTGACATCTCCTTCGCCTTATCCTTTATCTTATTGAACATCTTCATATCGTCAAGGAACGGCTCAATTTCGATTTCATCAGCGTTTCTGTGCGGCGAAAAGAATACTATGTAGTATGCGATAAACAGCCCGACAAGCGCCGCTGTAATCAGAACCGATAATATAATAATGAGAAAAATCAAATAAATCATCTCCGACTAAATTTTCTGCGGATTAAAAATCCGCGCTTTGCCCTTTCAGATTAATCAAATTATAACAAACCAAGTGGGTTTTGTCCACCTCGGCGGTATGTGCAGATTGCATAAACAGTCCATAAAAAATTTGTGAAGCAAATCAGACAAAAATATGATATAATGAGCTATACTTCAGACAAGGAGGACAACTAATGAAAAAGTCATTAAGTATACTACTCGCGGTGCTTATGCTCGTCGGCATATTCGCCGCAGTCCCCGTCACCGCAGGAGCGGCGACAATCAGCAAAATTGACGTTATCGGGGTTTTCTCTCCCGCGGCGGGCGCTTACCCCGATTATACTGCCGATGTTAATTCCTACAACTGCAAGGTTGACAGCATTTACTGGTATGACTGTACAAACAACATATGGATTAATGATTCCACCAAGTTTGTTGAGGGCAACGAATACCAGGTAAACGTTCACGTCAAGGCTGACTCGGGTTCAGGCTTCGCGACTCCCGATTCTTCCGTCTCGGCTACAGTCAACTCGAAAAAGGCTCAGGTCAGCCACGTTACATTGGAGGACCCCGAGGAATACCTCAACATAAGTTACAACTTCACCGCAAGGGCGGCTGACACGGAGATTGACACCGTTACTCTGAACGGCGTAACCGAGCCCGAAGCGGGCAAGACAGCCAAGAAAACATACAACAATAACAGCACGTATTACACTGTAAAGGCGTTTGAGTGGCGTCTGCCCGACGACAGCAGTATCAGCAGCGGCTATGTTTTTCAGACAGACTCGACCTATCAGGCAAGGTTCTATCTTGCTCCCAAGGAAGGCTACCGCTTCGGCGGCAGCGTCAAGGGAACCATAAACGGCTACAACGCCACAGTACGCAACACTGCGGGCAGAGCCTACTATGAATACATCTGTGTAACATACAACTACACCACAGGCTCCGAAATGAATATTACCAAAATCGACTTCACCGACATAGTCGCTCCCAAGGCAGGCGAAAGCCCCAAGTACACCTACAAAACCGCGTCCGAGGGCTTTACCGTCGAGGAGGTCAACTGGTATTGCGACGGAAACAAGGTTTCGGCAAGCGACAAGTTTGAGGTCGGAAAGACCTACAACATCAATATCAAGCTGAAAGCCAAGTCAGGCTACCGCTTCTCCGTCGACTACTACGATATGAACGATTATACCGCTACGGTAAACGGAAAAAACGCCGAGGTTAACACGATAACTCTTGACAATCCCGACGAAATAACGAGAATCAGATACACCTTCCCGACCGTTCAGAAGCCTTCCGAGGTTACGGACTGGAGCGACTGGGAGGTTACCAGAAAAGCCACAACTTCCGAGGACGGCGAAATGACACGCCACAGCAAGAGCAATCCCTCAATCACCGAGACCAAGCCGATTGCTATGATAAGCTCGGCGACTATCGACAAGTGGAAGCTCACTTACACTGGCAAAGCTGTAAAGCCCGCCGTTGCTGTCAAGGACGCCGACGGAAAGAAGCTCGTCAACGGCACCGACTACGTCGTTGCCTATCCCAAAGCTCCGATTAACACGGGAGTGTATGCGGCTGAAGTTGTGTATATCGGGAACTACACAGGCTCTGATTCGGTTGAATATATCATCACTTCCGCCAAGAACCCGATGACAGTCAAGCCCGTCACAAAATCCGTCAAAGCCGCAAAGCTCAAAAAGGCAAAGCAGACGGTCAAGAACGCCATCACGGTCAAGAAGCCTCAGGGAACGGTTACCTACGCGAGGGTAAAGAAAGGCTCCTCAAGTTCTCTGACAGTCTCGAAGAAAGGCGTAATCACCGTCAAGAAGGGCAGCTACAAGAAGAACAAGGTGCTCAGGATTAACGTCAAGGTTACGGCAAAGGGCAACAAAAACTACAGCAAGCTCTCAAAAACCGTGACGGTAAAAATCAAAATCAAGTAACAAAAACGCGGAGGCCGAGAGGTCTCCGCTTCGTTTTGCGTAAGGTTATCAGGTTCTCATTGTCAGAGAAATTCGGTTTTTCTTAATATCTACCGAGAGGATTTTCACCTTGACGATATCGCCGACCTTGAGCACCTCTGACGGGTGCTTGAGGTATTTGTCACAAATCTGTGAGATATGGACAAGTCCGTCCTGATGAACGCCGATATCCACGAACGCGCCGAAATCTATTACGTTTCGCACCGTGCCCGTCAGCTCCATACCTTCCTTCAAATCCTTGATGTCGAGAACGTCGGAGCGGAGCATAGGCTGAGGCATTTCGTCACGAGGGTCACGACCCGGCTTTGAAAGCTCCTTTACGATATCGAGCAGCGTCGGGAGACCGACGCCGAGCTTTTCGGCGAGCTCCTTTGTGCCGAAGGAAATCACCTTTGAGGAAAGGTCGCCGAATTTTGCCGACTTGATTTCCTTATCGGAATAGCCGACAAGCCTGAGCAGTTCCTTCGCCGTCGCGTAGCTTTCGGGGTGAACGCCCGTGTTATCGAGCGGATTTCGGCTCTCGGGAACACGCAGAAATCCTGCGCACTGCTCAAAAGCCTTGGGACCGAGCTTGGGAACCTTTTTGAGCTCCGCGCGCGAGCTGAACGCTCCGTTTTCCTCACGGTAAGCCACAATATTCTTGCACACGGTCGAGTTGAGACCCGAAACTCTCAGAAGCAGAGCGGGAGAAGCCGTGTTCAAATCCGCGCCGACGGAGTTTACGCAGTCCTCGACGACGCCGTCGAGCGTCTCGCCGAGCCTTTTCTGCGGCATATCGTGCTGGTACTGACCGACGCCGATTGCCTTGGGCTCAATCTTGACGAGCTCCGCGAGCGGGTCCTGAAGCCTTCTGGCGATTGACACCGCGCTTCGAAGCGTCAAATCGAGCTCGGGAAGCTCCGTTGCCGCGAGCTTTGAAGCGGAATAGACCGACGCGCCCGCCTCGCTGACAACCATATAATAAACCGTGCGGTCGGCTTCCTTTATCGCGTCCGCGGCGAACATTTCGGTTTCCTTGCTCGCCGTGCCGTTGCCGATAGATATGATATCCACGCTGTGCTTTTTGATGAGCTCGAGCAGCTTGCGCTTTGACTGAGCGATTTTAGCCTCGGAATGTGTGGGATAGATTACCGTCGTGTCGAGCACCTTGCCCGTATCGTCGACAACCGCGACCTTGCAGCCTGTGCGGTAGCCGGGGTCAAGTCCGAGCACCGTCTTTCCCTTGACGGGCGGCTGCATAAGCAGCTGCTTGAGGTTCACCGCGAACACCTTCATAGCGTTTTCGGCGGCGGTTTCGGTCAGCTCGGAGCGGATTTCACGCTCGATTGACGGGAAGATTAGCCTTGTGTAAGCGTCCTCGCCCGCGGCTCTCAGGATTTCGGAGCACTTAGGGTTTGTGCCCCTGTCCAGAGCGCGGTTGATGAGACCGAGCGGCTCCTCGCTGTCAAGCGCAACCGAGACCTTGAGAAAGCCCTCTTTCTCTCCCCTGTTTACGGCGAGGATTCGGTGACCCGCAATCTTTTTGACAGGCTCCGAATAGTCGTAATAGTTCGCGTAAACGCTGTCCTGCTCCTTGTCCGCCGCGACGGATTTGAGCGCACCGCTGTTTCGGAAAATCACACGCAGGCGCTTGCGGATTTCCGCGCTGTCGGAAAGCTGCTCGGCGATGATATCCATAGCGCCGTTTATCGCGTCCTGAGCGGTGGGAACTTCCTTTTCCTCGCTGACAAACCGCTCGGCGAATTCAAGCGGCTCAAAGCCCTTCTGCTGTTTGAAAATCTCAACCGCGAGCGGTTCAAGTCCGCGCTGCTTCGCGACAGACGCTCTTGTTTTTCTCTTGGGCTTGAAGGGACGATAGATGTCCTCGAGCTCGCTCAAGGTCTGCGCCTTGTCGAGCGCAAGGCTGATTTCCTCGGTCAGCTTTTCCTGACCGTTAATCAGCTCGCGGATTTCCTCTCTGCGCTTGTCGAGACCGCGCAGATAATCGAGCTTATCGCTGAATTCACGGATAAGCTGGTCGTCCATGGAGCCGTGCATTTCCTTGCGGTAACGCGCGATAAACGGAATGGTGTTTCCGTCGTCGAGCAGAGCGATGATGTTCTGCGCGTACTCCTCTTTGATGTTGAATAGCTGTGATAAAGTTACTGAATAATCCATAAGTCTCCTTAGTAAAAAAGCTTTTTCGTTTACCGATTCATTGTACCACAAAAATCATTTTTGCACAAGAAACAAAGGTCAAAGAACGAAAAGCAATAATTGTCCCTTACGGGGTTTGACAATTCACGTCAGCTAAATTATAATTAGCTTGTACAATACATCGGAAGGTGAAGCAAATGGAAGAAAAAAAGGTCGACAAACGCACGCTCAAAACGAGAAAGGCTATCATCAACGCGCTCGCGGAGCTGCTCTCGGAAAAGGAGCTCAGAAAAATCACCGTTCAGGAAATCGCCGACGGAGCTGACGTCAACCGCGTTACGTTCTACAAGCACTACCTCGACATCTACGACCTGTACGAACAGACGGAGAAGTCGGTGCTCAGCGAGCTCGGACTTCTGATTCTCGGCTATCAGGAGAACCACGCCGAGGATTTCTCGACGGGAATGGTCGACTACATCTTCGACAACCAAAAAATCTTCAAAATGATTTTCAGCCCTCACAACACAGGCGAGCTGAGGGACAAGTTTAAGAATATGCTCGAAGGGCTCTTCCGACTGATTCAGTCCGAAAAGAACAACACCGATTTCGGCGATTACCGACTGAATTACTATTGCAGTTATCAGGCGAACGGCTGCGTCGCGATTTATGAAAAATGGATTCGGGACGAGCTGCGTCAGCCCAAGGACTTTATCATCAATACTATCCTAAAGCTCAATAATCAAATCGACGATTTTATCGCCGCTGAGTATAAATAGAAAAGACGTCTCCCGAGTCAGCCTCAGGAGACGTTTCGTTTTATGAAATTCTCATTATGTTCTTTTCGCTGTCGACAAAGAGCGTCATCTTCACACTTGTCCACTTCTTGTCGGAAGTCTTGTATCTGAGCACAAAGTGGTTGAGACCGTAGCTCTTGCCTGTGAGCTTGAAGGTGTATTTGTGAGTTGTGAAGTCGTAATTGCACTTTACCTTTACGTTGTCATAGTCTGTTTTGTATGTCCAGTCGTAGCCCTTTGCGGTCTCGCCCGCAGCTCTGTAAACATAGCACTTTGCGAACTGGTTGGTATTTGTTGTCTTGTCGGGAAGTCCGACGTTGTCAGCCTTCTGCGAAGAATGCGAATGAGCGTAAGCCCTGTGTGTTTCCGCCTTCGCCTTGATTCCCGCGAAAAGGAACGCCGATGATACAACTACTGCTGCAGCAAGAATTACCGAAATGATTGTTGACTTGATTGCATTTTTACCTGACATTTTGATTACCTCTCTCATTTATATTGTTCTGTGTTTCTCTGTTGTGACTATACTATATCACAGCTAAACCCCGTAAACAATATTCAAAACCGTCCCGAAATGTAGCTTAATTTACACCCTGACACTGGGCTGTAGCTTAACTATCCGAAAGAGGTAAAATTGTAGCCAAATAGAAGCTGCACGCGCTCGTTATCTTCTCATTTACGTTAATTTACCTTCTTACAAATAAACCAGCGGAAGCGCTTTCGGTAACGCTTCCGCTGTTTCTGAATTATTACGTTTTTTCCGCCTTCATAAACATCACAATCACCCAGACATACATACAGGTTTTCGGGAGCATAAGCATTCCGATAAGCGGTATTTGCTGTGAGAACAGAACGACAGGCAGATAGAACAAAAAGCTGAGCGTGACTGCGAGCCATACAAACCTGAGCGGCTTGTCGGATTTTGCCGTTCTGAACCACATTACCACGGTCAAAACGCCGAGGACCGCGAACGGGATATTTCTAATAATTCCCCAAAGCAGTGAAGGCTGCGCGCTTGTCCACTCGTTCTGAGGAAAACCGCACAGAATCACTCTGACCGCCGACAGTATCCAAGCCGCCGCAAGCACGGGCTTTTGTCCGCTTATGCCGTATCTCTCGCGGCGCGCGTATTCAAACAGCAGATAAAAAACCGTCATTGTGATTGAGGTCACAAGCTTGCCGACTCCGAGCGCGGCGGTGTAGTCGCCGACCGTCCAGTAATTCAGCATTCGCGGCACAAGGTGGAACGAGTCGCCGAGCCCGAGTATCAGCGCCATAACGCCGAACAGCCGCACACAGCTTCTTACCCTTGCTTTCGCAATCAGCGCTGTTCCGCCGACTACGGCAAATATCAGATAACAGATATCAAAAATCGTCTCAGGCAGCGCAGGCATAAGCTTCATAATTGACCTCCAATCGCATAAACATTACGTAAATGATCTACAGCATATTATATTGACACTCCACACGGCTAAAGCCGTGGGATTCTTGTTTCAACGATTACAGCGAGTACAACTCAAAAAGTGTAGCTCGGCTTACACAATCTCCACAAG
>ONAL01000007.1 GCA_900315785.1 uncultured Eubacteriales bacterium
AACCGATAAGACGGTTAATCTGCAAAAATTTGTTCAAAAGGTTAAGCAAATCACTGAGCCGACCGAGCTGACAGGCGAGCTTGTCCACGAGTTCATCGATAAAATCGTCGTATCAGCCGCTCACTACCTCGACGGCAAGCGTTATCAGATTATCGACATCTACTACAACGGCGTAGGCATCATCAAGCCGCTCAGACCGGAAGATTTGGAAGCCGATTACCAACGCCATATGGCAGAAAAGCAACAACAAAAGAAAACAGCATAAAACCTGAATTTTCAAAAATCAGTGGGACACCTTCTTTATGTAGTGTGTCCCACTGGACTGTTTTCTTAACGCCCTTTCGAGCCCCGTTATAGGCAAAAACAAAGGACGCCGTTTGGCGTCCTTTGTTTTTGGTGGAGATAACGGGGCTCGAACCCGTGACCTCTTGACTGCCAGTCAAGCACTCTCCCAGCTGAGCTATACCCCCAAAGCAAGTATATTATATACAATCAGGGGATAATTGTCAACTGTTATTTATCAGAGAATTATGCAGATAAGACCGTTGCAGCCTTTATTGATAATCTTTTCGATTGTCTCTCCAATCTTTGCGCGTGCGTCTGACGGCATACGGTAGAGCTTGTTTCTGAGACCCTCGTTAACAAGCTCGTGAACGCTCTTGCCAAAGATGTTTGATTCCCAGATTTTGACGGGGTTTTCCTCAAATTCCTTGAGCATATAGGCGACGAGCTCGCGGCTCTGTTCCTCGGAGCCGACAATCGGTGTTACCTCAGTCTTTGTGTTGACTCTCATCATATGAATTGACGGAGCGGAAGCCTTGAGACGGATTCCGTACTTGCCCGACTGGTGGATAATCTGCGGTTCCTCGAGTGTGAGCTCGTCAATTGTCGGCATAACAATTCCGTAGCCTGTCTCCTGAACCTGCTTGTAGGCGGCGGCAATTTTGTCAAATTCTCTCTGCTTATCCGAGAGCTCAGAGACACAGGTGAGCAAGGTTCTTTCATCAGTTATATCAAGCCCTGTGCGTTCCGACAGCGTCTTGTAAAAGAGCCTGGACGGAATTGCGACGGCTATAGAAGCCTGACCCTTGCCGAGGTTTAGGTCGCACAGTCTGCTGTACTCAACGCTGTCACAGTCGGCGATTTCAGTGAGCGCGTCCTGAACCTGTCGGATTTTCTCAGTCTTGCCGCAAGAGGTTTTTATCACGTCAAAGATTTCGCGCTTGAGCTCGTTATCCTGCGGCAGAGCGACAATCCAGCTCGGAATATCCACTTCGATTTCCCTGATAGGGAACTCAAAGAGTAGCTGCGCGAGGATTTTCTTGATTTCATTCTCGTCAAGCTCCATACAGCTGACGGGTACAACTGGCACTTGATAAGCGGCGCTGAGGTCAGAAGCGAGCGCGACAGATGACGGAGCCTTGGGGTCAACACAGTTGAGCAGAACGATAAAGGGCTTGTTGATTGCTCTAAGCTCGTCAATAACACGCTTTTCGGCGGCAGCGTAATCTTCCCTCGGAATATCCGAAATCGTGCCGTCGGTCGTAATTACGAGACCTATGGTGCTGTGGTCGGTGATGACCTTTCTGGTGCCGAGCTCTGCGGCTTCGCCAAAGGGGATTTCTTCCTCAAACCACGGCGTTTTAACCATTCTCGGCGCTTCATCCTCAATATAACCGAGAGCGCTGTCGACGATGTATCCGACGCAGTCGACCATTCTTACCTTGAGGTTAGCCTTATCGGAGAGCGTAATTTCAATGCTCTCCTCGGGAATGAACTTTGGCTCGGTCGTCATTATTGTCCTGCCGCCTGAGCTCTGAGGAAGCTCGTCGACTGTGCGCGCGTACACACCCTCGTCTTTGATATTAGGCAGCACGATAGTGTCCATAAACCGCTTGATAAAGGTGCTCTTGCCTGTGCGGACAGGTCCGACAACACCTATGTAAACGTCGCCGTTTGTGCGGCGCGAAATGTCCCTGTATACTGATTTTTCTTCCATTTCAATCTCCTTTTAAACAGTCGGTATAAGAAGCATTTGCGGCTCGGCGAGGATATCAGCGACGGTGCCGTTTTCTTCTTCTATCAGATTTTTGGGCGTGCTGTACGCCTTGGCGATATCCCACAGGCGCTCGCCTTTATCGGCAAAGTAGAGCGTCAGCGCACAGGATTTCTTCCTGATTGGCTTGTCGTCACAGCAGTTGACAGAGCATACAATATCAAGGTTCTCGCTGCGGCTTGTAATTATGCTGCAACTGAGCTCACAGCGCAGCTCGACCGAGTTGTTGTCGGCAAGTCGGTAGCTGAGGCTCACGATATTTATTTCGGGACAGCTGAAACTGTTGCCGTCAGCTTCAAGCTCTCTGTTAACATCAACGCTGCGTTCAAGATAAACGGGCTCGCCCTCGCTGTTGAGCGCTAAGATACAGATGTTGAGCTTTGACGAAAGGCTCAGCCTGCCGTCGGATGCCGTGACAGTCAGAGGACATTTTTCTGCGGTGAAGTCTATGATTTCGCTGATACCGCTGTCGTCGAGCTGGAGCGCGTCCTTGAGCATAAAGTTGTCTGTCACAAGGTTTGTGTCGGACGGGGCGGTAACGCGTGTTATTTCAGGCTCGCAGACGTTCTCGGTTCCGAACGCGTCGAGCGCAATCGAAAAGCTCTCGGGATGATATGCGGCGGCAAAGCAGCTCAGCTTTGCGTCGACATTTACGAGCGGATTTTCGGAGAGAATATCATTTTTCAGACGGATATCGTACGACATAACGTCAAGATTCAGACAGGTGACGCATTCATCTGTGAGCCCCTCACATTCAAGAGCCTCGGCGAACGGAATGATATAGTCAAGCCGCTCGGGCTTTGCGCTGTCGGTTCCCGAAAGGTATAAAAGCTTGACTGTGAGCTCTCCCGAAAGACTGAGCCTGTCTGGCATAACGCGGGTTTCGGTGATTCTCGCTGAAACAGAGCTGTCAAGCACAAGCTCCACGGGAGGCTTTCCCGAAACAATGATTTCGTCGCCGACTGAGAACTGGGAGCTGCCGAGAGCACTGAGCGTAGTGAGCTCAACATCACGCGTGAGAAATTCCACATTTTCGATACCCTCGGGTGAGTAGAGCTCTGTCTCTCCCTTTGTGATTGCCTTTGCGCAGACGGAAAAGGCACCGTGAACTGTGAGTCTGCGGCGTGACAGCGCTCTGCAATTGACGTATTCACATTTAACCGATGTTTGAAGCGCGTAGTTCTCGGGAGTGTCCTTGAGTCTGAAAACCGCCGAGAACGGCACGGTCTGCTCGACCGCTCTGACGCGTCTGCTCTCACTGTCCATATAAAGCACGGAGACAACCGTGTTGCCGTCGAGCTGAAGCTGTCCGCCGCTGAGATTTCGGCTGTAGATTTTGGGAGTGAGCTTGCAGCGCAGAAGCTTTTCGATATCGGGACAGTAGTCGGGCAGAGTGAAGTCGATATCCACAGGCTGCTCGGAGACTGTGTCGAGCGAGTACGAAAGCGTCGCTACGGGGGTTCTTTTGAGATTAAATTCCATATTTTTTCTCTCCTTTTTATTTTGGTACAGTATATTTACGGCAGAGAGAGTTTAGAACAAAAAAGAGAGCGAATGCCGCTCCCTTTCTTTTAGTTTGTGTTATAATTCGTTTTTGGAATTTTAAATATCTTCCTTAAAAAGAATGACAAAAACCTCGGGTTTTCAATAAGTACAACTTTCATACGCTACCTCCTGCAAATTGAAAGGGCTAATAAGACCACGGTGACCAGTGAAACTATCAGCACCCACCTGCACGGTAATATTGTCGCGAGCAGCAGCCCGAGTCCAAAGGCAAGCGCAAGCGAGATTTGCTGTCTGTAAGTTTTCATTCAATCACCCTTTAGCAGTATATCGTCAAACGGGGAAGATGTGACAGAATAATTTGCAATTTATCCTGTTTGATATTATAATGGTTATATCGGGGGTGAAAGCTTGAGAACGATAGAAATCAAACAGAACGACGGCGGGCAGCGGCTTGACAAGTATCTTTCAAAGAGATTCAAGACTATGCCAAAGTCGCTTATGTACAAATATATCCGCACAAAATACATCAAGCTCAACGGAAAGAAATGCGACAAGAGCGATTTCGTTAAGGCAGGAGATGTGCTGACGCTCTATATCAAGGACGAATTCTTTGAGGAAAACCCCGAGCGGAATTATGAATTTCTGAAGGGTCCCGACAGGCTCGATATTCTCTACGAGGACGAGAATCTTATTCTTATTGATAAGAAGCAGGGGCTGATTGTCCATCAGGACAAGAGCTATCATTTTGACAGCCTCGTTCTTCGGGTCCAGCATTATCTTTACAAGAAGGGTGAGTACGACCCCGAGAGCGAAAAGACCTTTACGCCTGCGCTTGTCAACAGAATTGACCGCAACACGGGCGGAATTGTCATAGCGGCAAAGAACGCCGAAAGCCTGAGAATCCTTAATGAAAAGATAAGAAACAGAGAGGTCGAGAAGCGTTATCTCGCACTGCTCTGCGGCTGTCCGAAGCGTGAGAGTGCAGTTCTCAAGGCATACCTTGTCAAGAACAACAAAACCAACACCGTGAAGGTCACAAAGCAGCCGACCGACGGCTCCAAGGAGATTATCACGGAATATAAAATCCTCGAAAAGAACGCGAAAACCTCTCTTGCAGAGGTTACGCTCCACACAGGCAGAACGCACCAGATAAGGGCGCATATGGCGTTTATCGGCTGTCCGCTTGTGGGGGACAGCAAGTACGGCAAGGGTAAAAAGAATTTTATAAACGGATATAAATATCAGGCGCTCTACGCGTACAAGCTGAGATTTAACTTCACAACCGACGCGGGAATCCTCAACTACCTCAACGGCAAGGAGTTTGAGGTCGATAAGGTAGAGTTCAGACAGTAAAAAAGTGCCGCTCTTTTTAAAATTCAAAACTATACTTTGGTATAAAAATAACGACCTCCAATAATCAGATTTTGGTCTGATTTTTGGAGGTCGCGTCAGTCAAAGGAAAGATATTTCTGGGGAGCTGCTAACCAAAAAGCTGACGGAACCAGAGTGAATTGGACAGACGCGGAGATTAAGCGTTTCTATGATCGCTTACACAGCAAAACTATCGACGAGGAGTTCGCAAAGGCGGGATTAAAGCTGGAATACGGTCTTATACTAAAGCTGAGGAGCGAAAATAAACACAAGCTTAGGGCCGGCTCGGTTACCCAGTCTGTGAACAGCTGGAGAGAACCGACAGGCGATATCATCGAGCTCGGCGGAACACAAATAACAAAAGATAAGGTGTTCGCGAAGTTCGTTTACTACAACGCACCTAAGTGCAAAAAAATGTCGAGCGAAACATACGGATATTTCACCTACCTTATTTACAAGGACTAAAACAATAGACAAAACAACGCCCACCGCGGAGAACTCCTGCGGTGGGCTGTCTTTATGCATATAATTATTCGGTTGTATAATCGGACGGGTTCGCTTTTGTATTAACTGCCTTGAATACCTTCCCCTGTTTTTCAAAGGTTGCCGTATCTGAGTAATAGCTTTTTCCGAAGATGTCCGTCGCGACAAAAACATACTGATATTCTTTTCCGTCGAGCCGTATCTTTGTGACATTGTCGTCTTCGTTAAATACAAATTCTTTTCCGTAATTTATTTTATCTCCGCTCAGGCTTGTATCAGTCGCGAGCCTGATTTTATCGCCGTTTTTAAGCGAGCGGAACTCGTTTATCGGCAAGCCGTTTTTGTCAATGCCGTCGCAGGTTCCCGGTAAAAAATATGATTTATCCTCAAAAGTGTAATAATAGCGGAAATATGTTTCCTTGCCGTTTACGATCGCGGGGCACTCATAGTCGAGAAAGATTTCTCTGTCAACGTGCAGCTTGCTGTACATCCTGTGACCTTTTAAAGCGGGAACTACTCCCTTAAAATCACTCTTGAAAATCAGCTTATTCCAATCATTGACGGTATCGACGTCCAGGCTTATGACGCGCTGATTTCCGTCTTTATCCTTTTTTAAAAGCAGATAATTTACCGAGGCGAGATATTTGTGACTGTCCTCCGTAAGCGATACTCTGAACGCGCCGTCCTTTGTGACGCTGCCCTTGTCCTTGAATTCGAGCGTGGTCTCGGGAGCGTTAAGGTAGTATTTACTGAGGAAATCGTTGTATTCCTTACATATCCCGAGCGAGATATATTCCTCTATTTCCTTTTGTTCAACACTGAGCGGATAGAAGAATGAAACTCCTGAGTTGTTGCGCTCGCCGCTGTTTACGGAATACACGACAAAATCATCTTTTTCTTTATACGCGAATAAGTCAAATATAATGACTAGATTGCTGAAATCAATGAAGTCAACCATATTGGAGCTGCCGTCAAATACGTTGTCTACGCCGAACTTTTCGGATTGACGCGCTGCGTTGAGAACCTGTGAAAAATAGTTTTTGGTTCCTGCGACGCGGTTAAGGTATTCGGCGGCTTCGGAAAACTTTTTGATCATAGGCTTAAGCTTTGAAAGGTCAAAAACCGAAAGCGTTGAGTACAGCTCCTGCTCGTGATCCTTGCACTTTTTCATAAATGAGTCGCAGATTTGCTTGCCGATTTTTTTCTCGCTTTTGCCTGAAGCAAAAGCCTTGACAACGGTTTTATAATCCCATCCTCCCGAGGGTACAATCTCCTCGGAAGCTATCATATATTTGGCGTAGTCCTTTACCATAGCCGCCGTCTCAATAGAAGCCATCAGGCAGGCGTCAAAGCCCATGATGTCGAATTTATTATTCAGATTCGCTTTTTTCAGCGCGGATTTAAGCTCGGTGAGAGTGAGCGCGTCGAAGCTGTAATTCTCGTCGAAGCACACGCCCTTTGCCGAGCCACCGCCGTGATCCCAGAGGATGAGCATATTGCTCTTGGTCGGATAATTTTTTTGTCCCCATTTGAGAAAGTCGGTGAGCGTATCCGCTTCACCCATGTTCTTTTGTTCAAGGGACTTGAGCAGCTTTAATTTGCCGTCCTTAATTTCGTAGCGTTGTATTTTATCCGCGCTGATACCGTGGTGACGCCATATCCCCGCGCCGCCCGTCTGAATTACGATGTTTATATCGCCCTTATCGGCAGCCAGAAGCTCGTCGATGTTTTTGCTCGCGAGCCCCTGTTTCGTTTCAAGGTTTGAACCGCACATATAAATGAACAAGGTGCGCCCCTCACGTGTGCCGCCTGAATTTCCGCAGGAAGAAAGCGCGGAAGCTATTAAAATACAAGTCAGTATTATTGCGATTATTCTTTTCATATAAGTCTCCAAATCTCTGTCAGATTACAAAAGTATTATAGCACCTTTTTGAAACGAAAGTAAAGTATATATGTAAAAATATAGCACAAGTGCGGCTCCAATTTTGGAACCGCACTTGTACTTTTGATTATGTCGCAATTTCGAAAAGCTGAGGCTCGGAGCCCTCGCGTAACGACTGACGAGGACTAAGCTGTGGAGAACACAAAGTGTTCGGAACAGATTAGACGAGTGGGAGTTACAAGAGGAACAGCGGAGAGCAACGAGGCTAGACATTCGAGGCTATGTTTTGTTTCGCAACAAGAGCCTGTGCTTCTTGTGTGACAGCAAAGAGCCATAATAAAATTGAAATAGGAGAGAGCGATGGGAGGCTGAAAATAAAAATAAACCTCAACGGACAGTTTAAAGGACACACCGACTTATATGACGACAACGGCGGTATAAAGGAAACGGTTTATACGGCTTAAAGTAACGGCATACACAACTATTAAAAGTGTGTATGCCGTTAAAATTTTGGTACGGGCGACAGGACTTGAACCTGCACAGATAAAATCCGATAGGACCTAAACCTATTGCGTCTGCCAATTTCGCCACGCCCGCGTATATTATTTATTTTTTCAATGAGGAAGCGTCACCTAAATCTTGCGTGTCTGCCAATTCCACCACGCCCGCTTATTACTTTGATATTATACTAAAAAGTTCAATTAATGTCAACGGGATAGAATAATTCGGTTGCTATTTTCGGGATTGTTATGTTAAGATTAATTTAAGCATATTTGTTAAAAATTTATTGTTTCGAGGAAAATTATTAGTGAAACAACAAAAAATAAGGGGTGAATGTATGAAAGATCGTGCAAAAATTATTTTCGGAAATGATATCGGAAAGAAGGCTTATCGCAAGGCTGTCCGCGGAAAGAAAAAATACGCGAAAAAGTTCGGTGACGACAGCTGTGAGAACTATCCTGTCAGGGTCAAAAAGAACGATTGCCTTTATGAACCGCTCGGCGTTGAGGATATTCGCGTTGCCGACGGTGAGGGAGAGCACTCATTCGATACCGAAAAGGGTCTGATTGTCGGTAATATCCGTATGGGATTTGGTCATTACAGGATTTCAATCGCTATGGCAAGCGCTGCTCACGCGCTTGGTTATACGCCTTATTGGATGGATTTGAATTCCTATCCCGAGACAACCTGTACAAAGGTAATCGGAGCTCAGAATGACCTGTACTCGATGGGCTCAAGGCTTTCTCAGAAGTTTAAGCTTTTCAACAAGATTGTCTGGGAGCCGCTTAATTACGAGGGTTTCAGACAGCTTACATATAACGCGGGAGACCAGAAAAACGCCGAGCTTATGGCTTCGGTTTTCAGAAATATTCCAAAGGAGCTCCCCGTAATAGGAACACACGTCTGGCCTGCTCAGGCGGCGCTGCATGAGGGTATGAAATACGTAGTAAACGCAATTCCCGACAACTGGCCTATGGCTCTGCATTTTGCCGAGGGTTCGGTTCATCTTGTTCAGACTCACCAGGCTTATATGGGTTACAGAATCCTCAACGGTATGGCTAAGAAAAAGGTCTTGAAGCCTATGCCTGCCGACAGCCTGAAATACACGGGACATTATATTGACCACGAGCTTGTATCAAATATTGAAAAGGACTGTGAGCTCAGATTAAAGAGAAAAGAGAACGGCGAGCCTATGCGTTTTCTGCTGACTATCGGCGGAGCAGGCGCGCAGAGAGAGCTTTTCTCGGCGGTTATAAAGCACCTTCTGCCTTCGGTTAAGGAGAATAAGGCGGCAATATACATCAACATCGGCGACTATAAGAAGGTATGGGACGAGCTGAAGCGCGACATTCCGTCGCTGAATATGATCAGCAAGACGCATTTCGACAAGTGGGACGACACGAAGAGCTTTTGTTAGAAGGCTGTCGACGGTGAAGTAAGCGGCATTCATGTTTTCTGTCACGAGAATATTTTTGAGGCTGTATACTGTACAAATCTGCTTATGCGTTCTGCCGACGTTTTGCTGACAAAGCCCAGCGAGCTCGCGTTCTATCCGATACCAAAGCTGTTTCTCAAGCGTATCGGCGGTCACAAAAGTGGGGAGCTATCCATTCCGCCGAATTCGGCGACGGAACGCTCGAATGTGCGGATGTTCCTCACACACTGCAGATGGTTGATATGTTCCTTAATGAGGACACGCTGCTCAGAGAAATGTGTGAATCTATAAAAACAAATAAATCCATCGGACTGTACGACGGCGCTTACAAGGCTGTTCAGATTGCGATGGAGCTTAAAAACAGCAATAAGGGAGGATAATATGAAACGTTTATCAAAAAGACAAATGAGGATTTTCGCTGTCGGTCAGCTTGGATGGTCAACTCTCAGCGGTATAATCAGCGCGTGGTTTGTCACATTCTATCTGCCGACGCAGAACGACATCAACAGCGGAGCCAAACAGTACATAATCCCCGGTCTTGTTATCGGCGGTTTTCTGACTGTGCTCGGACTTATCACGGCTCTGTCGCGTGTTTTTGACGCGGTAACCGATCCGCTCATCGCGTCGCTTTCCGACAGAAGCAAAAACAAACGCGGAAGAAGAATTCCTTTTATGCAGTACGCGGCAGTTCCTCTGTCTGTTGTTACGGTTCTTCTGTTCTGCGCTCCGATGGAGCAGATCAGCTCGATAAACATTGTATGGATTTCTGTATTTATTGTTCTGTTTTATCTGTTTATGACGATGTACTGTACACCGTATAACGCGCTGATTTCCGAGTTCGGCAAAACTCAGGATGACCGTATGTATATCTCCACAGCTATCTCGCTGACATTCTTCGCAGGTACATTACTCGCGTACACGCCTTTTGCGTTTGCTGGTATGCTCCGCGGCAGCGTAGGATTTGCGTGGAGTTATCGTATCTGCTTTATTATCCTTGCGGTAATCTCATGTATCTGTATGCTTATTCCGACCTTTTTCCTTAAGGAAAAGGATTTTGTCGATACAAAACCGTCCGAGTCAAATATGTTCAAATCTCTCGGAGCTACTTTCAAAAACGGAAACTTCCGTGCTTTTGTGTTCTCCGATATTATGTACTGGGTCGGACTTACCCTGTTCCAGACGGGTCTGCCGTTCTTTGTTAAGGTTTCAATGAAGCTTAACGAGTCATACACAATGGTATTTCTCTGCGGTATGACAGTGCTCTCGGCGGCGTTTTATCCAATCGTTCCGAAGCTTGTCAAGAAGTTCGGCAAGAAGAAGCTCGTCATCACAGGCTTCCTCGGTTTAGCGCTTGCTTATGTTATCGCTGGTTCAATCGGAGTTATCGGCACAACAGCTATTCCTGGTATTGTTTACGACGTGCTTATCTGCGTTATTGCTGCGTTCCCGATGGCGCTGCTTGTAATTATTCCGCAGTCAATCGTTGCCGACGTCGCTGAAGCTGACGGTAATGACGTCGCCTGGAGAGGCTTTAACCTCGCCTTCCCATATGTCCGAGGATAAATCGTAGCGGAATCTAAAGTCGCGTCCGCCCTTGACGTTGTAGCTCAGGCTGAAATGTGTCTGGTTATCAGTCAGTTCGGCATTGTCGACAATCTGGTGGATTTTGCCCGAGCGGTCGGTTGTCCAGTCGGTGATGAAACTTTCCGCGCCCGCTGTGAACGCAAAGAGGGGCAGCGCGAGCATAAGCATAATCATAAAAAGAGCGACCGAGGCGGATAATCTCGCGATACGTTTTTTTTATCATAACGCCGCCTCCTTTCCGCCGAGCTTGACCGTTCCCGTTTTTTGCAATATGAGCATAACCGCTCCGCCGAGCGTGATAACCGCGCCCGCTATCCACAGCCAGCTGTTGCAGTTGGGAATAAAACCCAACAGAGTTCCCAGAGCGAAGCCCGCAGCAAGTCCGCTCGGGATGCCTTTCAGAGCTTTTACCTCGCTCTTTGATTCAATTGAAGCCATAAGCTTGTTCAGAAATCCGCCGCTGAGCGCTGACCTTGCCGAAAGGAATGAGGCGGCAACTCCGCCCATAACGTCGGTGTAGCTGACCCAGCCTGCCATAAACACGAAAAGGACTATCGCAAGACCCGCGCCGAGAATATAGCTCCATACCGTGTCAGAATTGAATCCGAACGAGGTTTTGAGCGTTTCAGTCGGGTTGAGCTTTTTGCCTTTTCCGATATTGCCAATCATATATACGAGCGATACAAGCGCGCCCGCGTAAACGCCCTTGCCGAACAATCCGCCGAGCATCGAAAGGGGATTGCCTGTAGAGCCCGCGTTTGCGAACGTGAGAGTTGATACGAGCTGATTCATAGGGATTGCGATTTTGCAGGTTCTGAGAATGCTTATAGTCAGCCAGATTAATGAAATAGCGAGGGTGGGAATATATGCCTTCGGATTTTTGAAGAAGGTCTTGAATGATGACAACAGGTTCTTGAATCCGCCCGTAATTATGTCCGCTGTGTTCGGAATTATACTGACGGAACCGAGCGCAAACTCGCCTGGTGCGTCGGGAGCCGTGAACGATGTAGCTCCGAGAGTGTCAGCGACGCTTTTCGCACTCTGAATGAGCTGCGGCTTTGATTCTGACTGTTCGTTGTTTGATTTTTCCAATGTCTTTCCGCAGACAGGACAGAATTTGGAGTTCGCTCTCAAAGTCGCGCCGCAGTGTACGCAGATATGCTCGTACGCAGGGGCAGAGGGGAGCTGTACTTCCTTCTGCCTTACCGTAGTTCCGCACGACGGGCAGAACTGAGAATTATCTCTCAGCTGAGCTCCGCACTTCGGACAAAAGCGTGCCATATGTATCCCCTTCGTGTTTGTCAGTTCTCTTTATCTTACGAGATAGGCGTATGCCTTTTCACCGCTCGGATTGAGCATTTCGCCGATAGCGTAATACTTTGAACCGAGTTTGTAGAATTCGTTGATTGTAAGCGTTCCGCGAGTTTCGTTGGAAGCGTAAACCGTTCCCGCGTCAATCGAACCGTTGAGCTCATAGGTTTTGTCTGTGCTTTTGCGGTATCCTTTGCCGTCATAGTCAATTTTGAAAGGTCTGTACTCGATTGTTACGGCTCTGTCGCCGGCCATAATATCGGCTGTCGCGAGCTCCTTGACTTCTGTTGTAGGATATTCAAGGTAAACCTTCCATTCGCCGCTGACATCTTCGCTGTCGGTGAGGATATCCGCGCCGCTTGGAGCGGAAATAAGTCCGACTGTCCATTTGAAATCAGAGGGATCGGGGTCGCCGATGGTCTCGGGCTCCGTTTCGGGTTCAGGTTCCGTTTCCGTCTCAGTTTCTGTTTCGGTTTCCGTCTTCGTTTCGGGTTCGGTAGTTGTTTCTGTCGCTTCGGTAGTTACTGTAGTTGCAGCAGTAGGCTCTGTCTTGCCTTTGTCGTTTTTGCCTGAGTCCTTGAAAAAGAAGAAGTATACGGCGAATGCTCCCGCCGCAACGACAAGGGTAATTACTACCGCTAAAATTATCGGCACCGCGCTCTTTTTCCTCGCGTTATTTACAGGCTGAATATTTTGCACAGGCTGAACGGGTTGTGTCTGCTGAACGGGCTCAACAGGCTTAGGCTGCGGAGCGTTATTACTGTTTACGGGTGTTCCGCAGTTATCGCAGAAAACGTCTCCCTCAACAATCGGATTGCCGCAATTCTTACAAAATTTTGCCATATTTGTACCTCCGAATAATCAATAGTATACGGTATAAAAATGATATCATATATGTACAAAAAATACAATGTAACAACCGATTATTATGTGACAATTATTGAAATAATGAGAAAAAGGCTGTTCAATTTACCTTCAAATCCTATATATAATAATGTATAACGAAACTAAAGCGGAATAAATCACCGTTTTGCGGCAATACTCAAAGCGGTGATTGTTTGCGTTATATTAATGGAATAAAGAAGAACGGCGCTCTGATGATGTTCGGCGGAGCCGCTTACGGAATAATTGAAATCCTCTGGAGAGGCAAAACACACTGGTCAATGGTGATTACGGGCGGATTTTGCTTCACCGTTCTGAACGGAATCTACAAGCGTTTTACAAAGCTTTTTCTTGTCGGCAAGTGTCTTATCGGAAGCGCTGTCATAACCGCGTGTGAGTATGTCTGCGGAATGATTGTGAACGTGAAGCTCGGGCTCAACGTCTGGGACTATTCACACAACAAGTTCAACATAAAGGGGCAGATTTGTCCGTTCTACAGCGTAATGTGGATGCTCCTCTGTCTGCCGATTTGTTTTATCAGCAAAATTCTGAACCGAAAGAAGCTCCCCGAGAAAACCTCAGAACAAATATGATAACGTTTGTATAAAAAAATATACACTTTTTTTCGAGGAAGAATTATCGATTAAAATTTAGTTACATTATACAATATTCTTGATACACTTTTGTATATAAAAACAATAAACTGTTACTTGCAAAACACAATATGTTGTGCTACAATAATATTGCTCCACGAAATAAAGGGGTACAGGTATATGAAAACAAACGATTATAATTCTGATTTAGAAATTTTGAAAGGAAGGTAAACTATGGAAATCAAGGTTATCGGCGGTACATTATCAAAGAAGGAAATCGACACTTACGTTACACAGATTAAGGAAGCTAACCCCGACAAGGAGTTCAAGAGCTTCGAGTTCACTGTAGACGGTGAGTATGTTGATGTTAACTACACATACGATATGGTTCCTTTCGAGAGAATCCGTCGTATCACAGGCTACCTCGTAGGTACTCTTGACCGTTTCAACAACGCAAAGAGAGCTGAGGTTGAGGACAGAGTAAAGCACGGACTTTCCGAGTGCTCCTGCTCTCTTGAAGACATCGCTTGAAATGAATAATTGAGCTGTCGCGAAAGCGGCAGCTTTTTTCTTTATAAGGAAACTTTTCTATCCCGCAGTTGATGAACGATCAGGAAGATGAAAGTTTCAAAAAAGCATACGAGAGTACCCACCTGCACTTTTTGTTACTTTTATATATTACATTTTTGTTATACTAGCTGATTTTTGTAGATTTGTGTCGAAAAGTGTGCTATAGTAATATCAGTATTTGTTTTGGAGGGTACAAAATGTCCAAGGAACTTAAACACGACGCAAAAAAGGCTTCTTCTAATGCGGAAGATAAAAAGCACTTAGATAATTCTGCAAAAGAAAAAAAGCCCATAAATAAAAAGCTTTTCATTATCATAGGCTGTGTCCTGGCTGTCGCAATCGCGGGAGCGGTTGTAGCCTTTTTGATGATTAATAACGCAAACAAGGATTTGAATCTTCCGACCGACAAGAAGATTATGTCCGATTTGAGTGCTCAGAAGTCCATAACCTTTGTCAAAATCGGTAAGAGAAATATGACCTTCAAGGTTACTTCTGTTGAGAAATCCGACGAGAACGTATCCGAGGACAAGCACACCTACACATTCTCGGCTTCCGTAAAGCGCTCCAACAAGACCTATGCGATTAATCCCGTGACATATAAGGTCAAGTACGTCAGGAAGGGCTCGGCTTTTGACCTGAAATCCGCCGAAGCAGACAAGAACGCGAAGATTGTTCTCACACCTGTTTCGGGTGCGGACAAGAACAACGCTCTCAAGAGAATTAAAAGAACTTACAAAAAGGCTAAGTTCAAGAAACAGGACACCGACCTCAAGAAGGGCAAGGATAAGCTCACCTTTACAGTAGATGATATGGAATACGAGGGCGAGGCTTATGTGCTCTATAAATTCTCAAGCTCGCTCGGCTGGAAGTTTGACAAGATTGACGACAGCAAGGTTAGCTTCAAGAAGGGCGTAACTCATCTCGAAAACGGTCTTTACACCAACAGCGCGGTCAAGAATGTGCTCTTCCTCGGTATTGACGACAATACTTTTAACGGTCGTTCCGACGTTATGATGCTCATTTCCATTGACACAAACACAGGCAAAATCAAGCAGACCTCGTTTATGCGCGATAACTGGTTCAATATTCCCGGCTACGGTGAGGACAAGCTCAACGCGGCTTACGCTTACGGCGGCGCTTCTCTGACGCTCAAGACAATTCAGAGCACCTTCGGAATTAAGATTGACAACTACGTTGCGACCAACTTCTCCACATTCAAGAACATCATCAACACCCTCGGCGGCGTTGACGTTGATATCACCTCGGACGAGGCGGGATATATCAACTGGCAGATTAACAAGAACGGTCAGGCTTCCGCGGTCGGCACAATCAGCGAGAGCGGCGGCGTAACTCATCTCAACGGTCAGCAGGCTCTCTGGCTCTGCCGTGACAGAGGAAACGAGTATTTCAGCGGCGACGACTTTATGCGAACAGGCAGACAGAGAAAGGTTATCCAGGCGCTTGCAAAGACCTATAAGAACCTTACTCCCGCAAAGCTTCTTTCAATTTTGCTCGAGCTCAAGAGCAATGTCCGCACCGATATGACGCGTAAGGATATCGCGTGGTTTACAGAGCGCAGCCCCAAGTTCTTTACCTACAAGTTCCAGGAAAGATGTGTTCCCACCGACGGCGAATGGGAAGCAGGCGAGAGCGCTGGCGGAGCGTGGATTATTGCGCTTCACGATTTTGAAGGTCTCAAAAAGGAAATCCAGCAGGATATCTACGAGGATTTGAAGTAAATACATTTTATTGCGGAGGCAGAAATGTCTCCGCATATTTTATTTTCCTCTTTTAATTTCTTTTGTTTCAGTGTATAATATAATTGGAATATTTTGCAGAGGTGATTATATGACAGCCAAAGAAGAATTTATCAGTATTTATAAGGAAAATATTACACGAAAGGGCGCCCAGGAGCTGCTCGACTGGATAGAGACTACCGACTTTTTTGACGCTCCCGCAAGCACACGTTATCACTGTGCCTGTGAGCACGGACTTGTTATGCATTCCGTCAGCGTTTTCAATACAATGGTAGAGAAGCATTTTGACGAGGAAGAGGATTCTCTCGAGAGCTTCGCGATTTGCGCTCTGCTCCACGATTTGTGCAAGGCTCAGTTTTATAAGGTCAGCACGCGAAATGTCAAGAACGAGGAAACAGGCAAGTGGGAAAAGGTTCCTTACTACGCAATCGATGATATGTTTCCGTACGGTCACGGCGAAAAGTCCGTTTTTCTCATTGAACGCAAAATGCGACTGAAGCTCGAGGAAGCTATGGCGATTCGCTGGCATATGGGTGAGTTCGGCGATAAGAACTCAAACACAATCTCTCAGGCTTACGATAAGTACCCCTTGGCTGTTAAGCTCCACCTTGCGGACCTTGAGTCTACATATTTGCGCGAAAAAGGCACTTCCGCGTTAAACAGGTGATTATATGTTATATATTGAAGCAGTAAACAGGGCTGAGGAGCTCAGACGCGAGCTCAGGTATCACAGCGACCTCTATTATAACCAGGACGCTCCCGAGATTGACGACTTCACTTACGACAAGCTGATGCGTGAGCTCGAGGACATCGAAGCGGAGTTTCCTGACCTCATTACCTCGGATTCTCCCACTCAGAAGGTCGGCGGTCAGGCGGGTGAGAAGTTTTCGCCCGTAGTCCACGCCGTTCAGATGGCGAGCCTTCACGACAGCTTTTCGTTCGACGAGCTTCGTGATTTTGACCGCAAGGTCAGAGAAACGGCGCCCGATACGGTCTATGTCGTCGAGCCCAAGATTGACGGACTTTCCGTCTCGGTTGAGTACAGAAACGGCGTTTTGGTACGAGCCTCAACGCGCGGCGACGGTATCACGGGCGAGGACGTCACGGACAATATTCTGACAATCAAGTCGCTTCCGCACCGCTTGAAAAACGCTCCCGCGTATCTCGAGGTCAGAGGCGAGGTTTATATGTCGTTTGAGAGCTTTCTGGCTCTCACAAAGAGACAGGAAGAGAACGAGGAAAAGCCCTTCAAAAACCCCCGAAACGCAGCTGCGGGCTCTCTCAGACAGAAGGACAGCCGCGTAACCGCGAGCAGAACGCTTGATATTCTGCTGTTCAATACTCAGCAGATTGAGGGTGAAACTCTGACCTCGCACATCGAATCGCTTGAATATCTGTCCTCTCTCGGACTGCCCACGGCTTTTCATAAAGAGTGCTCAACGATTGACGAGGTAATAGCCGAGATTGAAAAAATCGGCGACAACAGGGGAGATTATCCCTTTGCAATTGACGGCGCTGTGGTAAAGGTTAACGACTTTGAAACGCGTGAGCTCTTGGGTTCTACGGCGAAATTCCCGAGGTGGGCGGAAGCGTACAAGTATCCGCCTGAGGAGAAGGTCACAACTTTGCTGTCAGTCGAAATTAATGTCGGCCGTACAGGCGTGCTAACACCTGTCGGCAACTTTGAGCCCGTACTCCTTGCGGGTACGACGGTTTCGAGGGCTACGCTCCATAACATAGATTTTATCACTGAAAAGGATATCCGCGTCGGCGACCGCGTGCTCATACGCAAGGCAGGCGAGATTATCCCCGAGGTGCTGTCTGTTGTCGAGCATACAGGCTCTGACGAACCCTTCGAGTTTCCGAAGCTCTGTCCGTCGTGCGGAAGTCCCGTTACGCGAGAAGAAGGCGAAGCCGCAATCCGCTGCACCAATACCGATTGTCCTGCTCAGCTTATGCGCCATCTTATCCACTTTGTCAGCCGTGACGCTATGGATATCGACGGCCTCGGTCCCGCGGTTCTGGAACAGCTCGCTCAGGCAGAGCTCGTCAAATCTCCTGCGGATTTGTACAAGCTCACTGTCGAGGATGTTTTGACACTTGATAAAAAGAAAGAAAAGTCCGCGAACAATCTGATTTTCGCGGTTGAAAAGTCCAAGTCGAACGAGCTCTACCGCCTTGTCTTTGCTCTCGGTATTCCTCATATCGGATTGAAAGCGGCTCAGCTATTGTGTCAGAGGTTCGAGACAATCGACGATATTATGAACGCAAAGGCAGAGGACGTCGCGACAATCGACGGCTACGGCGATATTATGGCTCAGTCCGTCGAGCAGTATTTCTCGCTCGAAAGCACCGTAAAGCTCATCGGCGAGCTCAAAGCTCTCGGGCTCAGAATGACTCCGTCCGAGAAGAAGAGCGGCGGATTGTTTGAGGGCAAAACCTTTGTGTTGACAGGCACTTTGCCGACGCTTTCCCGAAAGGAAGCCTCGAAGATTATCGAGGATAACGGCGGCAAGACCTCGTCGTCCGTCAGCAAAAAGACCGATTACGTCCTCGCGGGTGAGGCTGCAGGCAGCAAGCTCACAAAGGCGCAGTCGCTCGGAATCACAATTATTACAGAGGAAGAACTCCTTAATATGATATAACCGAATAGTTTTGGCTCCGTTCCGCTTCGGCGGTACGGGGCTTTTCTTTTTGTCATAAATCTTGTCCCGATTTCATATAACTTACTATGAAAAACAAGGACAACCTGAATCAAATCTTACTTGCACTGCCTTTCTCGGTCAGGTCGCTTATCAAAAATCTCCCGAATAATCTCACCGAAATCCGTCTGCGCTGCGGCCGTCCGATAACCCTTCTGACGGATACGGACAGGCTCTTTATGAATACAGACGGCAGTCTGTCGCAGTCTCTGACGGATAAGGCTTTTATACTCTCATACCGCGAGCTCGGCGAGTGCTTCAATATCATCTGCGATTACTCGGTTTATTCAAAGCAGAACGAAATCATAAACGGCTTTATCACCCTCAAGGGCGGAAACCGCGCGGGAATAAGCGGAACCGCAATAATTGATAACGGCAAAATCACTAATATCCGCGACATTTCCTCAATCAATATCCGTGTCGCGTGTGAGCGGATAGGCTGCGCTGAAGCTGTTCTGAACGCTGTTGATAACTCCGACAGCGTTCTGCTCTGCGGCGCTCCGAAGAGCGGAAAAACAACAATTCTGCGTGATATCGCTCGCGTAAAGTCTAAGGACAAGACCGTTTCTCTGATTGACAGTCGTGGTGAGCTTGCGGCGGTTTATGCGGGTGTTCCGCAGAATAACGTCGGTATGTGCGATATTCTCGACGCATATTCGCGCGGCGACGGCTTCGACCACGCCGTCAGGTGTTTGTCGCCTGATTTGATTATCTGTGATGAAATCGGAAATGAAAACGACGCTCGGGAAATTCTCAGAGCCCGCGAGTGCGGTGTTTTTGTTACAGCTTCTGCGCATTGTTCTGATTTGGAGAGCTTACGGAAAAGGTCTGAGCTGTGGAAGCTTGTGCAAAGCGGTATTTTCGAAAACGTGGTTTTTCTCGGAACAGGCGAAAGCCTCGGACAAATAACTGAGGTGTATTGCTATGACGACCTCATTTAAGCTTTTAGGCGCGGCGCTCGTGCTCGCTTCGTCAACGTTGATGGGCTTTTATCTGTCGTATCGTCTGAAACGTAGGTTAAAGCTTTTGAACGCGCTCTGTGAGCTGATGTCGTCGCTCTGTACAGGCGTTCGTTATTCACGGGAGAATGTTATAACGCTCGTCAGACGTTCCTCTCCGAGACTTATCCTCGACGTTCTGCCTGATGAAAACAACCCTCGGACTTTTCTTCAAAAGACTGTCGAAAGCCTCCAAAGCTCGTTTTACCTGACCGACAATGATGAAAGCCTGTTGACAGACTTTTTCTCAAAGCTCGGTTCGACAGACACCGACGGTCAGCTCGAGCATATAAATATATACAAAATCAGCTTCAAAACTGCTTGTGATAATTCTTTAGAAGAATATAAAACAAAATCAAGACTGTACAAAGCGCTTGGATTCTTCGTCGGAGCCTCAATTGCTCTGATGATATTGTAAAGGAATGATAATGTGGACGTAGATATGATATTCAAAATTGCCGCAATCGGCATAATTGTAGCCGTGCTCAATCAGCTTCTTATCCGAAGCGGCAGGGAAGAGCAGGCGATGCTTACAACCCTGGCTGGGCTTATCGTCGTTATGTCGCTTCTGATGACCGAAATCAGCTCGCTGTTTACAACAATAAAGGGGTTGTTCGGACTGTGAATATTCTTGCTGTTTCCTGTGTCGCCGTTACGTCCGCCGTGCTCTCGCTTTCTCTGCGCCGTTATAACGCCGAGATTGCTGTCGCGGTCGCGATTATCGGCGGTATTATTATCTTTGTTTCGGTTATTCTTAACCTTTCGTCCGCACTTGAAACCTTCAAGTCAATTCTTGACGCGTCCTCTGTGGATTCCAAATACATAACAATTCTTCTGAAAGCTGTCGGTATCTGCTTTCTCAGCGAGTTTGCGGGCGATTGCTGTTTCGACGCTGGACAAAGAACGCTTGCGAATAACGTCATAACAGCGGGTAAGGTTATGGTTGTAATTATTGCCGTTCCGATGTACAGGGACGTGCTCGACTGCGCTCTGTCGCTGGCAGGGGGAAGCGTATGAAAAGACTGTTTTCCTTGATTATTGTCGCGTTCCTTGTCCTCGGTTCCGTAACTCAGGTCAAAGCCGAAAACGTTCTCGGTTATGACACGTCGGGAATCTCCGACAGCCTTTCCGATGAGGTGAGGGAGGAGCTGAGCAAAATCGGAGCGGACAAGCCCGATATTAATATTCTCTCAAATCTCAGTGCTGACAGCTTTGCCCAAAGCCTTCTGAGCGCCGCCGAAAAAAGTCTGCGTTCTCCGCTTGTGTCGCTTGCCGCGCTGATTGCCTTGATGCTTGTGTCGTCGATGTTCTCATCTCTCAGAAGCTCTGCAAAATCTTCTCCGATGAAAACCGTGCTTTCGGTCTGCTCGAGCCTTTGCATAACGCTCACCGTTTCCGCTCCGATTCTGTCGTTGATTGATAACGCCTGTTCTGTAATCAAGACTGCCGCGGATTTCTCGCTCGCGTATCTTCCCGTAGTCGCGTTCGCGATGTCGGCTTCGGGACGTGCGATTAGCTCCGCTTCGTACTATGGACTTTGCGTTCTGCTCGGTCAGACTGTTTCGGGAATTTCAGGAAACGTGCTCGCGCCGTTTTTGAAAGCGCTTCTGGCGCTCGGTATAACGTCGTCGATTACCGATGAAATCAACCTCAGAGGTATTATTGACACAATCTCAAAAATCTCAAAATATGTTATCGGAATCTCAATGACGCTGTTCACGTCATTTCTTACCTTAAAGCAGATTTCCGCCGCACAGGCAGACAGGCTTTCGGACAGAGCTGTCAGATTCTCGCTGTCAAGCTTTGTTCCTGTAGTCGGTTCGGCGCTGTCCGAATCGTACAAAACTGTAGAAGCGAGCGTAAACACGCTGAAATCGGGCGTGGGAGTTTTTGCTATTATCGCCGTCGGAGTTACCTTTCTGCCCGCCGTTCTGTCGGCGCTTTTCTGGAGACTCAGTCTGACTGCGGGCAGTACCGCAGCCGAGCTTCTTAACCTCGACGAGCCGAGAGCTCTGCTAGACGCCCTCGGTTCAGTTGTGTCGCTCACAATAGCCGTTCTGCTTTCTGTAATGTCAGTGTTCATTATAATAACAGGCTTGGCGATTATGTCGGGAGGCAGCGTATGAACGGGTTTCTGACCTTTGTCTGCGTCGTCTGCGCCTGCGTCGTTGCCGTGTCTCTCTTAGGAGTTCTCAGTCCAGCGGGAGCTATGAAAAAGCCCCTAAGGCTGGCTGTCGGCGTGTTTATTCTCTGCGTTATGATTACGCCTGTTACAAAGCTTTTTACTAGCGGAGAGTTCAAGCTTGATGTTCCGTCGCTCAGCTCTGACATTGAGCTCGACGCTCAGAACGCCTACAATAACGCAGTCATAACCGAGTGTGAATCAAGGCTTAACACCTCGCTTTTGTCAGAGCTCAGATACAAAGGCTACTCGGTCGATGAGGTCAAAATAAAGCTCAAGGCAAACGAAAACGGCGGAATATTTATAGACAGCCTGTGCATATACTTAGGCAGTGATGAAAACAGATTATCTCAGATTGCGGAGCTGACGCGTCAGAAGTACGACGTCACTCCGAAGCTTATAAAGAGGTAGATATGCTGAAGGATATCAAAAAGCTCATAAGGGGCGGAAACATAAAGACGGTCATAATCATTATAGGGCTTCTCGGACTTGTGCTGATTTTTCTGTCATCATTCAATCAGAACAAATCCGACCCAACATCCTATAACGTCAATGATTATCGGCTAGAAACCCAGCAGAGCCTCAGCGAAATGCTCTCGCGTATCGAGGGTGTGGGCTCTGTAAATGTACTTCTCACAATTGAGAACTCCGTCGAGGGAGTTTACCTCGACAATAACTCCACCAAAACCAAGGAAATCGAGCCTGTGATACGCGGAGTTGTGGTAGCCTGTGAGGGCGGAGACGACCCCATAATCTCGGCTCGAGCGCTCGACGCCGTCACCAAGGCTCTCAACATTTCGTCGTCAAAGGTTTGTATAACAAAATTACAAGAATAGAGGTAAGCTTATGAAGAAATTCAAAAGACAATTTTTAGCCGCGGGACTTGTGTTGGCGCTCGGAGCTGCGGTCTATCTCAACTGGACGCTCTCGGGCACAAAGAGCGTGTCGCGAACTCTGGGAGAAAGCAAGTTTGTAAACGCTACGGTTTCCACATCCGAAACCACAAAGCCCTCAAAGAAAACCAACGCGAATACTTCGGGCAAGGAAAGCGAGTTTTTTACAAAGGCACGCACCAACCGCGACAAGATTCAGGACAAGGTAATCGATACAGCGAAGGAAACCCTCGACCTCGAGAACGCGTCCGAAAAGGAACTGTCCGAAGCTCAGAATCAGGTCGCCAAAATCCTCAAGAACTTCACCTTGCAGGACAGCATTGAAACAAACCTCAAGGCTAAGGGCTTTTCCGACGTTGTCTGTTATCTCAGCGACGACGGCTGCACCGTGAACGTGCTCAAATCCGAAATGAAAAAGGGTAGTGAAATGCAGATAAAAGCTGTGGTCACGTCGGCTTCAAACATTGGCTTTGACAAAATAACAATCAACGCGGTATAAATCCCCAATCCTTATTTACATTTACACCCTGTTGTGCTATAATTAATCTGTATAATTTTATGTAAAGTTGGGTTATTATGGACAACAGTATTTCACGTTATAAGGCAAGAGAACAGGGCTTTATCCTCATTTTCGAGAGGCTTTTCAACGACGACAGCCTCGAGGAAATAATCGCAAACGCAGAGGAAAGCCGTGATTTGACGGTGGACGAATACGCTTTGAAACTCGCCAGAGGTGTTGACGAGGAAAAGGATTATATAGACGGCTTAATCTCCGAAAAGCTCAAGAAGGGCTGGACAATCAAGCGTATCTCAAAGCCCAGCCTTGCTATATTAAGGCTTGCGGTTTATGAAATGAAGTTCCGCGGCGACGTTCCCGACAGCGTTGCAATCAACGAGGCTGTCGAGCTCGCCAAGAAATATACCGTTGACGAGAGCAAGTTTATCAACGGCGTGCTGGGAGCTATCGCGTCCTGATGTATATTCTCGGAATCGATACCAGCAACTACACAACCTCCGTCTGCCTTATTGACGAAAATAAGAATATCAAATCCCTGAAAAAGCTCCTGCCTGTAAAGGAAGGAGCTTTGGGGCTTAGACAGAGCGATGCGGTGTTTCATCATACCGCACAGCTTTTTTCGCTTTATGAGGAGCTTGTTTGTGATTTCGACTGTCAGCAAATCAAGGCTGTCGGCGTATCCGTAAAGCCCAGACCTGTCGAGGGCTCGTATATGCCTTGCTTTTCGGTCGGCTTCTCGACGGCAAAGGTCATCGCTTCCACCCTCAAGGTTCCGCTCTTTGAGTTTTCACATCAAGAGGGACATATAGCGGCGGCTATTCTGAGCTCGGGCGCGGACTTCCTCTTCGATGAAAAATTCCTTGCGTTCCACGTCAGCGGCGGAACCACAGAAGCGGTAATCGCCGAGCCCGACGGCTTCGGCTTTAAGCTTGATTTGGTCGCAAAAACGCTCGATTTGAACGCTGGACAGGCTATTGACCGCGTCGGCGTTATGCTCGGGCTTCGCTTTCCTTGCGGAAGGGAGCTTGACGAGCTGGCTCAGCGTTTTGACGGAGAGGTCAGGGTAAAGCCCACACTCAAAGGCTGTGACTGCTGCCTTTCGGGGCTTGAGAATCTTTGCAGGAAGATGTATGATAATAATTCTTCTAAAGAAAATATATCTTTTTTCTGTATAAAGTATATCGAAAAAACCCTGTCCGAAATGACGGACAGGCTGCTTGAAAAATACGGCAGATTGCCGCTGATCTACGCGGGCGGAGTTATGTCAAATTCCATAATCAAGGCTGACTTTACCGATAAATATAAGGCATTCTTTGCCGCTCCCGAGCTGTCCTCGGACAACGCTGCGGGTGTGGCTTATCTTGCCCTGAGGGAGTATAAATATGATAACACCTAAAACCGTACCGCCGAAAGTATACTCCGTCTCTCAGCTCAACAGCTATGTCAAAAGCCTGCTTGACGGCGACCCTGTGCTTGACAGCGTTTTCGTCTCGGGCGAAATCAGCAACCTCAAGAACAACTACAGCAGCGGTCATTATTATTTCAGTATCAAGGACAGCGCTTCTGTTATGAGCGCCGTTATGTTTTCCTTTAATGTACGAAAACTCAAATTCGCCCCTCAGGACGGAATGAAGGTTATCGCCAGGGGAAAGGTGAGCCTTTACTCCAAGTCGGGCTCCTATCAGATAAATGTCGAGGATATGTATCCCGACGGCATAGGCGCGCTGACTATGGCTTATGAACAGCTCAAAAAGAAGCTCGAGGCTCAGGGGCTGTTTTCTGCGGAGCATAAAAAGCCGATTCCTAAATTCCCCTCAAAGGTCGGTGTAATAACCTCGCCGACAGGCGCGGTTATCCGAGATATCCGCAACGTAATTTCAAGGCGTTTTCCTATGACGGAAATCGTTCTGCTTCCTGTTCTCGTTCAGGGCGACGGAGCGGCTCCGCAGCTGATTTCCGCCGTTAACGAGTTCAATAACGAGGACAATGTCGACGTTATCATCATCGGCAGAGGCGGCGGCTCAATCGAGGATTTGTGGCCGTTCAATGACGAGAATCTCGCATACGCGATTTTTGCTTCACATATTCCCGTGATTTCCGCAGTCGGTCACGAGACCGATTTCACAATCTGCGACTTTGTGGCTGACCTCAGAGCGCCGACGCCTTCGGCTGCCGCAGAGCTCGCCGTTCCCGATGTAAGGGAGCTCAGAGCGCGCTATGATTATCTAAACAGGCTATCGGGCGAGATTGTCAGAAGCAGGTTAGGCGCTTCGATGAGCGGCTATAAGAACACCGCTCGGTTTATGCAAAAGGCGTATGAGCTGAAGATTTCGCGCCGCAAGCTCCTTTATCTGAATATCTCAAAATCAGCCGAAGCCCTTTCGGACAAGCGTTTTACCGCTAAGCGCGAGGAGATACGAAGGCTCGGCGACGTAGCCGAGGAGCTAAATCCCGTAAAGCTTCTGAACCGCGGCTACAGCGTGGTAAGTAAGAATAATAAAACGGTTAATTCTGTAGAAGAACTAAAATCAGGAGATAAAATAGATATCAGACTCTCCGACGGAGAGGTCTCTGCAAAGGTAGACTAATATGTCATTCACACATTTACACGTTCACAGCGAATACAGCCTGCTCGACGGCGCGTGCCGCATTTCACAGCTTCCGAAAGCGGCGAAGCGTATGGGTATGAGCTCGCTTGCCATAACCGACCACGGCGTGCTTTACGGCGCGGTTGATTTTTGGCGCGCGTGTAAAAAAGAGGGTATAAAGCCGATTATCGGATGTGAGGTTTATGTCGCCGAGCGTACACGCTTTGACAAAACCCCTGAGCTCGACAAGAACCGCTATCATATGATTCTGCTGTGCGAAAACAATAAGGGCTATCAGAATCTTATTAAAATGGTTTCGCTGAGCTTCACCGAGGGCTTTTATAATAAGCCGAGAATCGACGATGATTTGCTCGAGAAATACCACGAGGGCTTAATCTGCCTGTCTGCCTGTATTGCGGGTGAAATTCCCCAGAGACTGCTCGCGTCCGATTATAACGGCGCAAAGGAAAAGGCGCGTTATTACCAGAAGCTTTTCGGCAAGGATAATTTCTTTATCGAGCTTCAGGACCACGGACTTCACGAGCAGAAGCGCACAAACCCCGACCTCATCAGAATTGCGCGTGAGCTTGACGCTCCTGTTGTTGTGACCAACGACGCGCATTATATCAACAAAGAGGACGCTCAGGTTCACAGCATTCTGCTCTGTATCCAGACAAACAAAACGATAAACGACGAGAATCGGATGGAGTTTGGCTCCGACGAGTTCTACCTCAAGAGTGAGGAAGAAATGCGCAAGCTTTTCCCGACGATTCCCGAAGCGTATGATAACACACAGATAATCGCCGACCGCTGCAACGTGGAGTTTGTTTTCGGCGAGCGAAAGCTTCCGCGCTTTCCGCTGCCCGACGGCGTGGATCATTTTGAATACTTTCGTGATGAATGCTGCAAAGGACTGAGAAAGCATTACGGCGAGAACCCCGACAAGAGCATTGTTGACCGTCTCGAATATGAGCTCGAAACCGTACGCAGAATGGGCTTTGTCGATTACTATCTCATCGTCAATGATTATATCCAGTACGCGAAGCGTTCGGGAATTCCTGTCGGACCGGGCAGAGGCTCGGGCGCGGGCTCGCTTTGCGCCTACTGTATCGGAATTACCGACGTAGACCCAATCAAGTACGACTTGCTTTTCGAGCGTTTTCTTAACCCCGAACGTGTCAGTATGCCTGATTTCGACGTGGATTTCCACACGGTCGGCAGAGCAAAGGTTATTGACTATGTAGTTGATAAATACGGCAAGAACCACGTTTCCCAGATTATCGCATTCGGAACAATGGCGGCGCGCGGTTCAATCCGCGACGTTGGCAGAGCTCTGGCGGTGCCGTATAATACCGTCGACAGAATCGCAAAGCTCGTTCCGATGGAACTGAATATGACTATTGAAAAGGCGCTTTCGCTGTCGCCTGAGCTCAAGTCGCTTTACGACACAGACCCCGACACAAAGAACCTTATAGATATAGCTCTCAAGATTGAGGGAATGCCGCGTCACGCGACTATGCACGCGGCAGGTGTGGTAATTACCGACCGTCCCGTTTCAGACTATGTGCCGCTCGCTTCGAACGACGGCAACACGGTAACTCAGTTTACAATGACGACGCTTGAGGAGCTCGGGCTTCTTAAAATGGACTTCCTCGGGCTTCGAAACCTCAATATTATTGATGATACCGAAAAGCTGATTAGATTGAAAAATCCCGACTTTTCGATTAACGATATATCAGACGATGACCCCGCGGTCTACAAAATGATGAGCGCGGGCAGCAGCGAGGGCGTTTTCCAGTTCGAATCAAACGGAATGCGAAATGTGCTGACCCAGCTCAAGCCCGAGAGGTTTGAGGACCTAATCGCGGTCATTTCACTTTACCGTCCCGGTCCTATGGACAGCATTCCGACGTATATCGAACGCCGTCATAATCCGTCGAAAATCCGCTACAAGCACCCTTTGCTCGAGGATATTCTCAAGGTCACATACGGCTGTATTGTGTACCAGGAACAGGTTATGCAAATTCTCCGCAAGCTTGCGGGATATTCTCTCGGACGCGCGGACATTGTTCGGCGAGCTATGAGCAAGAAAAAGCACGACGTAATGGAGCGCGAGCGCGAAATCTTCATTATGGGACTTCGTGACGACGACGGCAAGATTATAGTCGACGGCTGTCTCAGACGCGGTGTTGACCGCGCTACTGCGGTATCTATTTATGACGAAATGGAAAGCTTCGCGTCTTACGCGTTCAACAAATCCCACGCTACCGCGTACGCAAAGATTTCCTACCAGACCGCGTATCTCAAATGCCACTATCCGCGTGAGTATATGGCGGCGCTGATGTCCAGCGTGCTTGACCGTCAGAACAAGCTCGCGACATATATAGCCGAGTGTCACAACCTCGGTATAAGGGTTTTGCCGCCCGATGTCAACACAAGTCTGTACGGCTTTACGGTCAACGGCAGAGAAATCCGCTACGGACTTTTAGCTGTCAAAAACATCGGTAAGCAGTTTATCGAGACGATTATTCAGGGCAGAAAGCTTGAGCCCTACACATCGTTTTATGATTTTTGCAAAAAGGTTTACGGACCTTATATGAACACGAGGGTAATCGAAAGCCTCATCAAGTGCGGCGCGCTCGATAACCTCGGGCTCAACAGGCGGCAGATGCTCACGATGGTTCGCGACGTTATCGCCGACCTGGAGTTCGAGAACAAGAAGAACGCGCGCGGTCAGCTTTCGTTCTTTGATATGGCAGGGGACAGCGCTGTTTCTTCTCAGCCCGAGCCTCCCAAGCTCCCCGAATTCTCAAAGGAAGAGCTTTTGTTTATGGAGAACGACGTCACGGGAATGTACTTAAGCGGTCACCCGATTGACGAGTATGAGGATTATATCAAGTCCGTCAAATGCGACCTTATCGGCGATATTCTCGACCGTGAGGACGCGCGCTATAACGACCGCGACGACGTTCACATCGTTGCGATTGTATCAAAGGTCAAGAACCAGATTACAAAAAGCGGCGCGATGATGGCTTTTGTAACGGTCGAGGACCGCTACGGCGTGATTGAGGTCATAGCCTTTCCGAATGTTTACGCGAAGTGCGGCTCCAAGCTCGGTCAGGGCTCTGTGGTTGAGATTTTCGGAACGGTCTCTCTCAGAGAGGACGAGGACCCGAAGATTATCGTGAACGAAGCTCGCTTCGTGGATAAGAATTCCGTCCCGAAACAGGTTGCCAAACCTCGTTCGGACAAGCCTTTAAGGCTCTATCTCAGGCTCGATAACCTCGACGGCGAGCTTTACAGGCGTGCTTTTCAGGTGCTGGATATCTTTGAGGGCAGAACTCCCGTCGTGTTCTATCTGACCGATAACAAAAAGTCTTTTATCGCTCCCGAAAAGATGTGGGTGAGCTTAAACGACGTTATGATTAACGAGCTCAGGCGACGTCTCGGCGATGAGAATGTGGTAATAAAGTGAAAAATTATTTAAAAAAATTGTAAAATTATCATTAATAATTGACATAATAGCCACTTTAGTGGTAGAATATGCAATGTTAATGTAAAGAAATTTCAAATTATATAGTATAAGGGTGGTTTTATGAAAGTGTTAACGATTGGTAACGAGGCTGTTGCCCGCGGTCTTTATGACGCAGGCTGCGCCTTCATATCAAGTTATCCCGGTACTCCGAGTACCGAAATTACAGAGTGCTTCTCAAAGTTTGAGGACGCCTACTGTGAATGGGCTCCCAACGAGAAGGTAGCCTGTGAAGCGGCTTTCGGCGCTTCTCTGAGGGGTAAGCGTTCGTCCTGCTGTATGAAGCACGTAGGTCTCAACGTTGCCGCGGACCCGCTTTTTACAATGTCCTACACAGGTGTTAACGGCGGTATGGTAATCTGCGTTGCTGACGACCCCGGAATGCATTCCTCACAGAATGAGCAGGATTCACGTCACTATGCAATTGCTTCAAAAATCCCGATGCTCGAGCCGTCAAACTCACAGGAGGCTTATGACTTCGCTCGAATCGCGTTTGAGATTTCCGAGGAGTTCGATACTCCCGTTCTTCTCAAGATGTGTACACGCGTAGCTCACTCCCAGAGCATTGTTGAGACTCGCGAGCGCGTTGCGGACGCGGTAAAGCCTTATGAGAAGAATCCTCAGAAGTACATTATGGCTCCCGCAAATGCTATCCGCCGTCATCCCTTTGTAGAGGAGAGAACAAGAAAGCTCGCTGAGTATGCCGAGACTTCGCCTCTCAACCGTGTTGAATACGGCGATGGTTCCAAGGATTTCGGTATTATCACATCTTCGACCTCATATCAGTATATTAAGGAAGTTTTCGGCGACAGCGTTTCCGTTCTGAAGCTCGGAATGGCTAATCCGCTGCCCGAGAATATCATCAAGGATTTTGCTTCTAAGGTAGACAAGCTCTACGTTGTTGAGGAGCTTGACCCGATTATTGAAACTCACTGTAAGAACCTCGGACTTGACGTTATCGGCAAGGAGCTGTTCTCGATTACAGGCGAGTTCTCACAGAAAACTATCGCGAAAGCCTTCGGTCTCGATGACAAGTACAGTGTGAAGCTCGACGAGACTATCCCCGTAAGACCTCCGATGATGTGCGCTGGCTGTCCTCACAGAGGTATGTTCTATGTTCTCTCAAAGAACAAGCTCACAGTTCTCGGCGATATCGGCTGCTACACTCTCGGTTCCGCGGCTCCGCTCAACGCGCTTGATATGACGCTTTGTATGGGCGCTTCCGTATCGGGAATCCACGGCTACAACGTAGCGGGCGGCAAGGAAACAGAGAACAAGACAGTTTGCGTTATCGGTGACTCGACCTTTATCCACTCGGGCGTTACAGGCCTTATTAACATTGCTTACAACCAGTCTAATTCGACTGTTATCATTCTCGACAACTCGATCACGGGTATGACGGGTCATCAGCAGAACCCCACGACAGGTTATACAATCAAGGGCGATCCCGCAGGCAAGGTCAGCCTCGAGAAGCTCTGCGCTTCAATCGGTATCAACAGCGTTCGTGTTGTAGACCCCTACAACCTCGAGGAATGTGAGCGCGTCGTCAAGGAAGAAATCGCCAAGGACGAGCCTTCCGTTATCATTTCGCGCCGTCCCTGTGTGCTTCTCAAGTACGTCAAGCCCAAGAAGCCTCTCAAGGTCAACACCGAGAAGTGCAGAAGCTGCAAGCGCTGTATGAAGTTCGGCTGTCCCGCAATCAGCTTCAGAGATAACCACGCTGTCGTCGACCCGACGCTCTGCGTAGGCTGCGGCGTATGCTCACAGCTTTGTCCGTTCGACGCTTTTGAAAGTGAGGAAAACTGATATGGAAACTAAGAATATAATGATTGTCGGCGTAGGCGGTCAGGGCTCGCTTCTTGCAAGTAAGCTCCTCGGACGTCTGCTCGTTGATGAGGGATATGACGTAAAGGTAAGTGAAGTTCACGGAATGAGCCAGCGCGGTGGTTCCGTTGTAACATATGTGCGTTTTGGCGAGAAGGTTTATTCTCCCGTAATCGAGGACGGCGAGGCTGATTTTATCGTTTCGTTCGAGAAGCTCGAAGCTGCGCGCTATGTGGATAAGCTCAGAAAAGACGGAGCTGTTATCGTGAACACTCAGCAGATTGACCCTATGCCCGTTATTATCGGCGCACAGGAATATCCCGAAACCGTACTCGACAGTATGGAGAAAAAGGGCGTTAAGGTTGACGCTCTCGACGCACTTGACCTCGCCGTTAAGGCGGGCTCGGCAAAGGCTTGCAACATCGTGCTTATGGGCAGACTCGCAAAGTACTTTGACATTCCCGCAGAGAAGTGGGAAGCCGCAATTGAAAAGTGCGTAAAGCCTCAGTTTATTGAAATCAATAAGAAGGCGTTTGAGTTAGGCTATAATTTCTAAGGAGATGATTCCGTTGCATAATTACTTTCAAAAAGAAATGGAAACGATGCCTGTAGAGCAAATCAAGGCTCTGCAGTCAGAGAAGCTTGTAAAGCTCGTCAAGAGGGTTTACGATAACGTAGAGTATTATCGCAACCTTATGGATGAGAAAGGCGTCAAGCCCGAGGATATCAAGGGTGTTGAGGATTTGCACAAGCTTCCGTTCCTTTCAAAGGCTGATTTAAGAGAGGCATATCCTTTCGGACTTCTTGCCACAGACCTTAAGGACTGTGTAAGAATTCACTCGACATCAGGTACAACAGGCAAGAGGGTAGTGGCTTTCTATACTCAGAACGACATTGACGTCTGGGACGACTGCACCGCCAGAGCTATTGTAGCCGCAGGCGGCAGCAACGAGGATATCGTTCAGGTTTGCTACGGTTTCGGTCTCTTTACAGGCGGCGCGGGACTTAACGGCGGTTCTCATAAGGTAGGCTCGCTCACGCTCCCGATGTCCAGCGGCAACACGGACCGTCAGATTCAGTTTATGATGGATCTCGGTTCCACGATTATCTGCTGTACGCCTTCATATGCCGCGTATATCGGCGAAACCCTCAAGGAAAAGGGCTACAAGCCCGAGGATAATAAGCTCAAGGCGGGTATCTTCGGCGCAGAAGCCTGGACAGAGGAAATGCGCCGTGATATCGAGAAGAACCTCGGTATCAAGGCTTACGATATCTACGGTCTCACCGAGATTTCGGGACCCGGAGTCTCGTTCGAGTGTGAAGAGCAGACAGGTATGCACATCAACGAGGACCACTTCATCGCTGAGATTATCGACCCCGACACGGGCGAGGTTCTCCCCGAGGGTTCAAAGGGTGAGCTCGTGTTCACCTCTCTTGATAAGGAAGCGTTCCCGCTTATCCGTTACCGCACACGCGATATCTGCGTGCTTTCCAGAAAGAAGTGTTCCTGCGGCAGAACCTTCATCAAGATGAGCAAGCCGATGGGACGTTCTGATGATATGATGATTATCAAGGGCGTTAACGTATTCCCGAGCCAGATTGAGGCGGTTCTCCTTAACGAGGGCTACGCTCCCAACTATCAGATTGTCGTTGACCGTGTCAACAACTCCGATACTCTCGACGTATATGTTGAGATGAAGGAGACCGACTTCTCTGATAAGGTCAAGGATATGACCAAGAAGGAAAAGCAGCTCTCAGCCGCAATTACAGCTATGCTCGGAATCAGACCTATCGTTCATCTCGTAGCTCCCAAATCCATCGCAAGAAGCGAGGGTAAGGCTGTACGTGTTATAGATAACCGTAAAAGACTTGGTATCACAATTTAAGGAGGCGTAATTATGGCTATCAGACAGTTATCGTTATTTGTTGAGAACAAACCTGGTTCACTTGCGGGCGTAACCGACGCTATCGCCGACGCTCAGATTGATATCAGAGCAATGAGCATGGCGGATACTCAGGAATTCGGTCTTATCAGAATGATAGTTGACGACGTTGAAACCGCAAAGCAGAAGCTCAACGACCGTGACCTTTTTGTAAAGATTACCGAGGTTGTCGGTGTAGCGGTAAGCGACGAGCCGGGCGGACTTGCAAAGGCTGTCAGAATTATCGCCGACGCGGGAATCAATATGGATTATATGTACGCGTTCATTTCCGTATCAAAGAAAAACGCCTACGTTGTAATCCGCGTTGACGACAACGAAACCGCTGAAAAGCTCCTTGCCGAGAACGGCTTCAAGCTCGTTACCGAATCGGATATCAGCAAAATGTAAAGCTTAAGGGCTGTCCGCTGTGACAGCCCTTTTCATATGCGTATGAACAAAAAATCTTTTTTGTAAGTCAAAAAAAGTCAAAATTCACTTGATTTTTCTGTAATATGCGCTATAATATATTTAGCACTCGGGATTTAAGAGTGCTAATATCTTGTAATTTTAAGGAGGAGTAATATATGACTATTAAACCTTTACTCGACCGAGTAGTTTTAAAAGTCGAGCAGGCTGAGGAGAAAACCGCAGGCGGTCTTATCCTCACATCATCCGCACAGGAGAAACCCCAGTTCGCTACAGTAGTAGCTGTCGGTCCCGGCGGAGTAGTTGACGGCGAAAAGGTAGAGATGTACCTGAGCGTAGGCGACAAGGTAATCGCTTCCAAGTATGCGGGCACAGATGTTAAAATCGACGGTGAGGAGTTCACAATCGTCCGTCAGTCCGATATTCTTGCTACGGTAGAGTAATTATTCTATTTTAGAATTATAACAGGAGGTATTTTTATGGCTAAACAGATTGCTTACGGCGAGGACGCGCGCAAGGCTTTAAAGAGCGGCATTGATCAGCTCGCCGACACAGTTAAGATTACATTAGGTCCCAAGGGCAGAAACGTTGTGCTCGACAAGAAGTACGGCGCTCCCTTAATCACAAACGACGGCGTTACAATTGCCAAGGAAATCGAGCTTGACGACCCGTACGAGAATATGGGAGCTCAGCTTGTTAAAGAGGTTTCTATCAAGACAAACGACGTTGCGGGCGACGGTACAACAACCGCTACGCTTCTCGCACAGGCTCTCATCACCGAGGGTATGAAGAACGTAACCGCAGGCGCTAACCCCATGGCTCTCAAAAAGGGTATCGCGGGTGCTGTTGATACAGCTGTTGAGGCGCTCAAGCAGAACAGCAAGAAGATTGCGGGCACAGAGGATATCGCTCGTGTGGCTACTGTTTCTTCCGCAGACGAGACAATCGGCAAGCTCATCGCCGAGGCTATGGATAAGGTTTCCACCGACGGCGTTATCACCGTTGAGGAGAGCAAGACAGCTGAGACCTACAGCGAGGTCGTTGAGGGTATGATGTTCGACAGAGGTTACATCGCTCCCTATATGGTAACAGATACCGAGAAGATGGTCGCAGAGCTCGACAATCCGCTCATTCTTATTACAGATAAAAAGATCAGTTCCATTCAGGAGCTCCTTCCGATTCTTGAGCCTGTAGCTCAGGGCGGCAGAAAGCTTCTCATCATCGCAGAGGACGTAGAGGGCGACGCTCTCACAAACCTCGTGCTCAACAAGCTCCGCGGAACACTCAACAGCGTTGCGGTTAAGGCTCCTGGCTTTGGCGACAGACGCAAGGAAATGCTCCAGGATATCGCGGTTCTCACAGGCGGTACGGTTATCACCTCAGAGCTCGGACTTGAGCTCAAGGACGTTACTCTTGACCAGCTCGGCACAGCTCGTCAGGTCAAGATTGACAAGGAGAACACAATCATCGTTGACGGCGCAGGCGACCAGAACGCTATTCAGGCGAGAGTCGGTCAGATTCGTTCTCAGATTGAGACAACAACATCCGACTTTGACAGAGAGAAGCTCCAGGAGCGTCTTGCAAAGCTCGCAGGCGGCGTAGCCGTTATCAAGGTCGGCGCAGCTACCGAGATTGAGATGAAGGAAAAGAAGCTCCGTATCGAGGACGCTCTCGCTGCTACAAAGGCTGCCGTTGAGGAAGGTATCGTAGCAGGCGGCGGTATCGCACTTATGAACGCTATTCCCGCGGTTTCCGCTTATACAGATACACTCGAGGGCGACGTCAAGACAGGCGCTCAGATTGTATTAAAGGCGCTCGAAGCTCCGCTTCGTCAGATTGCGTCGAACGCAGGCCTTGAGGGCTCCGTTATCGTCGAGAACGTCAAGAAGGCTGACAAGGTCGGCTATGGCTTCAACGCTCTCACAGAGGAGTACGGCGATATGGTAGAGCAGGGTATTGTTGACCCGACAAAGGTTACAAGAAGCGCAATCCAGAACGCTTCGTCCGTAGCTTCAATGGTTCTTACAACCGAGAGTCTTGTTACGGATATCAAGGAGCCTGCTCCCGCAGTAGCTCCCGCACCCGATATGGGCGGAATGTATTGATATAAATAATGAGAGCCGTCGCTTTGACGGCTCTTTTTTATATGATATAGGGGAGAAAAAAGCCGCCACAGCTGTGACGGCTTCAATTTATATATTTAAAATTCTTTCTTTACATCTCGCATAAAGAGCTTGCCGAGCTCGTCTCGGATTTCCGCTCCGTTGAAAAGCACATTGTAAACGCCTGTGACAATCGGAACGTCCACGCCGTTTTCGTCTGCGAGCTTTTTGAGTGCCTTTGAGGTCATAACGCCCTCTGCGAGCTTATCAAACTTGATACCCTTGGCGAGGTCCTCGCCGTATTTGCGGTTATGGCTCCAGGGGGAGAAGAGAGTAGCCTCGTAATCGCCGAGGTGACAAAGTCCGTACGCGCTGATTTCGTTACCGCCGAGCGCCTTGATAAGTCTGCCGATTTCCCTCGTTCCTCTGGACATAAGCGCGCCCTTGAGCGAGGTCATATGTAAACCGTCGAGGAAGCCTGCCGCAATACCGACAACATTTTTCGCAGCGGCCCCGATTTCGGAACCGATAAGGTCTGTGCCGATGTAAAAACGGATTAAGTCAGACGAAAATTCTGAAACGAGCTTTTCCTTGACCTCAGCGTTGGAGCTGTCGATTACCATACAGTTCGGAATTCCCTTGACATAATCCTGAGGATGACCGGGTCCCACCCAGACGGCTATCGGAGTTTTCTCCTGGTCAACAAAAGCCGAGACAACCTCACTGAGCCGCTTGCCTGTGTCAGCTTCAACGCCCTTCATACAGAGCACAATTGTCTTGCCGTCAAGGTTGTATTTTGTGATATCCTTCATATAGGAGCGAAGGTGCTGAGAAGAAATCGAAATTACAATAACCTCGGCTCTGGTTACGGCATATTCCAAGTCAGGCGTAACCTCAATGCTGTCGGGGAAGGTGAGGTAGCTGTTCCTGTGCTTGTAGTAAAGCTCAAGAAAATCAGGCGCGTCCTTCAGTCCGCAGGACACAACCTCGTTTCCGATTCTGTCAAGATACCAAGCGATGCAGCTTCCCCAGCGTCCGCTGCCCAATACTGAAATTTTCATAGCAAATACCTCGCAAATATCTAAAAAAATCCCGCCTGAGCGTAAGCGATACATAATAACCTGCCTACTAAAGGACAGGTGGGCGCCGCCTTTTTACTTTAGTACTCCCAGCTTTCCCTAAGGAGAGGTCTGCACACCATAAAAAGAGAAAGGCTCCCGATTTAAGTGTTGTAGGGTTATTTTAATCGCATACACGCATCAGGCAGGAAAAATGTCAGTTTAATAGAACATATCCTCAAAGCGTTCGTCAAATATTCTCTGCAGCTTATACTTTAGCTCGCCGTCCTCGATCTCCGCAAGCTGCTCCTCGCCGTTTTCGTCGATTGCCTCTAGAATAAGATAATCGCCGCGGTCATATAGCATTTCTTCCTTGCTGTCAAAGCAGGGGAGAAGGGCGTAATATTTTGAGTCCCTGTCTTCGATTATGTCCAGAATTTCGAAGTTATGTTCCTGATTGTCCTCGTCAAGCAGGGTAATCAAATCAGGAGTATACTCATCTTTCATAATCCTAACCAACTTTCTTTATATTAATTTTACAACAGTATTACATTTACGTCAAGCATAATTATCGTTAATTCAGACAATTATTTTTTTAAGGTACAAAAAATACTTGAAACCGCTTGAATTCTGCCTTTTTGGTGAATTTTATGTAAATTTTTTATAAAAATATTATTTTTTTTAAAAAAACTGTTGACATTTTATAATTTTATGATATAATCTAATTAAGCTAAAAGAGAGAAAGTTTTGATTACTCCATAAAATTACCTAGAAAGCCGACGGTTTCGTACCGTCGGTCTTTTCGTTGTGAAAATATTGTAATACAAATTACGAAAAATTCTCTTGAAAAATATCATAATATGAGCTATAATCTGTTAGAATATTTTTTAGATATAATGGAATAAATGTGTATTCCGGAGGATTATATGTTGCTGCCTTTCGAGGAACTCCCTCAAGAGTTCCAAAACGACGCTGTAAAAAAATACTACGATATACTAAAAAATAATAAAAGCAGTCTTGCGGCTAAGAGAGCCCTTGATATAGTTATATGCATTTTTCTTCTTGTTTTTCTTATTGTGCCTATAATTATTCTCGCTTTTTGCGTAAAGCTCACTTCACGCGGTCCTGTTATGTATAAGCAGGTGAGGGTCACAACCTACAACAGGAAGTTTGCTATCTACAAATTCCGTACTATGGTTGTTGACGCCGATAAGATAGGTTCGCTTGTTACATCGGCAGGTGATCCGCGTATCACCAAAATCGGACGTTTTCTCAGAAAGTACCGACTTGATGAAATCCCTCAGATTTTCAACGTTTTAAAGGGCGATATGAGCATTGTCGGCACACGACCCGAGGTTCCCAAGTATGTTGATAAATATTCGCCGCAGATGTACGCTACACTTCTTATGCCCGCGGGCATCACAAGTCTCGCGAGTATCAAGTTCAAAAACGAGGACAGAATGCTTGAGACCAGCACCAACATCGACGAGGATTATGTAGGCATTATCCTGCCGAAGAAGATGCACTATAACCTTTTGTATATCAAATCGTTCAACTTCAAAACCGACCTGTTTCTGATGTTCAAAACAATCAGCGAGGTTCTATTCCATTAATCAGTCATCATAATTTTTAAAGGGAGGTGTGATAATGGATTTTAAGTCAAAGCTCAGGGACCCGTCCTATTTCAGAGTTTGTTATCTTATTGTCCTTTTCTTTACAAACCTCTCATTCATACAGATTCCCGCGTATATTTTGCTCGTCCCGATGTTTATCTGGGGCGTAAAGCTTGTTGTGTTCAAAATCCGCAAGCAGGAATGTCTCTATTCAATGCGTTTTGCGTTCTGGCTCATAGCCTTTATGGGGCTTAACGTAATCACGATGTTCATCAACCTGACTTACGGTATTTTCTATACTTTCCTTATGCTTTTGCACGCGAGTATCTGTTTCTTTATTTTCTACGGAATTCATACCGAAACGGACATCAACCCCAAGGCTGAGCTTTATAAGGTCTGTAAGTTTATTATCTACGCTACAACTATCGCCGCGATAATCGGATTCACGCTGATGATGTTCCACGTCAAGTTCGAAATCGGCTGGAAGAATATCTTCCTCATCAAGTTTATCATTTTTGAAAACCGCTTTACAGGCGTTTATATGAACCCGAATATGCTGGGCTTTATCTCGGTTGTTTCAATTGTCTGCTGTCATATCGTCAACAAGCACGATTTTCTTGTTCAGGCTAAGAAGCCGCGTATCAGCCGTATCTGGACCGCGCTATGTCTGAGCGGCAACGTGTTCTCGCTTATGCTCTGTGATTCGAACGCTTCGTTTGTGCTCTTTGTGTGCTATGTGATTTTCACGATTGTTTTCTACTTCTTCTCGAAGCCCGCCAGAATGAGCAAAAAGCAGATTCTTCTCAAGTCGGTTGCGCTTCTTTTTGCGGTTATTTATATCGTTGGAGCGGCGTATCTTTCACGTCTTGTAACTCAGAAAACGTTTTCGTCTCTGATTTCACCCGGAGCCGCAAGCTCTGAGGAAGCGCTGGAGAACCAGGAGGAAATCACCTTCGAGCACGCTAACTCAAACATCGACAGCGGACGTATGAAGCTCGTCAAGGAGAGTATCGGTCTGTTCAAGATGTCGCCGTTCTTCGGTATCGGCAGCGGTAACATAATCTATTTCAGCCAGAAATATCTGAGCGGTGTTCTGGAGTTTAACTACCACCACCACGACCTACATAACGGATATCTGACCATTCTTGTATCTACGGGAATAATAGGCTTTCTGTTGTTCGCCGTTTTCGGCTTCAGGTTCGGCAAGCATACCGTATCGAACCTCTTCAAACGCCAGAAGGCTGACTCTCAGGACATTTTGCCTTGTCTCTTCGCTTTCTGCTGCGCTTATCTTGTTTATTCGCTGTTTGAAAAGGCTCTGCTTTTTGATATCAGCTTTATGGTAATGTGGTTCTGGTATATGATTGGTATGACCTCTGTCTACCTTAACAAGTACGAGCCGATGGAGAGCAGGTATTATAATTCCGAAAAACACCGTATTCCCAAACATATGTTATAACAAATCGGATAATGTCCATCGCCTCTGTAGGCGGCGGTCATCATCTGAATTCAGTAGGGAAAAATCCCCTATTGAATTTGCAACGCTTCGCGTTTCTTGCTTTGATAAAAGCAAAGCTTTGAATTTAATATTGTTATTTTCTGAAATTGTGCTATAATGTACCATAGAGTAATCTGTGGTACATTATTTCTTTATTATCAACCATAATAAAAGCGGGTGATAATTATGAAAATTTTTTTAAAAAGAGATACTTCGACCTCAGACAGCCTTTTTACGGTTTTCGACGAGCTGTGCAAGGAAAAGTACTTTGTTACTCGCTCAAAAAACACAATCCGCATTGCCGATTTGTCCGATAATGTCGTTATGAAAATCAAGCGTATGCCGCTGATTTCCGTCAACGCGTATTCGCTGATTGTATCGGGTAAGTCCGTTCGGCTTATTATTAATCCGAACGACCGCCTGTATTATTACGGGCTTCCGTGGCATATCAGAGGCGAGCTTATGACAAAGAGCTTTGACATCATCGACGCTGATAACTCACTTGTCGCCACTCACTGCGAGCGTTTCTCAAAGCTCGGCGACGGCTACGAGCTAAATATCCGCGGCGAGGATTGCGAACTGTTCTGTATCGGAACGGCGGTTTGCGTGAACCTGACCCAAAGAGTAAAACAACCTAAACTGCAGACAGTATAAATTTTGGAGGTTACTATGGATAAATTACTTGAAATCTTAAGCGAAAACAGCAGCTTCACAAATAAGGAGCTTTCACTTATGCTCGGCGAGCCCGAGGATTATATCGCGGCTCAGATTAAGGAATACGAGCAGGCAGGCGTTATCAAGGGCTACAAGGCGATTGTTGATTTTGAAAAGGTGCCCGACGCTGGTGTTACAGCTATTATCGAGCTCAAGGTTACGCCAAAGAAGGAAACGGGCTTTGATGAGATTGCATCTCAGATTATGTCTTTTGACGAGGTGTCGTCTATGTACTTAATGGCGGGTTCGTTTGACTTTGCCGTATTTGTAACAGGAAAGACTATGCAGGACGTCGCGTCCTTTGTCGCGAGAAAGATTTCGTGCGTTGACGGAGTAATCGCGTCCGCAACTCACTTTATGCTCAAGACCTATAAAATCGGAGGGGTATCGCTTGTTGACGACAATCCTTCCGACGGAAGGGGAATGGTTCTGTGACGGATTATCAGAATGTCGTAAACGACAGGATAAAGAGCGTCAAGCCCTCGGGTATCCGAAAGTTCTTTGATATCGCCGTGGAGATGGACAACGTAATCTCTCTTTCAATCGGCGAGCCCGACTTCAAAACTCCGTGGCATATCCGTGAAGCGGGTATCACTTCTCTTGAACAGGGAAAGACCTGGTACACACCCAACCGCGGATTTATCGAGCTCAGACGCGAAATAAGCAACTACTACAGCAGACGCTTCAACATAAGCTATGAGCCCGACACTCAGGTTCTCGTCACAGTCGGCGGCAGCGAGGGTATTGATTTGTGCTTCCGCACGCTTCTCAACTACGGCGACGAGGTGCTCATTCCCGAGCCTTCGTTTGTGTGTTACAATCCGCTTACTGTTATGGCCGGCGGTGTTCCCAAAACCATCAAGACAGTAGCCGAGAACAATTTCCGCCTCACTGCGGACGAGCTTGAAAATGCTATCACCGATAAGACAAAAATGGTCGTTCTGCCTTACCCCAACAATCCCACAGGCGCGATAATGGAGCGAAAGGACCTCGAGGAAATCGCTGAGGTCATCAAGAAGCACGATATTTTTGTACTTTCCGACGAAATCTACGGCGAGCTTACATACGGAGATAGAAAGCACGTTTCAATTGCCGAGATTGACGGAATGAAGGAGAGAACGCTGATTGTCAGCGGCTTCTCAAAGGCTTACGCTATGACAGGCTGGCGACTCGGATATATTCTCGGACCGTCTGAGATTCTGTCGTATATCACAAAGCTCCACCAGTACGGAATTATGTCGTCGCCTACAACGGCACAGTACGCGGCTATTGAAGCGCTCAGAAACGGCGACAACGACGTTATGGCTATGCGCTCCGACTATGATATCCGCCGCAGACTGATTGTCGGCAAGCTCAACGAAATCGGACTTACCTGTTTTGAACCGCTCGGCGCGTTCTACACCTTCCCGTGTATCAAGTCCACAGGTCTCTCTAGCGACGAATTCGCCACAAGGCTCGTCAAGGAAAAACGCGTTGCAGTTGTTCCGGGAACCGCGTTTGGAGATTGCGGCGAGGGCTACGTCCGTATTTCATATGCTCAGTCGCTTAAGAATATCAAAATCGCCTTAAAGCGTATTGAAGAATTTGTTAAGGAGCTCAAAAATGAAGGTTAAGGCTCAGGCTCCCGCCAAGATTAATCTTTCTCTTGACGTGCTCAGAAGGAGACCCGACGGCTACCACGACGTGAGTATGGTAATGCAGACTGTCAGCCTATACGACTACATAACCGTCGAGGAGACCGACACCTCGGATATCGAGGTTGTCTGCGACTACGAGGGCGTTCCCTGCGATGAGAAAAACATCGTCTACAAAGCGGCAAGAGAGTTCTTTAAATATACCAAAACCGATAACAAGGGTATCAGAATTACGATAGACAAGCAGATTCCCACCCAGGCGGGACTTGCGGGAGGCTCAACCGACGGCGCCGCGGTAATCGCTTCGCTCAACAAGCTTTTTGCTACTCACCTCAGAGAGAGCGAGATGTGCGAGATAGGCGAGAGGATAGGCGCGGATGTGCCGTTCTGTATTGTCGGCGGTACAAAGCTCGCCGAGGGCACAGGCACCAAGCTCAGAAAGCTTCCGAGCCTCGGCTCCTGTAAAATCGTTATCTGCAAGCCCGACGTGAGCGTTTCCACAGCCGAAGCTTACGCAAAGATTGATTCGGCAAACCTCACTCATCCCGAGTTTACCGCCGAAATGGTCAAGGCGATTTACTCGCGCGACTTGTGGATGGTCACAACCTGTATGCTCAACGATTTTGACATAGCGCTCGATATCCCCGAGGTCAAGGAGATTAAGCGCGTTATGCTCAGAAACAAGGCTCTCGGAGCCTGTATGAGCGGCTCTGGCTCCGCCGTGTTCTGTATCTTCAACTCCGCTAAAAAGGCTGAGAAGTGTGTCGAGGAGCTCAAAAAGACATATCCCAAGACATTCCTCTGTGAGCCTGTAAAGGAAGGCTGCGCGGTTATCGAGGGGTAACTGAATAAAATTTTTAAACCTGCCCATACTTTTGTCAAAGAAAGTCAGGCAGGTTTTTATTATGAAATTATTTATCAAGTCAATTTGTGCCGCAGCGGTTATCTGTATTATCTTTTCGATGATTCCGTTTTCGGCTCAGTGCAGAAATTTGAGCGGCGAGGTTTTCAGGCTCCATATCCTCGCTAATTCCGACAGCGAGCACGACCAGGCGCTCAAGCTTAAGGTCAGAGACCGTGTACTTAAACTCACCGAAAAAATATATAAAGGCTCCGACAGTCTGGCAGACGCGGAGCTTCTCACAGCCGATAACATTCAGGCGATAGCTGACGCGGCATCGGATGAGCTTCGAAAGAACAACTGCGCCTATCCCGTCAAGGTTGAGATAAAGAATATGTACTTCAACACCCGTTATTACGGCAAGGTCACAATGCCCTCGGGAATGTACGACGCTCTGCGAATCACTATCGGCAAGGGCGAGGGTCACAACTGGTGGTGCGTTATGTATCCGTCGCTATGTATCGGAGCTTCAACAAATTATAATTCCCTGAAAGAAAAAACATCAAAGGACGAATACGAGCTTATGACAGGCGAGGGGTACCAGTTCCGCTTCAAGCTCGTAGAATACTTCGAAAAAATTTGTTCTTTATTCTCATAGACCTTTTTATGGGACACCTGTTGTGATAGAATTGGAACAGATGTTAGTATTGAGGTGATTTTGTGCTTCATTTGATTTTAGGAAAAAGCGGCAGCGGCAAGACAACGCGCGCTCTGAATATCCTCGGCGAGCTCAGACAAAAGGGAGATACAAAGCTTCTTATGCTCGTGCCCGACCAGAACTCCTTCGAGACCGAGACGGCGTTTCTGAATCTGCTCGGAGCGGATAAGTCGCGCGACGTGCTTGTGTTCGGCTTCAAAAGACTTTGCGACTATGTTTTCAAGAATTCGGGCAATATTCCCGAAAATGTGATTGACGACGGCGTCCGCAAGATAATTATGAGACGTGCTCTGGACGAGTGCGTCGATAACCTGAGCTTTTTCTCGTCCGTTAAGACCAGAAAGTCCGTGCTCGACCTTATGCTCCATTCGCTCAAGGAGTGGAAAAAGGACAATATCACCCTCGATATGATTGATTCGGTCAAGGATAAGATTACGAGCGAAAGCCTCAGACATAAGCTTGAGGAAACCTCGCTCACGCTCTCAGCCTATGACGCTTTGCTCGCTCAGACATATATCGACCCGCTCGACGACCTCACCAGGCTCAATAATATTCTCGAGAGCTCCGACTTCTTTGACGGATATACCGTCGTTGTGGATTCGTTCAGCGGCTTTACATATCAACAGCTAACCGTAATTTCAACCCTAATGAAGCGAAGCCGTGAGTTCTTTGTGACACTCAATCTGGACGTTGAGCGCAAGGACAGCGAGATTTTCGCCACAACCTATCGCACCTACCGTCAGCTCAGACGTATCTCAAAGCGCGGCGGAATCGAGCTTGACAGCGATACCGTTCTTGAAAAGTCATTCAGAACCGAAATCCCCGAGCTTGTCGCAGTCGGCGACCGCGTACTCGGAATCAACGACTTTGTTTATGATAAGTCAGCTGACGCTATAGAAACATATGAGGCTTCCGACGTATACAACGAAGCCGAGTTTGTCGCGCGCAGCGTGATGAGCCTTGTGTGCGACAGGGGCTATAAATTCAGCGATATCGCGGTCATCAGCCGTGAGATTGCGCCTTACAGCGGTATTCTCGATACCGCCTTTGAAAAGTTCGATATTCCGTACTTTATGAGCGTTCCCAAGGATATCTTCACAAAGCCCTTGGTTCGCTTTATCTGCTCCGCTCTCGAGTTTCTCTGCTTCGGCTTTGAACGCGAAAGCCTGCTTTCTATGCTCAAAAGCGGTCTTTCGGGTCTCGATGAAATCGAGATATCCGAACTTGAAAACTATCTTTTTATCTGGAATATTGACCGCTCCGCTCTCAAAAAAGAATTTAAGAACAATCCCTCGGGCTTCGGCGAAATGACAAAGTCCGACGAGGAAGCGCTCGTTAAGCTCGAAAATACGCGCTCACGCGTGATTACTCCTCTGCTCGACTTCCTCGAAAGCTCAAAGAACGCCAAGGCTTCCGATATCACAAAGGCGCTCTACAAGCTTCTGACCGACTACAACGTCGACAACAGCGTGGATATTCTCTATGACAAGCTCGAGGCTCAGGGCTTAATCTTTGAGGCTAACGAGGAAATCAGAGTTTATAACCACGTTATGGAGGCTCTCGACAAAATGGTCGCGACAGTCGGCGACGACGTTATTGAGCTCAAGGATTACAAGGAATACCTCGAGTTTCTCTTCTCTGATATCAAATTCAGCGATATTCCCAGATATCAGGACCAGGTCGAGGTCGGCGTAGCTGACAGCATAAGGCTCGAGGACGTCAAAGCGGTGTTTATAATCGGAGCCGTTGACGGAGTTTTTCCGTCAGTTCCGAAAACAGCGGGAGTATTCTCCGAGAGCGAGAGAAAGCTCCTCATCGAGAATGACATTCCTCTCACCGATAATCTCGAGGATATAGCCGCTCACGAAAAGTATCTTGCGTACTGCGCTCTGACCTCTCCGAGCGAAAAGCTCTATGTGAGCTATTTCGTCAGCGACTTTTCGGGTCAGTCCTATAAGCCGTCAGTGATTTACACCGACATCGAGAGGATTTTCCCCGAACGGATTCATTCCGCATATCTTGATAATAACGAAGCCGAAAAGCTCTTTAACGAGCAGCAGGCTTTTGAATTCTTAGCCGAAAACTATAACGGCAAAAGCGGCGTTATACATAGCTTAACCGAATATTTCGACAGCAGCGCCGAATATAAATCCGACCTCGAAAGGCTCGAGAGCGCAGTTAACCGCAGACCTTTCAGAATTGAAAACCGTGACACCGCGGAAAAGCTCTTCGGCAAAAAAATCCGTATCTCCGCTTCTCAGCTCGAGAAGTACAAGCTCTGCGCCTTTCAGTATTTCTGTAACTACGGTCTGCGCGCAAGAGAACGTCAGGTCGCGAAGATTGACCCGATTCAGTTCGGAAACGTCGTCCACTACGCTCTTGAAAACTTTCTCAGGCTCCGCAACAAGGAGACCTTGAACAAGCTCTCCGAGGGCGAAATCAGAACAGATGTGGACAGGATTCTCAACGAATACGCCGACCTCAACTTCGGCGGTCTCGAGGATAAGGAGAAGTCCTTTATCCACCTTTTCGCACGTCTCAAGGAAAACATTGTCGTGCTGATAAACCACCTTATCCGTCAGCTCTCAAGGTCCGACTTTATTCCTGTGGATTTCGAGCTCGGTATCGGCACAGATATTCCGCCTTATACCGTCGATATTGACGGCGAACGCTCTGTTTCCGTGAACGGCTTTATCGACAGGGTAGACGTTTGTATGAAGAACGAGGACGAGTATTACGTCAGGATTGTCGATTATAAGACTGGCAAAAAGACCTTTAATCTCTACGAAATCCTCTACGGAATCAATATGCAGATGCTCATTTACCTCAGCGCTGTTGCAAAGAACGGCGAAGGTTACTACGGCAAAAAACTGTCACCTGCGGGTATTCTCTATATGCCCGCAACCGCTCCGACTGTGAGCGGTGACGTGTCGGACATTAACCGCGAGTTTTCAAACAAGCTCAAAATGAACGGACTTATTCTCCGCGATGAGGAAGTCCTCAACCATATGGACAAGAGCGGAGACTATATCAAGCTCAGCAAAAAGACGTTAAACAGCGAATATTCGGACACAGTCGCGAGCGAAGCGCAGTTCGCCGATATTTTCAGACATATCGATAATACGGTAAGAGAAATGGGCGAGAGCCTTCTCGGCGGCAAGGTTGAAGCAAGCCCCTTGAAGGGAATCGAAAACGGCTGCGCATACTGTCCCTATGACTCCGTATGTCTCAGAAAGTACGGCGACAGCTACCGCTGGGGCGAAAAGAAAAACGCCAAGGAAGTATATGACAGCATAAAGGAGGGAAAAGGCGATGAGTAAGGTTAACTGGACTCCCGCTCAGCGCGACGCTATTGACGCGCGCGACGGCGATGTGCTCGTTTCAGCAGCGGCAGGCTCGGGCAAAACCGCGGTTCTCGTAGAGCGTATTATCGAAGCCGTTACCGACCCCGTCAATCCAGTCTCAATCGACAGAATGCTGATTGTAACCTTTACGCGCGCCGCGACCTTTGAAATGCGCACGCGTATTGAAAAGGCGATTGACAAGCTCCTCAAAAACGACCCCTTCAACAAATACCTGATTTCGCAGAAGCAGCTTCTTTACAGCGCAAAAATCCTCACAATCGACGGCTTCTGCTCGGACTTTATCAAGCAGTATTTTTATAAGCTGGACATCAGGCGCGATTTCCGTGTTCCCGATGACGGAGAAATTGCTATTCTCAGAGAAAAGGCGCTCAACTCGGCACTGGAGTTTTTCTATCAGCAGAACGACAAGAGCTTTCTTGACCTCGTTTCCGCGGTCTGTTCCGTAAAGGACGACAACAACCTCAAGGACGAAATCCTGAGTATCTACAATTATCTCAGAGCGTTTCCGTTCCCAGATGACTGGATGAGCGAGAAGCTCAGCCTTTACGATACCGCAAAAACTCCTTTCACAAAAACACCGTATTATTCCTACATAATGAACTACGCAAAGGAATGCCTTCTGTACTGCCTTGAGCTTTGCGATACGAGCTTTAAGTACCTCGGACAGGATACATTCCTTGACGAAAAGGCAATCGGCAAAATCCGGGATATGCTCGAGGACGATTTCGCAACACTGAACAAGCTCAATGCCCATATTATGAACGGCGACTGGGACAAGGTCTGCGGTTTCGTTTCGTCCGTAAAGTTCAAGACCTTCCCCAGGATTACGGGAGCAAATGACGATGAATATAAGCTCCTTATCGCGTCAAACCGTGATTCGTACAAGGCTGAGGTTAAGAAGCTCGGCGCGCTCTTCTCGGATAGTCTCGACGACCTTAACGCTCTCAGCGACAGGCTTTATCCTTTGGTAAAGGCGCTGTTTGACTGCGTAAAGCGTTTTGAGCTCGAATACAACGCCTTAAAGACAGACAAGAATCTGCTCGAGTTCTCAGATATCGAGCACCTTGCAATCGAGCTGTTGTGCGAGAACCGCGACGGCGAGATAATCTACACCGATATTTCCGAGGAAATATCCTCGTGCTTTGACCTGATAATGGTCGATGAGTTCCAGGATATCAACGACGCTCAGAACCTTCTTTTTAAGGCGCTCAGCCGTGACAAGGGAAACCTGTTTGTCGTCGGAGACGTGAAGCAGAGTATTTACGGCTTCCGTCAGGCTAAGCCCGAAATCTTTATAGATTACAAAAACCGCTATAAGCTTTTTGACCGAAACAATCCCGCATATCCGGCAAAAATAATTCTTGACAGGAATTTTAGAAGCCGTGAGGGAATCACCGACGCGTGCAATTTTGTTTTCTCGTCGCTGATGTCACCCGAAATCGGCGGACTTGATTATAACGACGAGGAAAAGCTCGTCTGCGGAGCCGACTATCCCAACAACAGCGCGCCCAATATGGAGCTTCTGCTCATTGACGGCGGAGATGTGAACAAGGAAGAGGAGGAGACGAACACCCAGCTCGAGGCTCAGCTCGTAGCCGAAAAAATCCTCAAAATGATGTATGAGGAAAAAACTCTCATCAAGGACGAAAACTCCGAGCGTAAGCTCGAGTACCGCGATATCGCGATTCTGCTTCGAAGCGCAAAGGGCGACACCCGCCGAGCGGCCACTTTCTCAAACGTCCTGCGTCAGTACGGCATACCCGCAGTCTCCGAGCTCAAGAGCAATTTCTTTGAGGAAAACGAGATAAAGGTTATGCTAAACTGCCTTAGGATAATCGACAACCCTGTGCTCGATATTCCGCTTCTGTCGGTTATGATGAGCCCGATGTTCGGCTTCACGGCTGACGAGATGTCGCTGATACGCTCCAAATACCGCCGTATGCCGATATATAACGCGGTCAAGCTCTATTCAAAAGAGGACGAAAAAGCGCGCGATTTCATCGAGTTTATCGATAAAATGCGCTCTCTGGCAGTCACAGTCACGGTAGATAAGCTGATAGATATCGTTGCTCACAGCTGCGGTTATATTTCAATTGTAAAGGCGATAAGCAAGGCGTCTGCACGAAATCTGTATCTGTTGCGAAGCTATGCGCGCGATTATTCCGAGAACGGCTACAAAACGCTGACCGCCTTTATCAACTACATCGACAGAATGATAGAGCGAGGAACCGTGCTAAACGCAAGCGATAATTCCTCGAAGGAATTAAATGCCGTAACGGTTATGAGTATTCACGCGAGTAAGGGACTTGAGTTTCCTGTTTGTTTCATAAGCTCCACGGGCACAAAGTTCAACTTCCGCGACACCTCAAACGATTTGACCCTCGACAGCGTGGGAGGAGTAGGTCTGAGATACCGCGAGAATCTCGTCAAGTACGACACTCTACACCGCAAGGCTGTTTCGATGATGCTTAAGGATTCACAGATGTCAGAGGAAATGCGAATCCTGTATGTGGCACTAACCAGAGCCAAAGAGCGACTGATTATCACAAGCGTTCAGAACAATCCCGACGAATATCTCTCCAAGCTTGCCAATAAAATTACTTCGTATCCGCCTGCGCCGTTTGTCGTAAAGAGCGCTTCGTCGTTCTCTGACTGGCTGTTCACCTGCGCGCTTTTTAACAGCAACTGCAACGCCGCAAAGGCGCTTGGACTTAATACCGAAGCAAACGACGGCACAGCCTTGCCGTGGGTACTCAGCAGCGTTTCACGTCCCGAGTTCTCGGACGGCGAGACGCCTGTCGCAAATCCCGAGGAGCTCGAGATTGAGCGCAATATCCCCGACGGCTTTATGGAGAAGTTCAGACAAAGGCTCGCCTTTGAATATAAAAACAAGCCCCTTTCGTCGCTGCCTCAGAAGGTCAGCGCGTCGGAGCTCAGCCATAAGGATAATAAGATTTTCAACAAGGTCTTGCGCAGACCCTCGTTCCTCGACGCAGAATCCGCGTCGGGTGCAGAATCAGGTACCGCTTTTCATACCTTTATGGAGCGTTGTGATTTGCGGGGCGCCCGAAAGGACGTCACAGCGGAAGCCGACCGTCTCGCGGCAGACGGCTATCTCACCGAGCGTATGCGCTCTTTGCTTGACCTGGAAAAGCTCGGTGCTTTTCTGAATAGCGAGCTGATTGACCGAGTGCTTCGTAGCGAGCGGTATTATCGTGAATTTACCTTCACCGTCAAAATCAAAGCCGCGGATTATAACCCCGAAATAGCTCCCGAGTTTTCGGACAGAGAGCTTATAATGCAGGGTGCTGTGGACTTGGCGTTCGTCGAGAACGGAGAGCTTGTAATCGTCGATTACAAGACCGATAGGGTAAAGGAAGCCGAAAAACTCCGCGAAATGTACCGAAAGCAGGTCGAGCTCTATAAACAGGCGCTTGAGGAAACACTCGGCTTATCTGTCAAAGAAACAATTATCTATTCCGTACATCTGAATAAGAGCATTAAAAAAGAGGCGTAAAAACGCCAATATCATTTAGTTAAGAAACAAGACACTCACGAAAAGTGGGTGCCTTGTTTTTTTGGTATGACGGGCATATCAATGCTCTGTGGTGAAAGTCCACCGAGGCGTAGTTACCGACGAACTCAAAAGCGACTCCCAAGGTTTGTATCGT